>CAIKLQ010000864.1 GCA_903828255.1 uncultured Verrucomicrobiota bacterium
CCCTTGCGCGCCGCTGACAATGCCCGCCACGCGCGTATCGTAAGCCTGGTTGCTCAGCTTCAATTGCCCTGGATGATCCTCATCAATCACCACCACGGACCCTTCGGGAATGTCGTTGTGCGACATGGCAAATGGTTCCGCCAAGTCCGCGCCGCCAAGAATGGTGAGGCTGTTACAGGTCAGATTGCCCGCCTGATTCACGGTGATCAAAGTGGTGTAGGTTCCGTTGGTACTGTATTTGGCCACCGAGAAGTAGCGACCCGGAACATCCTCGCCGGGAATGCCCGCCACCAGATGGGATGGCTCCATGAACAGCCCCCACCGCCCCAGCCCGGCTTTGTTCGCGCCGGCATTGCTGGCAAATATATCCCATTCGCGCGTAATGATCGGAGTATCGGATGCCTCCAAGCTGATCCCGCGCGGCGTCGTCATGTTCACGCCACCGTGGGCGCTGATCGTGAAATCGCGGTTGGTGGAGCTGGAGGTGGTATAGCCGTCGCCCCAGACGAACGAGTAATTATGCGTCGCACTCGCGTTGGCCCCGGCGGCGAAACTACCCGTGCCGGTCGCGCTGTTGTTGTAACCGCCGGGCACCGTGCCAGAGGTGCCGGCCGTATTGTTGTAACCACCGCCTACCGAACCAAAATCACCCGTCACCGCATTGAAGGCGTCCGAGAAAAAGAAACTTGAAACATAGCCGCCGCCGGCAATCGTGCCGCCGATGATATTGTTGGAAATGGTGTTGTCCCAGCAACCCCCAATGACATTTATGCCAGCGGTGGTGCTGATAAACGGTAAGCTGCCGCTGAAACGGGAACTGTATTGCAGCCGCAAGCCGCGCAAGTTGTCACTGATCAGGTCCAGCGGTTGATTGTCCGACGTGCCCAGCAAGGCGCTGCCCCCCGTGCCCGCATTGCCGCCCACATTCCAAAAGGCACTGCTGCTGTAGCCATCCAGCTTGTCGGCGTTTAAGTTCGCCACTAAGAGGCTATTGCCCACCAAGAACGGCGCGCCCGCGGTAGGATTGAACGTCAGCGTATTTGTGACTGTGCCCGCCAACCCCGCGACGTTGCCGATGAAGTTCTGCGCTAACACTGTGCCGGCCACTTCCAAGGCCGCATGGGGATGGTTCGTGCCAATGCCGACGCCGCCCGCCGCGCGGATGAGGAACTGCTTGGCCGCGGTGGAACTGAAGTCCGCCTCCGTGGAGTCGGCCCAGACAAAAGTGCCCTCGTTGGTGGCCTTGGCCCGATACCCGGCCGCAAAGGTATGTTGGCCATAGGCCAAGTTCATTTCGCCCCCCGGAATGACAGATGATAAACCGGCGTTCGTATTGTTTATCCCGCCCCCAATCACCGCATTGTCCGGATACCAGTCAGGAGACAGCTTGATAATCTTGTTTCCAAAGCCTCCTCCAATCACCGAATAATAAGTCGTGTTCGTCACGGAATTAAGCATCCCGCCTCCAATGAAGGTGTTGAAGCAATCGTTGGCCGCGAAATTACTCGCATCGCCCCCAATCAGACTCGGGTGGTCTTTCGTAGATAGCAACCGCAAGCCTACCAAGCTATTGACCTTGAACTGCAACTCTTGGTTGTCCGTGGTGCCGAGGAAGTTGATCCCCGGCGTGCTGCCGGCATTGCCCCCTAACCGCCAAAAGCCTGCGGCGGTCAGGCCCTCCAAGGTCGTCGCATTGCCGCCATCCAAATTGGTCGCCAGTAACCAGGTAAAGGCGTCTAGTTGCTTGTCGGTAAGGCCACTCAAGCGCGCCAGCGGCACCGTGCCATTCACCAGATTGTTGGCATTGAGCGCTGTCAAGTTGGCCCCATTGCCCACCAGATTAGTCGCCGTGTCGGCGGTCAAGGCGCTGGTGGCCGTGGCGGCATTGCCGGAGATGTTGATCCCCGCCGTGCCGGACCCGATCCCGGTGGCCGGCACCCCAGTCGCCATGGCGGCGGTGATGGCGTACGGCGTGGGCATGATGGCTTGCCGCGGCGCGAGCGTGGTAAACGCCCCGCTGCCGTTGGTCCGCAAGCCAATCTCCAGCCAGCGATCCGCGCCGGGGAACTGGTCGCCGAAATCCAGCGTCACGGTGAACAGTCCGTTGCTCACGGCGGTGGCGCTATTGGTCACCAGGTTACCCTGCTGCCCGGT
The DNA here is from genome assembly GCA_903828255.1 of uncultured Verrucomicrobiota bacterium. GTDB lineage: Bacteria > Verrucomicrobiota > Verrucomicrobiia > Limisphaerales > JADLHS01 > CAIKLQ01. The sequence continues at coordinate 2,155 of CAIKLQ010000864.1, forward strand.
GCCGTTGGCCGCGTCGTAAAGCCCGAAGCGGAGGTCGTACAGCCCGCAGGCCGGGCTCCCGCCGTCATTCAACCGGCCTTGATAAGTGAAGGCCGTGCCTTGTCCGTAGAGGTGGAGGGCGCCCGCCAGAATGGCGAGTAGTGCGGTGAGGATTGGGTGGTTTCTAGGTTTCATGAGGTTGGGTGGCAAGGTGATGCTTGGGTTTCAGGGGTTCAAGGCTTTGTGGAGGCGGTAATACTTCACCAGGCCGCTGGCGGGCACGGTGATGGGGTTGGTGGTCCCACTGGGGGAATTGGTCCAGTTGGGCGTGCCGAGGTTCAGGTTCTCTTGTAGCACAAAGCCGGCGGTGGCCGGGGTCCAGGTGATCAGGGCCTGACCCGGGGTGGCGCGGGCAATCGTGAGGGTCGGGGCCCCGCTGACTTGCACTGCTTGCGGCAGCACCCAGAAGCCGCCGGTGACGGCATACTGGCCGTTGGTCAGCGCGCCGCCGGCCTCCGGTTGGCCGATGGTGCCGCTGACGGAATACACCCCGCCGGTGCTCGTGCCGCCGCCCCCGGCGATCTTGGACCAGTCAATGGAATAGGTTTGCGCGTGGAGGGAGGACAGTGCCAGCAGCAGGCCGGCAACCATCAGCCCCAAGGTTCGTAGAGGTTGTTTCATAGTGATACAAAAATTTCGCAGTGGTGGATGTTTTCAAAAGGGTTAACCGGTAAATGATCAAAACCTAGAGCCCCCTCACACACCGAAACCCAATGTCGTCGAAGGCGATGGTGGGAACGTAGTAGTAGCGACAAGCGCACTGCGTGTAAATCGGGTTGTTGTACCAGTTGCCGCCCCGCAGCACGCGATATTTCAACGGCCCAGCAGGCCCGCGCGAATCGACCCCTCCGGCATACGTCGGTCCATACCAGTCCCAACACCACTCCCAGACATTCCCCGCCATGTCGTAAAGCCCATACCCATTCGCCGCGAAGGACCCCACCGGGCTCGTGTAGGGCATCAAGCCGTTTGTGAAAGCGGCGTTGAAGCTGTTCGGGCCTAAATCATAAGTATAGTGAGCGGTGTTGCCGAAATAGTTGGCCAAAGTCCCATCAATCATATTGCCCCACGGAAACCGCTGCCCGCTCAATCCGCCCCGGGCCGCCTTTTCCCACTCCGCCTCCGTCGGCAACCGATACCCGCTCGCCGCCCAGTTCAGATACAGGGTCGGCGGCTCACCATTCGTATAAACTTGGGTTAGCCCGGAATCCGTGTAATACACCGGCGTCTGCCCCGCCTGCTGCGAGCGCGCATTACTCCACTTGACGCAGTCATACCAATCCACCGTCTGCACCGGATGGTTGGCCGCCTTGCCCGACCCCGCTTCGGAATAGCGGTAACCATGATTGGTCGCCCAATAGTAAACCGCCCGCCACTGACTCAGGCTTACCAGATTTACGTCCATGTAAAAAGCGGCCACCGTTGCGTTGGTCGGGACGGCGTCGGCCAAGCCACCCAGCGGGTCCCCCATCGTGAACGCCCCGGCGGGTATGAGTGCCATGCCGGAAGGGATGGCCAGTGTGGCCGCCGTGCCGGCCAGGACAGCATAGGGCGTGGCGGTGATTTTCTGCCGCGGGTCAAGCAACGCATAACCTTCGCCCCCGGTGCTGCGCACCTTGATCCCCAACCAACGGTCGCAGCCGTTAAACACTCCCGCCCCAAAATCAATCGTGGCGGTGAACAAGCCATTGCTGACCGGGACCGCCGCCACCGGGTAACCGCTCACGAGCGGGACGGTGGTGTTGGTATCCGCATAGACGAGAAAGATAAAGTCGTAAAGCCCGGTGGCTGGGCTGGCACTGTCATGCAACCGGCCTAGATAAGTGAAGGCCGTGCCTTGCCCGTAGAGGTGGAGGGCGCTCGCCAGAACGGCAAGCAGTGCGGTGAGAAGTGTGCGGTTTTTAGTTTTCATGAGGTTTGCTTTGAGGTTTGGGGTTTGGGGTTTGGGGAGGCGGTAAAAGTTTAACCGGTTGCTGGCGCTCGGACGCTACATGGTGGGCAGTTGATTTGCCGGCGGTGGCTGGCGGGTGTCAACCATGCCTTCGATGCAGAAGGGGCAGGACATGTGGCCGCCGCCAGAGCACAGGAAGCACTTGCGCTTACCCAGGCAGGTCGGGCAGATCTCATCCAGCGACGCCCGGCCCGAGCCGCGGCAGCTCACGCACTTGCCCTTGTCGTCGGAGCAGATGATGCAGTAGGGCAGGCGTTCCGTACCCTTACATATAGTGCAAAACACTGCCTGAGTTGCGGTGCTGGAAGCCTGTCGGCGCAAGTCCTTGTAGGTCGGCCAATTCGTGGTAAGGACGGTGATCCAGCGGCCCGCATAGACCAGTTGAAGAAACTTGCGGGAGGACTCCATCTTACTGGCCGCCAGGTCGAACTTTGCCCTGGCTTCCTGGAGCTGGGTAAGGGCCTGAGCGTGGACCTGGGTTTCCTGCTCATGCGCCGCCTCAAACGCGGCGGTGTCCACCAATGACGCGGCGCATTTGGGGGTGGCGGGAGGAGGCGCGGTGGCGCGAACGATTGCCGGGGTAAGTATCTGCGCCAGCACCGCGCAAAGGAGTCCGCAGGCAAGGCCAAGTCCGACTAGTTGAAGGCGGGTGCTCATATTATTGCCAGAAGATGGGGCTGACGCGTTTACCTTTGTTGGACGACGTGGCCAACAAATCGAGGGCGCCCGCATCGTAACTGACGATGCTGGTGGCTTTGGCCCAATGATTGTCAATCAAGGCCCCGCCGCCGCAGATGAGCGTTCCCCGGAAGTACTGGAGGTTGCCGGCGGTAAGATTCTCAATCTCGATGAAACTGGGCGTGTAGATTACCCCGCATATATTCGCCGCCCCGTGAATGTCAAAAATGCCGTTGTTATACATCAGCGCCGGCAGATCATCGTCCCCGGTAAAGTTCTGAAAGGCTTTTGTGGTGATATCTATGTTCGTCGGGCTTTTCAAGGGATCTACGTAAACCGGCGGATACCCAGTCCTGAAGGTGGCGGGGTTCGTCGCATTCAGCCCCGTCAGATTGGCGGGGTTGATGTTGACGGTGGCGGAGTTCATGAAATAGTCGGTGGCGACGACGTCGGCGGCGAAATTGAAGACCAAAGTCCCGTGGATATTGATCGGGTGGCTTTTGAGGAGGGTGGGGGTCAACCCCTGGCTATAGGTGTTGAAATCGGCTTGTTTCACGTTCACCACTATCACCCCCTCGAGAAAAGTGGTGGAGTTGGGGGCGTTGGAGATGACTTTTATGAAGTCGGCGATGTTGGTAAAATGGTTATTCTTCGAGACCGAAGGCCCATTCGGCGTCAGGTCGGCCACGGCGATAAACCGGTTGAAGTCGAATAGCTGATCCGCCGCCCCGGCCAGCGTATAGTCCGGAACCTGGTTGGCGGTACTGTAATTCGTCATCGAAATGGACTTGGGGGGGACGATCGCGTAGTTGGTATCAACGTTAGCCCGGCCATTGGCCAGGATGGCGTACGCTTGGCCGCCATCAATAATGGTCGTGCCCCCGCTTTTCAGACCCCAGATGGTGACGTTGCCCGCGGCGCGGTCCTTGAGGATTTTGGTAGAAGCAGTGCCCGGATCAACGCTAAGAATGGCCGCGCCATAGCCGAACTGCATTTGGAGCATGACGGTGGCGGTCTGGGTTGATGCTCCGACGGTCGCGGTGCCCACCACTTTGGCGGCCGAGGGAGTGGAGGTGTTGGTGAACCAAATTTGAACGGTCACGGGCAGGCTGAAGGGCGTCGTGATTACCCGCTGGTAAACCTTTTGACTTGGGGTGCTCAGGCTGGAGTCCAGGGCATAAGCTCCGGCGGTATTACTGGACAAGTTGGCGGCAAAGGTGGTGGCTCGGTTGGTGTAGGCTTTTTCTACTTCCGCGCACCCCATGGCCGCGCCGCCCTCCGCCAATTGCGTAGCATCAATCATATCCGTGCGCCGATGCGAGAGGTTGATCGTGCTCACGGCGTAGAGGGAGACGCCGGCAATGATGGACGCGGCGAGGGCCGCAAACACAAAGAACACTAGGACCGAGCCGCCTTCGGGGCTGGGGTTGGACGAAATTTTCAGGTGCATGTTGATTCTCTCGGTTAATCTACTGGCAGGATGGCGATGACTTGGGTGGTGGACGAGCGGTTGCGCGCCACGAAGGTGGCTTTGACGTCCACCTCCTGGTAGCCGTCCGACGCAAAGCAGTCCAGCAAGCCGAACCGCACTATGACGGTCGCGCCATTGGTCACCGTGAACACGGGTTTGTTGGGTAGTTTCCGCACCCCCGTTTTAATCAGCACGTTCGTGATCGCTAGATCGGCGCGCGGTTTGTAAATCAGACAGTTGTTCGTGGTGCTGGTATCATTGCCGTCGCCGTTCACGAATTGAAACGTCTCAAAGTAATCGTGATCGTTGTAGGTCTTCTTGTCGGGCGGAACGTCCGAGTCCACCAGGAAATTGGTATCGTAACCCAGCGTCAGCGTGTTGCCGGAAATGTCCTGTGTGATGGAGGTGGCGAACCGGATGCGTTCAAAGATGAATTCGCTGGCGTGCCCCGCCCGTTCGTTGAGCTGGGCTTGCTGGACGATGGCGGAGGAGGATTGCGCCGACATGAGGATAAACGTCGCGGAGACGGCGAGCACCACCGTGCTGAGGGCGGCGGCGATCATCAGTTCCAGGAGTGTGAATGCCGCGCGGGGGCGCGTTCCCGGCGGTTGTTGGGCGGGGGGTTGGGGTTTCATTGTTGGCCTCCTGAGAACCGGTTTACCAGAGATTGCATCGAGATCGTCACCGGCAGCCCGCGCGCCGGGAAAGTGCCGGTGACCGTGACGAGATGCCCGGAAGCTTTCGGGCTGATGATCGTGACGATGGTGCCCAAGAGCAGGTAATTGGTGCCTGACTGGGCTAGGGCGACCGAAATCCGGTTGGTTAAAATGAGATCCGTCGCCAGAAACGGAGTGCTGGGCGGATTGTAAGTGGCGGCTCGAACCGCCTCCATTCGCCCCTGAACCGCCGCCACCGCCGCCGTGTAATCCGACATCCGCGCCGTAGCCCGGCCCAGAAACATCAGCGCCGCCAACGCCCCGCCGATCAGCATCATCAACAAGCCCATCGTGAGCATGACCTCAATGAGGGTGAAGGCGCGGCGGCCAGCGGCTGACTCCCCGCCGGCGCAGCATGGTTCAACCGGCATCAAGGGCCGGGCCATTTGGTGAATTCCCCAATCCCCGCCGTAACGGGTTTCAACCGACCATCCGAGTTGGTGTCGCAGTTGCATAGGTTCATTCGCTTCCCGACCGTTTCAGAAATGCTTTTGTGCCCCTATATTACGCTCCCGGGCGAATCCTGCATAGGTAGCAAATGTCTCGTTTCTCTGTAGGGATTTCGGGAAGCACCTTGTAGGGTGAATTCCCTACACGATGGCGTAACGGCACTCTAAAAGCGTGCCCGTGGATGGCGATGCCGCAGTGCGGTTGCGCCTTCCGACCAGCGCCTTCGGGGGCGCGTGAACAATCTCTCAGCCTGACGCGCGCCTCCCTGCGCTGCGAATCGCTCGGCGGCAACCGCGTCGGCGACGCCACCAGCAACGGTGGACTCAGCTTCAAAACTCCTGATCCGCTGGGGGGGGGGAGCGCGGGCCTACAAATACGGGTTTTGCGCTGAAATCAACGGGGCTGCGGGGCGGGACGCCACTTTGGCGTGGGTTTGAAAGAGGTTCTCCAATATCCGAATTGCGGCGCCCGCGTCCAACTCGCTTGTCGCGCCAGCCATGCTCCGGTAAGGTGCGGCACAATGATCTACGACGCCTCGCTTGACGAGTTGCTGCAAAAAGTTTGGGACGGCCAACGGATTGACCGGCCCGAGGCGCTCCGGCTTTCCACGCTGCCGCTGGCGGAACTCGGCGCGCTGGCGGATCGTCGCCGGCAACTTGCCAAGGCCCAGGCTTACGGCGGACGCGGCAACGAAATCGTCACCTACAACGTGGACCGCAACGTCAACTACACGAACGTTTGCAATGTCTATTGCAAATTCTGCGCGTTCTATCGCACGGAGAAGGACGCCGATTCCTACGTCATCACGCACGCCGAGATGGATCAGAAGATCGAGGAGACACTCGCGCTGGGCGGCACGCAGATTTTGATGCAGGGCGGGCATCACCCCAAGCTGACGAAGCAGTGGTATCTCGATTTACTCGCGCACATCAAGGCGAAGTTCCCGCAGGTGAACATCCACGGCTTCAGCCCCAGCGAATTCATCCACTTCCGCGAAGTATTCAACGAGCCGCTGGAGAAAATCATTTCCGACTTCAAGGCCGCGGGCCTCGGCTCGATACCCGGAGGTGGCGGGGAAATCCTCGTGGACCGCGTGCGCGAACGCATCTCGCCGCTTAAGGCGATGAGCAGCGACTGGCTCGAAGTCATGGACGTGGCGCACCGGCTCGGGCTGTATTCCAGCGCGACGATGATGTTCGGCCACGTCGAAACCGTGGCGGACCGGATCGAACATCTGGACCGGTTGCGCGTGCAACAGGACAGGTCGCTGAGTTACGCCCGAACGGCCATCACCCCGTCCCTCTCCCCATCCGAGGGGGAGAGGGTGGCCGAAGGCCGGGTGAGGGGAAATTCCACCGGCCACTTCACCGCCTTCATCTGCTGGACGTTCCAGGCCGAACACACGAAGCTCCGCGCCCCGACCGTGGGCGCGCACGACTACCTCCGCACGCAGGCACTGGGCCGCATCTACCTCGACAACTTCGAGAACATCCAAAGCTCGTGGGTCACGCAAGGACCGGACATTGGACAGGTGGCGCTCAAGTTTGGCGCGAACGACCTTGGGAGCATCATGATCGAGGAGAATGTCGTGAGTCAGGCGGGCGCGACGTTCCACATGGATGTGCCCGGGATGCACCGGCTCATCAAGGACCTCGGCTACGAACCGCATCAGCGCGACAACTGGTATCGGCTGGTGAACTGAGTTGGCGTTGTGGCGTTCAATCCGGTCGCTTGACTGAATACACATGGCCCGGCAGAAACTCACCCAACCGGCGAACCACTTCAGGCATCAATGAGTGCGTGTCCTCAAACCGATTTGACGGGGCGCGCAATACTGCCACTCTAAAGCGCAGTCCCTTGATGCGGTGCTCGTGAGGAAGGTTCTTGTCCATCGTCAGAAAGACATCGAATCGGGCCGAGGCCGCGACCAGGCGCAGGAGTTTCCATTTTTGACGCCCGCCCAGCCGGCTTGCGGGACGGTTTGGACGTCGTGCCCGGGTAAATCCCGCCGCAGACGTGCCGGCAGACATTCATCCAGCAGCACGCGCATTTAGGCGGCGACCAGCATCCGTTCGCTGGCCTCTTCGAGAAAGGCAATCGCCTGTTTGTGGGATACCGTGGGGAAATCTTCGAGGAAATCGCGCAACGAATCGCCGCCTTCCACATAGTCAATCAACGTCCGGGCCGGGACGCGCGTACCGGCAAAGCACGGGACGCCGCCCATGATTTCCGGGTCAATCTTCACGACCGAGTGTTTCTTCATGCTGGTAATTAACCCCAGCACTGTCCGGATGACAACCCTGCAATTGCGGGCGCGACCTTCTGCATGACGGTGGCGACCCGGCAACGGCTCATCAAAGACCTCGGCTACGAACCGCATCCGCGCGACAACTGGTATCGGCTGGTCAACTGAGTTGGAGTCCACGCTTCACCGTGTTCCCGGCCTTACGCTATCCAATCCGTGACGGCGGCTCGCCGCTCAACTCCTTGATCTCCACCGCGAGCGCCGCCGCCTGTTGCTCCAATTCCGAGCTCTCCTTCTCCAGCAGCTTCTTTCTTTCCGCCGCCAGTTCGTCCAGCACGCCCGGCTTCTGCTCGCTCAACTGGCAAAGCTCGTAATCCGGACTCTCCCGCAAGCGATTCAGCGCTTCCAGCACGGCGATGATTCCCAGTTGCAACGTCTCATGCAGCCGCCGCAACTGCGCGAGTTCCGCCGCGTCGCTGAAATCCAGCGTCGCCCAGCCCTGGCGCAGGATGTAGCCGTGCGGGTCTTCCGCGATCTCCCGCAACGCCTGGATGTCGCCCGCGTCCTTCGCCCGGTTGATGGCGGCGGTCAACTTGTGATACGTCTCCAGCTTGTCCGGCTCGTGCGCGAAGCGGTCGGGGTGATACAACTTCACCAGCTTCTTCCACAGCCGCGACAGTTCCGCCTCCTCCTCGGCGGTGAGTTGTTTCTTCTCCCCCACCGCTGCCGCCGTCTCGTCGTAATCCTTGTCCGTTTGCGCCCTGGCCTGCTCGTAATGCGCCTCCGCCTGTTTCGCCTCCTCCTCGCCGCCGCGCACCAGCGAATCCAGAAACTTCCGCCGGTAATCCACGATCAGCCGCAGCCGGTCGCGCTGCTGATAATGTTCGCGCAAGTGCCGGAACAACACCGCCTGCATGACATCTACGCGCGATTTCTCCTTCGTGAAACTGACTTCCAATTCCGCCAAACGCGCCCTTGCGCCGGCCACAAGTTGCCGCAATTGCTCCAACTCCGGATTGAGGTAAATGACCAGCCCGACATCGCCGGCTTGCGCTGCTGGGCCGTGTTTGGTTTCGCCGTCAATTTCCGACGCGGCAAACACCGTCGTGTCCGGTTGCGCGGCGGCCATTTCCAGTTGCCGCAAATACCAGCAACCCATCTTCGCGCTGCGGGCGTTGGTGGATTTGGCCAGCCAGTCCAGCCAGCCATGCAGTTCCGCGTCCTTGCGGGCTTCTTGAATCAACCGCCCCTTGTGCTTCCCGAAAGCGATGCGGGACGGAAACCATTCTTCCGCCGCAAACGCGACCAGCTTCTCCCACGTATCCAGACCGCGATGTTCGGCAATGGGGCGCAGCACTTGCGCCATCAAGTCCGCGACCGTTTGTACGTCGCCCAGCGCCGTGTGCGCGCCGCGTTCGGGCAGGCGATAATACTGCCGCAGCGTTTGCAGCTTGCAGTTGCCGGCGGGTACGGGATCGAGCAGCCGCTGCGCGAGCCGTAAGGCGCAAAACCCGCGACTGCCAATCGCGCCGATGACCAGCCGCTTCCACTCCGGCGTCAACACTTCGTCCAGATCATATTGCAGATGGAACGAGACGAGCGGCAGGTCGCCCGCGTACTCGGCAAACTCCCGATAAACCTGATGCGCCGGCTCGCCGTCGCGCTCCAGAATCTCGCGGGTGTAACCATGAACGCGCGATGCCTCCGCGGGAATGTCCGTGTTTTGATTGAGCAACTTGCGAAACGGTTCGCCTTCCGGTTGCCAACCGTTCATCCGTTGTGCGGCCAGTTCGACGACGAAAATCGGCGCGGACAAGCCCGTCGTTTCCGTGTCGAGAATAAGCCACTTGCTAGTCTTCATTTCTGGTTCACTTCCGGGTTCTCCTTATCCTCACGGTAGCGGAGCTCCCCTTCTGCGATTTCCGCCGCCGTCATGCCATTCATAAGGGCCTTCAAGTATTGCATCCCCTTCTCATTGCTCCTTTCGGAAGCGGATTTGTAAAACGAGTACGCTTGGGTTGGTTTTTCAGCTTCAAAAATTTGCCCGCCAAGGATTAGCAAGCAAGCGCGAGCGTTTTCTTGTGACTGAAGGTCCCCCTGCTTGGCTGCCTTTTGATACCAGCCACAGGCTTCGCCGACGTCGGGAGACACGCCTTGTCCGTAGAAGTAGCAATCACCAAGCGCAATTTGCGCTTTTGCATCTCCCTGATTGCCTGCCAAGCGGAGCCACTTGACAGCCTCAACGTAATCTTGGTCAACCCCGTCACCCTTCAGGTAAAAGAGGCCGAGGTATCTTTGTGCAAACACCGCTCCTTTTTCAGCACCTTTCCGGTAGCACTCAGCGGCTTTGGCCATGTCTTTGGGAACTCCCATACCCAAGTGGTGTCTAAACGCCTCCCAATTCCAACCCTTCGCGCCAGCTTTATCGCAGAATGCAATGGAAGACATCTCCTGCGCTTGCGCCAGCGCGAGCGCCTCCTTGACCATCCCTGAAACAATCCGTTGAGCCCCCAACTCCGGCTTTTCCATTGCACCCGACTGGCGGCGAATGATTGCACCCTCTTTAGCTCTTTGATTCTCGGAGTTCACCATAGCTCTATTCCGGGCTAAAATGTTGATCTGGCCGCTGGATAACCAGTGTGCGCCTATCGCAATCGAGGGTCTTGAGAAGGCGCAATTCGCGAATGTCCAAGACGGCAATCCAAGGCGGATCCCACCTGCCGGCCATAGCGGCAATCCACGGTGAATCATAATCGCCGGCGAGCGGCTCTTTGGGCAGGCCCTGACAGAAAAGCCCCTCAAGTAGTGCCACACCGCTCAAATCCAATTCTGCGAGGGGATTGTCCGAACAAGTCAAGTATTGCAGCTTGGGGACACAACTTAGGTCTAAGGATTCCAACCTGTTACTATGGCATATTAGACGCTCCATCTTTGGGACGCCTCTGAGGTCTAGTCTCCGCAAGGGTTGTGCCTGGTCGGCATCTCTGTCCCTAGCCGGATTACTACAGTCCAACTCAACCAGCTCCGGCAAGTTTGTGAGGGTCATGACTTGAATATCGTTGTCGGAACAGTCCAGCCTCTGCAACTTTGGGGTCGAACCCAAGTTCAGCCCATTGATCCAATTGCCATGGCAGTCGAGATTAAGCAGTTCAGGCACATCAGCCAGATCCAATTCTGTAAGCCCGTTGTTGGCGCAATCGAGATTAAGTAGTTCCGGTACATTAGCGAGATCCAATCGAGTAAGTTCGTTTTCGCCGCAATCGAGGGATTCAAGTTTGGCAGCCTGCCCAACAACCAAGCTTTCGAGACCAACCCCAGCGCAAACCAATCGCTTGAGTTCCGGTAAAGCTGCGGTGGAGAGGTTCAGAATTCTTGCCTGTAAGGCATACCCGGGAGACGCATGGAGTGGGGGAGGGAAATCCACCATTGGCGTGAAACTCAATACTTGCAACCGCAGTGCATGAGAAATCTGAAAATCGCACAACGGAAGAAGACCAGGATCCCAAAGGAGTTTTATGAAACTGCCATTTTCGATTTTTGTCTCATCGTCTTCGGGTCCCAAACCCGCCTTCAGGCGGCGTAAGACTTCGCGGGGAGCCAATTGAAGTTGCTCCGCCCAAGCCACGAGTTGGAGGTAGTCGGGCTCACGCAACTCGTCTTGACCGATTCGGAACCTGGCTGTGGCGAGCCTCAGTTTCTCCTTGTTTGTGAGCGCCAGTGCATCGCCAACTATCTTGGACAGAATACGCGTCGCCCCGGGGCGCGTCTTTTCGATCGCATTTGGTTGGCTGCGAACGACTGCGAGATCAGGGGCGACTAGTTTTTCAGAGAGGTCCATGCCTAGTCGAGCGACGTTTCATTGATTGGATCAAAGCATTTTCCAGTGGCTGCCACAAGAACGGATGATCGCTGTTGCTGATGCGCGCCCGCCAACAAAGGTATTCGGCAGATCAAGTTGCGAGGATTTCGGTTGAAGGCACGATCCACCCGTTTCCGTAAACCTCAATAACTTTTGCGCGATGTTCTGGTGATGCCGTGGATTCAATCCCGTCGAGAAATTTCAGAAAGGCGTCTTTTGTGTTCTCCGAAAAAACCTTGCGATGTTCGGGCACGCTTTGATCCACAGGCTTCCCCTTGAGGAGCGCAGCGCAAGTGTTCTCCGTGAACATTGCGTCGCAGTATGGGAGATATGCGGAGATAAAGTTGACGTCATTTGCGGAAGGGTATTTCTCTTTGTGTTTCCATCCTGCACGAGCCACATGATGCGCCAAACCAGCCCAAAGGGCCGAGCCAATGCGGACAAAGGGAATCTGCCGAAACATCTCCGAACCAAGAAACTCTCTTGCCTTAAGCATCCTTTGCTCCCCCGTGAAACCCGCGTCTTCCGCGGTTTCAAGGATGCGCATCATCAGATTGGCCTCCAGGTTACGCGGGTAATCAAAACGGTTCATGCCGAACCGTGCCTGAATGGATTTGATCTGTGGTTCGTGCTGATGATATGCGTTCAACAACGTGGAGCCGTGGCCGGCGATTTCCTCCTCGAACCAATCTTGATAACGCTTCGTCTTTTCATCCCGCCACCGGTTCACTACCGGTTCAAAATTCTTGGCGAGGTTGGTTTTCGCGACCTCCAAGGCTGCTACCTCACCACGCTGCAGACGAGAATCAGCACCGCCATACCAAGTTGGCAACCATGCATTAATCTTTCCTTCGATTACTTCAATGGGATCGCAGGCTGACATAAAGGAGCGCCCGCCTTGAATCCACAGCTTGAGCGAGGCCAACACTTGGCCGTCGCGCACCGTTCGTGGCTCGTGAAATGCCGTTCCGTATGAAAGATGCACAAACAGCTTGCGAATGGCTTCAAATTTTTCCTCGAACTGTATTCCGTGGCCCTCCGTGCTTAGCTGGTTGGCCACTTCACCCGCCAGTTTTGCGAACCCTTTGGATTCCGCTACGTGGATGGGCGAGTAGGGACAGACGATGAGCATTAACTTCCCGAGCCGATCAAGTTTGTTGAACAGTTCCGAATAAAAGGAACTGGCGGGTTTTGGCTGGTGCCCCTGCCTGTCAACTTCAAGAGCTTTCATCATCTGGCTCAGTACACACTGGTCGAGGTAAATAATTCGCTTCCTTAACGCTGGAAGCGGATGCGCGCTTCCTCTGCCGCATGAACAGCATTTTCTGAGGTAGTGGTCGTCGTTAATCCCGCTCACCCTGAACGACAATCTTGCCCCGCAAAAAGGACAATCCCAATGCGGGGATGAAACAGCAGAATCTTGCGCGCCGGTTATCATAGCATTCTGAACTCCATCCGGTTTTGTGGCGTGGTGCGCTCTATTCCTGATTCTCCTCGGCAAGATACAATGCCCGCTCGGCGAATTCCCGGCGATCACCCGCGCCGAGTGAGGCCTTTTCTCCCAGTTCCTTGTGCAACGCCAGCGCCGCCCGCACGTTTGATAGAATCTCCTGCCGATATTGCTCGCACTCGAACACCACCACCCGCCGGGGCGCAACTCCGCGCACGCGCCACACCACCAGCCCGTCCTCATGAACCGTTTCAATCCCGCGCCAGATTCCCGAGCAGCCCCCATACCCGCACGTGCAGGTTAGGATATCGTGTTCATCGTTTTCTTCGGCGGATTGCACCAGGTCGCTGATCGAAATTGGATATCCTTCCAATTGCCGGCCTAGCGTATCCACGCTC
>CAIKLQ010000865.1 GCA_903828255.1 uncultured Verrucomicrobiota bacterium
CCACCATCGGCGCGATTACTGAAATTGCCACCCAGCGCCGGGCCGGAATCTGGCAGCTCTCGGCTTCCGCCGACATCACTTACTCAGGCATCGCGCAGCGACTCGCCGCCCGTGGTGGTTTTGATCCCGCGCTCGTGCAACCTGTTTCCGCTCGCGGCGCGGCGTTGGAACATCTGCCGCAGCACAGCACGCTGGATCCGAGCCGGTCCCAGCGCGAGTTGGGGTTTGAACTCCTCGATCCAGAAAGCGTGATTGACCGGGTTTTCAGCCCGCCGAAGGCAACATGAGTGAAATGAACCAACCTTGTCACAACTGCGGCACCGCCCCGCTGCGACGCGCGCCCGGCTACGAAAACTTTTTCCGGGTGACCTCCGACTGCAAACCCTGGCCGACGGGTGGACAGATGGGCCTGTGCGAAGCCTGTGGCCTCGTGCAAGCCGTGACCGACTCGCGGTGGGAAAACGAGTCGCGCGAAATCTATACCCGCTACGACATCTACCATCAAAGCGGCGGCATCGAGCAGACTGTGTTCAACCCGGCGACCGGCAAGGGCCGGGCGCGTTCGGACGCCATCGTGGAGGGCCTCACGCAAACGGCCAAATTACCGGAGCGCGGCCGCTTGCTGGACATCGGATGCGGCAACGGCGCGTTTCTTCGGGCGTGCAGTCGTTCGCTGGCCGGTTGGACTTTTTGCGGTTCGGAATTCGACACCCGCCACCGCGCCACAGTGGAAGCGATTCCGGGAGTGGAACGGCTTTACTCCGGTTCGCTGGCGGAGATTCCGGGCGAGTTCGATGTCATCTCGCTGATCCATGTTTTGGAGCATATCCCCGCGCCCACCACGTTTTTGAAACAGGTGGTCACGAAACTCAAACCGGGCGGCTGGTTGCTGGTGGAAGTTCCCGATTGCTGCATCAATCCGTTCTTCCTGCTCGTCGCGGACCACGCGTCCCATTTCTCGCCGGGCTCGCTGTCCACGGTGGTAGGGGGCGCGGGATTTGAAGTGCTTCAAGCTGGTGACGCCTGGGTGGCAAAAGAAATCAGCCTGCTCGCGCGCAAGCCTGTGGGTGCGGCCCCGGCAATCCCGGTTTGTCCGCCTGCCCAGGCGGAGCAAACCTACAACCACTGGAAATTCCTCAACGAATCCATCGCCAAAGCCAAGGCTCTGGCAAGCGGCGGTACACTGGGGATTTTTGGCACCTCTATCGGCGCCACTTGGTTGGATGCGCAACTGACGAACGTCGCGGCGTTCTTTGTGGATGAAGACCCGCACCGCGTGGGCAAGCAACACGAAGGTCGCCCCATCCATGCGGTGAAAGACATCCCCGCAGGCGCAATCGTCTTCATCGTTTTGCCTCCGGCGCTGGCCCAGCGCATCGCCGAGCGGCTTCGGCCAATTCGTCCCGACGTGAATTTCGTGACCCCATGAAACCTGCCGTCTTCCTCGACCGCGACGGCGTGTTGATCGAGGATGTCCACCTCCTCACGCGACCTGACCAAGTGGTCGTTCCTGCTGGGGTGCCGGGTGCCTTGCAGGCGCTTGCCGCCGCGGGGTTCAAGCTCGTGCTCGTCAGCAATCAGCCGGTCGTCGCGCGCGGCTTGGTCAGCGAGCCGGAGGTTTGCGCCGTGCATCGCCATCTCGAAGCGCTCCTGCAAAGCGCGGGAGCGCCGGCGCTGGACGGGATTTACTTCTGCCCGCATCACCCCAACGCCACGTTGCCCGCTTATCGCGTTGCCTGCGATTGCCGCAAGCCCCGGCCCGGCCTGTTCCTGCGCGCGGCGACGGAGTTGTCGCTCGATTTGGGCTCAAGTTTTGCCGTGGGCGATCGCATCACGGACATCATCGCCGGCGCGCGGGCCG
>CAIKLQ010000866.1 GCA_903828255.1 uncultured Verrucomicrobiota bacterium
GGGAACGAAATCCTGAATCCCGATTTGTCCTCCGCGAGCACGATTGAGTCCTGGACCTGGCAGGCCGTCCCTGAACCGACGACGCTGGGCCTGGCGCTATTGGGCCTCGCCGGCATGGCCGTGGCGCGAAGAAACAAGACCAAATCCTGATCGCAAACCAAGTGTCCCCTCGCCCGGTCACCGCTTTCGAGGAACCATCCTCACCCCAGTCGTTGGGGATGGGATCCGGGCGAGGGGCGCTTCGGCAAACGAAATGAACTTCAAGTTTACAGAATCGCCGGCCTATCCGGTCGCCATCGCGTTCGCAACGGCTGCTCTCTCTGCCCGTGCCTACTCGCCGCCACCTTCATGGGATCCGATGGTGATGCTCAATGTCACGCTGAACGCGAACAACCAACTGGCCGTCGCAACCACCCCCTTCGTCATCCGCCTGACCGTTGCGCCCGGCAGCTACAATGCCACGAACCAAACCTATAACCTCGCGTTTGTGTCGTTCGACCCCGCGCAACCCTACGCCGTGCTCAATGGCACGGCCTATAGCCGCGTGCTCGGCTGGTACGACCAGGGCACGACCGGCTCCAATGGCGACGATTTCTACGACACCTACGCAGCGCAACTGCACGGCACAAACTATCTCTGGATCGAGCGTCTCGGCGGTTCGCCTGAGTTGAAAACCTATTTCATCAACGAAGACGTCACCGGCGATCCCGGCGCGCCTTACACGCCCATTTTCGGCACGGACGGAAGTTCCCCAAAATGGCGCTGGGATGGCAAGATGGATCATAACGCCAACGCGGTTGATCTCCGCTGCCTCAACGCTTCCAACCAGCTTTTCACCGCCACCTACCATCTCTACATCGGCGACGTGGATGGCCGCACCAACACCAGTTTCGGCGAAACCACCACGACGTGGCGCTGGCAGGGGCCGATCGTGCCGGTCGTCCCATCCCCACATCTGGCGCTGACCAATGCGCAGGTGCTCCTAACTTGGCCACCCACGGTCACAAATCTCACCCTCTTGGCCACCGAGTCGTTAGCCCAAACCAACTGGGTGGCCGTGACCAATGAAGCCTTTCCGCTGAACGGCCAGTCCGCCGTCCTGCTCGCACCGACCAACCCCCAACAATTCTTCCGGCTGCGACTTACGCCATGAACCGATCCCTTCTCCCCAGCGTGCTGTTGTCTTGGTTTGTGTTGACGAGCGCTTCCGCTGCGGTGCTTACGGCAGTGCCGCGGCAGGGCGGCATGTTGATGCCCACCGTGTGGTATCACGCTGATACGGACAGCGTGACCTTGGATTTGGCCGATGCCACCAATGTTGTCCCCCAACTCACGCCGTTGCTAATCAGCAATCCGAGCGACCGCTTCAGCCCCGCCGACCCGTGGTATGAATATCTTGATCCCAGCCTACAGGGGCTGGCGTTCAGCCGCCGCTACGGCTTCGACATGAGCGTTATGACCGATTTCCTGCCGGCGGATCGGGAATTGTGGATTCGATGTATCTCCTCAACGCCCGGCGTTTCGTTTTACGACTACAACGACTACATTTCGCCCAAGACTTGGAATCCGCTGTTCGGCACAGCGGGATCGAGCAACGCCATTCATTGGGACGGGGTGATGTGGCACTTTGGCGTGACTGCACCGCCCGGCACTAACACCTACGCCGCCACGTTTGACATTTACGTTCTCAACACCACTACCGGCGCAGCAGTCAGCAACTCCAGTTCCGGCCCGTTTGAATTGCTCTGGACCTGCGTGCCGGACGGTCGCCCCGAACTGACCATTGCCCGTGCCTCGAATAACCACCTTGTCGTGAGTTGGCCGGTGCCCGCGGTCAACTGGTTCCTGGTTTCATCCACCAACCTTACTTCGGCCTTCTGGCTCACTAACACTGCATCTGTAAGCACGAACGGGAACCTCGCAACCGTCATCCTCAGCAACAGCGCGCCCCGGCAATTCTTCCGCCTGCAACATCTGCCATGACGCCTCGCAACCAGAGCCACGATCGGAAAGTTGCGCACCAGCGGCGGCATCCTGGCTTCTTCGGTTTCTGCCGCAAATGGATACCGCCCCGGCTGCTCCAGCGGCCCGCGCGCCAAACGGCCTTCACCCTCATTGAACTCCTGATCGTCATCGCCATCATCGCCATTCTGGCCGCACTGCTGTTACCAGCGCTAGGACGCGCCAAGGAACTCGCGAAGTCCATCCAATGCCGGAATCAAATGCGCCAGATCGGGCTCGCCACGCGCCTCTATGCGGATGATAACTCCGATCTGTTTCCGCGCAGCCAGCACTCCGCGTTCGCGAGCCGCCAACTCGTCTGGGAACGCGCCCTCGCCCCGTGGCTCGGCGGCCGAAACACTGACACCGTTACCCTGACCAATCTTCTCAACGGCATCTATCACTGCCCTTCCGATACCAAACCCGCGCCCCGGCTCAGTTACGGCTTGAATGTCTATTTCGAGTTGGAAGCCGACGCCGGTTTCGCTGCCTGTCACACGGTTTCCAAAGTCCCCAAACCCACGACCACCATCGCGTTCACAGAACTCGCTGAAACGAATCCCTCCGATCATGTCATGCCCCAGGATTGGACTTCCACGCTCGACGCCGCGGACGACGTGGCTTCAACGCGGCATCGGCAGAAATCCAATTTTGCCTTCGTTGATGGTCATTCGGAGTCGCTGCCCCTCCCCCGCACGTTTAATCCCCCTCACACTGATCTCTGGAATCCGTCACTCCCAAGGTGAGCTTTTCATCACGCATTCCAACCAGCCCGAACATGCCCATCCGATTAGCGAACCACTGCGGTAAGATTGGTTTTCCCCAAGGCCAAAGGAGAAATCTGCGACCGCAGCCCCGCCGCGGCGGCGCTTCCGACGCGGCACCCCCCGCAAAGATCACTGATTTGGGGCTTAATGTACCAGATAATTCTTTTTCCTTGAAACCGTTTCGTTACGGGCTACTTTAGCGCGCAATCAAAATGTTCGCACGTTTAGGCCATGTCCTGTTGATTCTCGCGCTGCTCGCAGCGACGGGCGGGCATTGGGCTGTGCTCCAAACCGTGGCGTGGACGAACATGCTCGCCACCAACCTCCGCACCGACTCGCTGGA
>CAIKLQ010000867.1 GCA_903828255.1 uncultured Verrucomicrobiota bacterium
ACGAAGCTGCCGTCGCTGGAGAAGAACTTCACGATTACCGGCCCGGGAGCAACGAACCTGGCCATCAGCGGCCAGCAAACCAACTCCATCCTGCTGATCGAGGCCAACGCCCGGGTGGTGGTGTCGGGGCTGACATTGGCGGATGGGTTTGGGGCTTCCGGGGGCGGGGCCCTCACGAACCGGGGGCTGCTGACTTTTCAAAGTTGCATTTTCACCAACAACACTGCCAACAACGAAGGTGGCGCCATCTGGAATCAAGGTTACTTGGGCCTCGAAGCTTGCACTTTTGTGAGCAATCGCGTGGTCGGGTTGCCAGGCCGTTCGGCCGCTTACACGAACGACCCGCCGGCCGAGGTCGGATACGATGGTTTGGGCGGGGCGCTTTTCTGTGTGGCGGGCAGCGCGCGGTTGACCAACTGCACATTTTCGGGCAACGAAGCCATCGGTGGGAGGGGTGGAAACAGTGTGGATCGCGGTGGCGCCGGCGCGGGTGGGGGCGGCTGGGGTGGAGGCATTTACTTTGAAGACGGCAGTCTGGTGCTCGTCAACTGCACCCTCACAGTGAACCGGGCCCGAGGTGGCAAAGGCGGCACTGTCCAAGGAAATTTGGGCCCCCCGGGGCCGGACGGATACGGAGTGGGCGGGGGCTTCTTCTCCGACGAGGAGTCCGCAAATATCCACATCCTCAACACCATCATCGCCGGCAACGTGACCACAACCCACACCCCCGACTTGCGCGGCTATCTGGTCAGCTTGGGCGGCAATCTGGTGCAGGACACCAATGGCATGACCGCCATCCTGCTCCCGAACGACATTATCAACACTTCGCCTCTCCTGGGTCCATTGCAGGCCAACTACAGCCCGATTCCCACGCACGCCATCTCCGCGAACAGCCCGGCCTTGGATGCCGGCGTGTCGAACGGAGCCGCGCCGCTGGATGCCCGGGGCGTCATTCGCCCGCAAGGGCTGGGCGTGGACATCGGGGCCTACGAGTGGGGCAACCAAGCCATCACCTTCCCCCCGATTCCCGACACGAGCTACGGGGCCGCGCCGTTTGAACTGAATGCCTCTAGTTCTTCCGCGCTGCCCGTTGCCTTCACGGTTCTCAGTGGCCCCGCCTCCTTGTCGCCGACGAATAACCGCCTGCTCCTTATCACCGGTGCCGGCCCCGTCACGGTGGTAGCCTCCCAAGCGGGCAACGGACTCTATCTTCCCGCGCCCAACGTCACGAACTCCTTCGTCGTGGGTCTGGCACTGCTCGTAGTCGCGCCGGCGGGTGCGAGCCGGCACTATGGCGAAACGAATCCCGTCTTTGACGGGACGATCAGCGGGGTGATCTATGGCGATAACATCACCGCCAACTTTATTTCCGCGGCCACCCCGAGCACGCCGGCTGGGGTCTATGGTCCCGCCACGCCTTACGCCATCGTGCCGCAAATCTCTGATCCCAACGGCCGGTTGGTCAATTACACCGTGATCACCACTTCTGGCACCCTCACCATCACGAAAGCCGCGGTGGCGATCTATGCCACGGCCCATAACGCCACGCGCTACTACGGCGCCCCCAATCCGGGCTTCACCGGAAACCTGAGCAACGTGCTCAATGGGGACAACATTACCGCCACGTTCGTCTCTGCGGCCACTATCAACACCCCGGTCGGGGTCTATGGTCCCGCGACGCCCTACGCCATTGTGCCGCTGCTCTCTGATCCCGACGGCCGGTTGGTCAACTATACCGTGATCACCACCGCTGGCACTCTGACTATCACGAAAGCCGCAATGACTCTCTATGTCATGGCTGACAACGCATCGAGGTACTTCGGCGATCCCAACCCCGTCTTCACCGGCACGTTTTCCAGCTCCAACTTGCTGAACGGAGACAACATCACCGCCACGTTCGACTCGGCCGCCACGACCAACACCCCGCCCGGCGTCTATGGTCCTACCACGCCTTATGCCATCGTCCCGGGGTTGTCCGATCCCGACGGACGGCTGCCCAACTATGACGTGGTGTCGAAATCCGGCACGCTTACCATTGATTGCTATATCATGGCCACCGTGGAGATCATCAGCCCGACCAACGGCTCCGTGTTTCTGATTGGCATGAACCCCCAGTTCCAAGGTGAGGTGTTTGACCCGCACCGCATTGCCACGAACGTCTATTTCCTGTCCGGGACCAACCACTGGAATGCTCCCCTCCCCATGCCGGCGACGGACCATTTCCTGACCTATGTGACCGTTAGCAATCTGCCCGGAGGAGCGCACCGCTTTACGGCCGAGGTAGTGGACAAAATGGGACGCACCAACGTCTCCGCAGAGGTGAACATCTCGGTGGTGACAAACTTGCCTTTCTCCGCCGGGCCCATTGTCACCAATGGCTTGGAGGTCTTTCAGACCGGGTTTTACTGGCAGGACTGCTGGTTCACCAACCCCACGCCCGTCACCCTGACAGCGGTGCGGATTGAAGTGCGCGGTCTGACCAATGCCTGGCTCTGGAACGCGACCGGCACAAACAGCGGAGGCTACGTACCCTACATCCAGGACAACACCCCGCTTGGCCCGGGCGAGGCCCGGAGGGTGCGCCTCAAGTACTATGTTCCAGATGGGAGCGTGCCAGTTCCGATCTTGAGCGCGTGGTGGCATCTGTCGGACACTCCCATCAACCCGGTCGGCATCGTGGGCTCTATCGGGCGCATCCAGCCTTTCGCCAATAGCACCTTCCTCCTAGACTTTACCACCCTTTCCAATCGGCAGTATTACATCCAATATAGCGCGGACTTGACCACCTGGAATACCTCCCTGCCCGCCCTGACCGGGGTTGGCGGCGTTCAGCAGTGGCTGGACTATGGCCCGCCCGTGACGACCATTCATCCGGCCAACGCCCCCCGCCGGTTTTATCGTCTGTTGCTCGTGCCTAACAACTAAACGAACCAGCCCATGAACCGCCCGCCTGCTATCCGCCCGCGCCTCTCGCTACCGCCTTGGCGCCCCCTCCCCGGCCGGGGAAACACCCTCCGCCGGCTCTCGCTCGGACTGGTTTCGACCTCTCTGCTCGGGGGTTTGGCCCCGCCAACGCTTTGGGCGCTGCAACCCGCCGTGGTTCAGGGTGACAACGTGAACGTGCG
>CAIKLQ010000868.1 GCA_903828255.1 uncultured Verrucomicrobiota bacterium
GGATCGCGCAGGCGGGTGCGCAGCCCTGCGATGAGGGTGAGGAGGTGCTCGGGCAGGTCAGGAGGATTAGTTTGCATCCCCAGGTTAATGGGGGTACGGCCGAAAAAGTACAAGTTAATTTGTTAATTAATAACATGTTATATCTAATTCAAGACCAATGCACCCCGGCCCTCTCCCCCTCTGCGGGGGAGAGGGAGCATCGCTCGCCCCGCATGGGGTTTTGTTGTCTATCCTGCGGATTCCTCAGTAGTTCGAAAGCCCCCCCCCAGTTCATCAGGGGAACTGGGGTCAGAGGGGTGGGGAAGTGGCGGCGACGAACCGCAAATCACCGACAAAGAATCGCAAGCCGCCGACAGCGGGCCGGATTCGTTTCGCCTAGGGTTGCCGCCATGAAAATGAAGATTACGGAACGGTGGACGGGTCGTCACGCCAAGGCGGCGCGGGGGTTTACGCTGATCGAACTGCTCGTGGTCATTGCCATCATTGCGATTCTGGCCGCCATGCTGTTACCGGCGCTGGCCCGCGCCAAGGGCAAAGCCAGGACCATTTCCAGCCTCAGCAACCTGCGGCAGCTCGGGCTGGGCATGGCGCTTTATCGCGGCGATGCCAACGGACGCTTCCCCGGCCATTCGCTGGCAGCGGTGGCAGGTCAGGCGTGGGTCCGTTGGGCGGACCTCATCTTTCCGTTTATGCAAAGCGTGAGCGTTTATCTCAGCCCGCAACTGCGCCCCGAGGAAATGAGCTACATGAACAAGCCCTTTGCGCACACGGCCCCAGGCGGCATCGAGACGCCGGGAGTGACCCGTTATTACGGTGGTTACGGTTTCAATTACCAATACCTCGGCAACGCCCGGACGCCGGGGGGCGTGGCGCCTTATCACGCTTCGGACGCCTCCCTTGCCGCGCCCGCCGGGACCGTCGTTCTGGGCGATACGATGGGCGCCCGCAAGGGCGTCGCCAGCCTGGAGTATGGGACGGACGGCTCTGGCGTTTACGTGCTTGATCCGCCGCTCGGCTCGCAGACGCTTGGCTCGACCGGCAGCCGGAAAAGCAGCGCCACGCCCGGCTCGGGCAACGCCTATTACGAGGGGGGTGACGACGGCTCGGACGCGCATCGCGCCACGCCGTCCGATCGAAATGGCGGCCGGGTTAACGTCACGATGGTAGATGGGCACGCGGTCGGGATGAGCCGGGTGGAACTGGACGGCGGGAAAACTGGCGGAGTCAACAATGCCTGGTGGAATGGCCGATTTGATCCGAACCTCCGCTGATCGCCGACAGAACCACCCCAAGCCGAACCGGACGCCCACAGCCTGAAAGAGGACGACGACGGCCGTTGGCTCTGACCAAACCGTCGCGCCATACTGCTTGCCGATTCTTGCTGCCAAACTGCCTTCCATCGGCTAAATCATGCGGCCTGTGAGCAAGTCACTTTCACGGTCCATTCCAACTGGGACGCAGGCGGGTTTGCGTGTTGGTATTGCCGGTAGTAACCCGAGCGCTGCAGCCGTTCGTAGCACTGGTTCACCAGGCAGGAGGACCAGACTGCCGGAAACAAGATGGCTTCTTTGTTGGGGCCTCGTTGCGGACGTGCTGCGGATCCACTCGAAGCGGGTGAGCCGCCCGATTTCATCCTTCCCGTGACCAACCGCTTGCTGAACCAACTTTCGCGGCGCTGGCTTCAGCCGCTCCGGCTGGTCTTGCTGTTGCTGGCGTCCTCCTTTCTTTCGCGGGCGGAAACGGTAAGCCATCGGGCTGATGGTAGTTGGCTGATGGATTGGCTGGTGCTGGATCGCTACGTCGCCCCCGCCGAACAGCCACAAGTCCTGGCGGATTTCTTCGCGTTGCCGGAGGGGACGCTCCAGGCGGGGCAGGCTTGGTCGTCCGCCGAAGGCCAGCCTGCGGTCTGGCGGCGCATGCGCGCTCCGGGCGACACGTTCCCCGTCCGCTCGATGCTGGGCCGGGAGTATTCCGGCAAGTGCGGTTTCCTGGCTTGTGAACTCCAATCCGAAGACGCAGGTGACGCCGAGTTCCGCTTGCAATCGGGCCTGGATGTCACGCTCTGGCTCAATGGCCGGGAACTGAAGCGCGGGGGGGTGCTGCATCACGCGCAGTTCGCCGGGCCGAGCACTTGGAGCACGCTCGTGTTGACGGGCCAATTGCGGGCCGGCACGAATCGCCTGCTGGCGCGGGTGGATCAATTGGGTCTCGCCCCCGGCTTTGCTTTGCGCGTGTTACCGCCGCGGCGCGCCGTCCTCACCGGAAAGGTGCTGGATGCGCACGGCAAACTGATTCGCCGCGACGTAACCATCGCCGTGTTTCAGGGCGAGCGGGAAATCGAACGGATCGGGATTGATGATTCCGGCACTTATCACTTGAGCCTGTTGCTGGAGCGCGACGAGTCGTGCGACATCGCGTTCACGGCGGGGGAGCAAGGCTGTTGGTGGCTTGCCGAGCGCTTGGAGCCCGGGGAGCGGCGCGTTCGTGATGCCACCTTGCAACCGTCGGTGAGCGTGGCCGGCAGTCTCACCATGTTGGACGCGGAGCAAAGTCCGCATCGCGAGATCACCGTGGAAGCGGTGCGCGACGGCGCGGTTGTCGCAACCACGTTGAGTGATGAAAAGGGGCATTATCGGTTCGTGAACTTGCGGCCCGGCACTTACCGCGTGCGCTGCCAGACGCCGCGCGGCTATTGTGATTGCCGCCCGGCGGCGACAACCAATTCGCCGGCTGGCGGCGCGGCGCCAGCGCGCCTCGCGGTGGAGGCCGGCCAATCCCAGCAAAACGTGGACGCGCGGTTCGCCGCCTTCAAGAAAGGCGTGTGGCAGCAATACGACACGCTGGACGGCGTGCCGAACAATCGGGTCAGCGCCATTGCGCCGTCCCGCGGCGGCGGCCTGTGGCTGCAAACCGCTGGCGGCCTGGGGCACTACGATGGCCTGCGTTTTGTCACGGTTCCCGGCACCGAGTCACAGGCGTTAACGGCGATGGCGGTGGCGGCGGACGGGACGGTTTGGCTGGGCACCTATGCCGGAATCCGCCGTTACTCGGGCGGCGCGGTGACGAATTTCGCTTTCACCAACGGCCTGCCGGACGAGGCCATTACCAGCCTGCTGGTCAGTCGTTCCGGCGAATTGTGGATCGGCACCGCCTACGGCTTGGCGGTCTGCGACGGCCAGCGCCTGCGCCGGTTCACGGCGGCGGATGGGTTGACACAGAATGACATTACCACGTTGGGCCAGACTCCGGACGGCGTCATCTGGATCGGCACTCACGGCGGTTTGGCCAGTTATGATGGGCAACATTTCCGCCTTTATACCGCCGCCGATGGCTTGGGCGGCAATGAAGTCACCGCGCTGGAATGTTCGACTACGAACGGCGTGCGCGTAGCGACGGTAGGTTCACTGGTGCAATGGAACGGCCACGGTTTCACGCCGATGCTGGCCGCTGGCCAATCCGTGCCCCGTTGGATTCGCTGCCTCTACGCCGCGCCAGATGGCCGGCTTTGGCTCGGCACGCAGCGGGGGGTGTCGGTCCTTCACGGTCAGCAGATGATCAATTTCCACGCGAATGAGGGCCTGGGCGGCGGTGACGTTTCGTCCATCGTGGCGACGCCGGAAGGCTTGCTGTGGTTTGGTACCGAGGGCGGCGTGGCGCGGTTTGATCCCGGCGTGGCGAACTACTCGACCAAGGATGGTTTGGCGGACAATCGGTTGTTCGATTTGGGCGCGGATCCAGATGCCGTGTGGCTGGGGATGCAGTGGGGCGGCGTAGGCCGTTACGACGGCCACGGCTTCACGACGGTGTTGCCAGGCCTCTACGCCCGCAAGCTCCACCGCACCAGCGAGGGCGTGTTGTGGGTTGGCTGCGACAAAGGCGCGCTCCGCCTCGATGGCACCCGGGTGCTGCCCGGCAGCTTGCTCACGAACCGCTGGGTGATGGCCATCGCCAGCGATACCAACGGGACGATGTGGTTTGGCGCTGCGTGGTCGGGCGGCGGGTTGGTTCGCGTGCAAACCAATGCGGCGGGGGCGACGGTCTCCAAGACTTTCACCCCGGCGGACGGCCTGGCGCACAACGAGGTCAATTGCATCCTCTGCCTGCGCGACGGGGAAACTTGGGTGGGCACGCCCGCCGGAGTTTCAAAAATCACGGGGGACAAGATCCAAAATTTTGCAGCGGAAAACGGGCTGCCCTCCAACTTGATTCGCTCGCTGTATCAAGCCAAGGATGGCTCGGTGTGGCTGGGCACGGGCCGAGGCGTCGCGCGGTACGCAGCAGGCCAGTTCCGCAATCTCTCTGCTGAACACGGCCTGCCGGCGGGCCGCATCACCGCGATTTACCAGAGCCGCGACGGCCTGATGTGGTTCGGCACGGAGACGCAGGGCGTGTGCGTGTTCGATGGCCAGGCGTTTGCCACGCTCGACACGCGGGATGGCTTGGCCGGCAACGCCGTGCTCGCCATCACGGAGGATGCCGCCGGCCAATTATGGTTGGCTACCGCCAAGGACGGCGTGACGTGCTATCGCCGCAAAACGGTCGCGCCGCAGGTTCGCCTCCGGCAAATCCGGGCGGGCGGCAAACTGCTGCCGGAAACCGCGGCGCCGCCGCGCTTGCGCGCGGAGGAGCCGGTCACGTTCAGCTATGAGGCGGCGGATTGGCTGTCCGCCCCGGAGAAGCGCCAGTTCCGCGTGCGCCTCAGTCGCTTGGGCAGCCAGCAAACGCCAACCGCCCCGATCCTTGACGTCATCACCCGCAAAGCGGATTTCGATTGGACCCCACCGGAGCCGGGCGACTACGCGCTGGAACTTCAAGCCATCAATCTCAATCTGGTTTATTCCGCGCCGGCACGGCGGGTGTTTTCCGTCTTCCGCCCGTGGCATGAGAACGTCGCTTGGCGGGCGCTGCTGGGTTTGCTGATCACGACCACGTTGCTGGGGGGCTACTGGCTGGCGTGGTCCAACTGGGAGCATCGCCGGCAAGCCCGGCGGTTGAAGGATCTGATGCTGGAGCAGGAACGTGCCACCCACGCCGCCGTCTCCCGCGTCCTGGAGCAACGCACCGAGGAATGGCGCCAGGCCACTTCCGCCGCGCTGGCCGCCAGCGAAGAGGAGTCCCGCCGAATCGGCCGCGAATTGCACGACACCCTCTGTCAGGATCTCATCGGCGTTTCCCGGCAGGCGGAAGCCGCGGCCCTGGCCGGCGTGGCCCAGGAAGCGGTTTCTCCGATCATGGCGGGCCGGTTGCAGAACCTGGCTTCCCTCGCCGCCGCCGCCGCGCGCCAGGCCCGGGGATTGTCGCATTTGCTGGCGGTTTCCGAGCCGGTGGCGGCGCCGCTGGAGGAATCGCTGCAAGGCCATGTGCGCCAGTTGGAGAAACTCTACGGCTTCACTTGCGAGCTTTCCCTGGGCGAAGCCCTGCCCGCTTGGTCCCCAGAACAGGGCGCGCACATCATCCGGATCATCCGCGAGGCGCTGATCAACGCCGCCCTCCATGCCCAGGCGCGGCGCATCTGGGTGGACTGCCTGCAAGAGGACCGCCAGTTCATCCTCTCGATTTCCAGCGACGGCCTCGCGCCCCAAGCGCCGGACCAATGGCAAGCCGGCCTGGGCTTGCGCCAGATGCAGATGCGCGCCGCCTTGCTCGGGGCCACCCTGACCTTCCGTCCCGGCGTGCGCGGCGCGGTGGTGCAACTGATAATCCCCCGATCATCCCATTCATGAACTCTTCCCTCCCTCCCGCTGCGCCGCCGGCCATCGGCGTGCTCCTTGTCGAAGACCACCCCGCCACGCGCGAAGGCTTGCGCACCGCCATCGCCTGTCAACCCGGCCTGCGCGTCGCCGACGAGGCCGCGACCTGGCACGACGCGCTGCGGTTGACGCAAGCGTTGAAGCCCGATGTGCTGGTGCTCGACCTGAACCTCCCCGACGGCAACGGCTGGAGCCTGCTCGAACAGTTGCGCAGCCAGCAGGCGCTGCCGCCGACCCTCGTGCTCTCGGTGTGCGACGAGGCGCTCTACGCCCGGCGGCTCTTGCGGGCCGGCGCCCGGGGTTACCTGATGAAGGACGAGCCGATTGACAGCGTCCTGCAAGCCATCCGCGAGATCCACGCCGGCCACATGGTGACCAGCCGGGCGCTGCGTTCCGAACTGATGTCCCAGGCGCTGGAACTGCCGTCACCGCCGGAAGTGGGTGACCATCCGGCTGGCGCCGGCGGCTTAAGCGATCGGGAGTTGCAAGTGCTGGGGCTGATCGCCCGACAACTGAGCAACAAGGAAGTGGCCGCCAGCCTGGGCCTGAGCGAAAAGACCGTGCATACCTACAAGACCCGGCTGATGGCCAAGCTCGGCGTGCGCACCACGCCCGAACTGGAGGTCCGCTACCGGCAGTGGCAGGCGGGAGCGCGGTGACGGTGAAGGTGGCGCGATAAGTTGCCTGCCGGCACCAGCCACGACAATCCAAGATCCGAAATCCGAAATCCGAAACCTGTTCGGTGGCAGCCGGGGATTTCCGGTGAAGCTGCGGCCTAACGCCACGGGCTGGTTTCGGCTTTCGGATCTCGGCTTTCGGACTTCGGACTTCGGACTTCGGATTTCGGATTTCGGATTTCGGATTTCGGATTTCGGATTTCGGATTTTCCCCTTGCCTCCCTTCCTACAAACCCGGTGTTTTGTAGGAAATTCCTACACGCAGAATCAGAAGTGAGCGGGTTGCTTTGGGCCCTGGCGGCCTGCTAAACCTCTCCTCAGAAAACCACTGGGATCGCCAGCGGCGCCACCGCGGGTGACGGCTGGCCCACGGCAGGCCGGCTCGGCGCCCGAGGCCAGCTTGCGATCCGTGGTTTGAACCCGATGAACCCGAATTCCGACATGGGGCGACGAAAGTTAGTAGCGCAGGTTTCCCAACCTGCTGTATCGCCGACTTCTCAGTCGGCAGAGCGTCCGCCATTCGTGGCGACTAAGAAGGTTCAACCGGGCGCAGGTTTGGAAACCCGCGATACAGCAGGCTGGGAAGCCTGCGCTACCATCGCGCGGCCTGTTGTCCCCCCATTCCAGTTGCGGAATTCGAGTTAACGAGCCACTGGCGACGCTGAAGTGCTGCCTATTGCGCCCAGAGAAAGGTCGCAACGACTTGCCTTCCAAACGGGCCGAAACCGTCCGCCCCGCACAACTCAGCTCGAAAAGTTTCTCTCCGCTCTCGGCATTTGCGACTACCAGCACGATCTGGCCTTCTCGGTTGCGGAACGCGACGTGCGCGAAATTGCGCGTGCTTTCCCCACTGTCCACGCGCACCGCGCCGCGGGTGACGAATTTCATGAACTGGCCGTAAAGGTGGTAGTCGAGCAGATACTCGGCTTTCTGGGTTTTCGTGTTCAAAGCCACCGTCGCGCGCGAAGCCGCGAATGGCCCGTTGTTGGGTTTGCCGTGGTCGTCGAGCATCAGCACCCAGGCGTTGTAGCTGGCCACCCAGTTTCGCAACCGTTCGATGAGGTCCACCGCGCCGCCGATTCCGAAGACTGAGCCTTCCGTGAAATGGAGCGGCACGTTCGGAAACTCCGCGTGAAACGTGGTCATCGCGGACGGCTTTCCCTCATAACCGTGGAACGCCACGCCATCCACGAACGCCGCCGCTCGCGGATCGCGAAGGATCGTGCGCGGGTAATCGAGACCGGGATCGTCGCCGCTGGTCTTCGCGTTGTAGTTGTGGTCGTAGCACCAGATTTTCGTCTTCAACCCCGCCCGACGCAGCGCCGGCCCGAGATGCTCGCGGATGAAGTCCCGTTCCTGTTCGCCGGTCCAGTGGCAGGACGGATAGTGCCACTTGGGATTCTTTTCCTTGGCGCGATCCACGCCGGGTTCGTTCTGGACGGTGACCGCGTAAATCGGAATGCCCTCCGCCTCGTAAGCGCGGATGAACTTTATGAAATAATCGGCGTAGGCCGGATACCAGCGCGGCAACAACTCGCCGCCAATCATCGTGCCGTTGCTCTTCATCCAGCCCGGCGGACTCCACGGCGAGGCGAAGAAAAGGAGTTCCGGATTCTTCGCGCGGGCCAGTTTCAACACGGGCAGGATGTAGGCCCGGTCTTTCTCAATCGAAAAGTGTTTCAACTCCGGATCCGTTTCGCCGCGCGGCAAATCGCTGTAGGAATACCACGGGTCGCCGGTGAAATCCGGCGTGCCGATGCAGACGCGCATCAAATTCATGCCGATGCCGGCGGTGGAACTGACCACGCGCTCGACCGTGTCGGCGCGGTCGGCGGCGGACATTGCCCACAGGTTCGAGCAGGTGGTGGGTTCGAGCGACGAGCCCAGCCCAAGCATCGTCTGAAAAGTGATGGCGGGATTGATCGCGATGCGCGACGCTGGCGAGCCCGCTCCGGCCCGCCACTCCAGCGGCGCTTGCTCTGCGAGTTGTTGCTTCCGATCCGCCGAACTCACCCACCACCGAATCGCATTCGTGGTGGCGGCCGCAGCCGGCAAGACCGACAACCCGAACAGGATCAAGGCGACACTGGGAAAAGTTCGCGCACAGCGGCGGCTGGGAAGGCGACTGCGAAGTATGGTCATCATGGCGCGGTCCAAACTATGGGAGGCGGGACGAATGTTCTAGTCCGCAGATTTCACTGTAGCCAAGGCAGCGGGTTCGTCATGGAGATCTTGCGCAGGGGTTCTTCCGTGGTGGGACCGGGAAGCAGTTCCTTCCCGGGTTCGGCGACTTGTCACTTCTGCTCCGTGAGCTTGCGAGCCAGTTCCGTCGTGATGGCCGCCGCCACTTGTTCCGCCAACGTCTGCGATCCTTGGTCGGTGAAGTGAACATTCCGGGGCAACTGCAACTGGCCCAGACGAGGCTGCGCCAGCGCGAACAGGTCGTTCACGCGAATTCCCTTGGTCTGCATGACTTCGAGCGCCGCGGCGTTGTAACGCAGCGGGTCGCCCGGAGCCCGGAACACTCCCTTCACGCCGTCCGGCACGGGCGTGGTGGTGGCGAAGATCAGCCGCGCGCCAGTCGCCTGCAATCGGGTCGCGATTTTTTCCAGGTTCGCCCGATAGTCGGCGACATTCCGGAGCGGCGGATCGTTCGGATCTTCGGAAGTGGTGGGCTTGGCTGCGCCGGGCTTCATGTGTTTGAGATCGTGCAGTCCCCAGTTGAAATGGATCACGTCCCACTTCGGTTGGAGCGCGAGCCAGCGATCCAATTCTGCGACGCCCTTGCCGGTGTCTGAACAATTCTCCGCCGAGCCGTCGGCGTTCACCGGGCGAAAGACATTTGCCTTGCCCCGCAGGAGTGCGCGCACTGGCAGCATGTAACCGATGGAAATGGAATCCCCGAGCAGCAGGACGTTGGGCAAGGCGCGGTCTGGCTCGATACGCAGGTCGGTGGCTTTTTTCTCGGCGCGACTGCTGGCTTCCGCGCGGCTGCTTGCGCCGGGCGCGGATGGCTTAGCCGGGGCAACTGCAGGAAAAACCAGCGCCGGTGTCCGGCCCTCCAGCACGCTCACCGAATAAACGAGAATGCGGCGCAAGTAGCCTTCCAGCCGGCTGCTTTCATCCGCCTCCGGCAAGCCGGCCAGCGTCCGCTTCATCGCCGGCAATGCGGGGCGCGCGGTTTCGCCCAACCGATCGAGCACATTGGCGGCTTGCAAGGCGAAGGCCGGTTGGTTGGTGTCGGCCAGTCGTTTTTCAAGTGTCGGCAACGCCAGTGCCACGCGGCCAATCCGTGCCAAGGCCTCCGCCGCCGCGACCTGCACTGCGCCGGAGGAATCATCGAGCCGGCCGCGCAACGCCGCTTCCGCCGGCAGCGCTTTTTCGCGCAGCATCGCGCAACCTTGCGCGCCCCACCAGCGCATCGGCTCGCTCGGTTCGTCGAGGGCCGCGATGAGCTTCGCGAGATTCGCCGGGTTGCGTTCCGAAGCCAGGTTCGCCAATTCAAACACCCGCGCCAACGGATACGCGCCGTGTTGACGCGAGGCTTCGTAGCCTTCCAGTGCCGAGCCTTCCGGGAGGAAACCGTTGTCCACGATGGCGAGCGTGTGTTCTTTCAGCGCGGCGCGTAGCCGCTCCAGCACGTCGCGGTGTACCGGGTCAGCGGCGAGGTTCTTCACGCTGTCCGGGTCGGCGGCCATTTCGTAAAGCTCCTCCGTGGGTTTCTCGCCCCAGAATTGCGCGGTGGCAGGCGTGAGCTTGCCCTCGCTCGCCATGCGTGCCCAAGACTGGTAGCCGCGCGCC
>CAIKLQ010000869.1 GCA_903828255.1 uncultured Verrucomicrobiota bacterium
ACCAAGCCGCGCGAGGCCTTGTCGAAAATCAAGATTGTCTGAGCCCGCGGTTGAAATCCGGTTTCACTAAGCGATCAGCTCGTTGATCACTTCGCCACTCGGTAAGCGATGCGATCGGTTACGTTCCAATTTAGCTCAGCCCCGACCTCCCCTGGCGAAGCGCAACGGGATTCGGGAAGCAACGGCAGAAAGATCCATGGCAGAAAAAAGTGAAAGAGTTTTTCCGCCCTGGATCTTTCCGCCATCACCCGGAGGACTGCCTGATCGAGAATTCCCAAGCCTGGGTGCTCCGAATGAGAAGTTATCCAGCCATCCTATTCAAACGGTGGTGGTGGGTTTTTTCGTGCGGCCCTTAGCCTGGTTTTGTTGGGGGCGGCTGCTGTTGGACGAACCCACCTCACCCGGCAAATTCAAATAACGCTCCGCGTTCGCGTAGCAGACATTGCGGATCAGTGGGCCGATCAAGCTGTCGTCGTTGGGGATTTCGCCATTCTCGACGTCGCGGCCAATGAGGTTGCAGAGCACGCGGCGGAAATACTCGTGACGCGGGTAGGACATGAACGAACGCGAGTCGGTGACCATGCCAATGAAACGCGAGAGCAGGCCGAGGTTGGACAGGGCGTTGAGTTGCCACTCCATGCCTTCCTTCTGATCCAGAAACCACCAGCCCGAGCCCCATTGAATCTTGCCGGGGGTCTTGCCGTCCTGAAAATTCCCAATCATCGTGGCGAAGACGTAATTGTCCGCCGGATTCAGGTTGTAGAGGATCGTTTTGGGCAGGGCGTTTTCCTGCTCCAGACGGTCGAGATAGCTGGCGAGCGCTTCGGCTTGCGGGAAGTCGCCGATCGAATCAAAGCCGGTGTCCGGGCCAAGCTGTTTCAGGGCGCGGGTGTTGTTGCTGCGTAGGGCGCCGACGTGAAGCTGTTTGACCCAGCCTTGCTCGGCGTCCAGTCTCCCAAAGAACAGCATCATGAACGCGGCAAACTTCGCGTGGTCCTGCGGAGCGACGGGTTGTCCGCGGCGTGCCTTGGCGAAGATCGCCGCCGCGACCTTGTCGCTGGGGAAATCGGCAAAACAGTGTTTCAGGCCGTGATCGGAAAGCCGACAGCCGTGTGCGTGGAAGAATTCATGGCGGGCGCGCAAGGCGTCGAGGAAGGCGGAAAGATTTCCAATGTCCGTGTTGCTTGCGGCGGCGAGGTGGTTGACCCACTCATTGAACGCGGCGGGTTGATTCACGGTGAGTGCCTTGTCCGGGCGGTAGGCCGGGCGCACGCGTGTGGCGAGGCCGGAAGCGGCGAGGGCTTCGTGATGTTTCAGGTCGTCAATCGGATCATCCGTGGTGCAGACCGTCGTCACCCGGAAGCTTCGCAGAATGCCTTGGGTGGTGAGTTCGGGGCGGGCGAGTTGCTGATTCGCCTTCTTCCAGATGCGGACAGCGCTGGATTCATTGAGCAGCTCATTAACGCCGAAGTAGCGTTGCAGTTCGAGATGCGTCCAGTGATACAGCGGGTTGCGCAACGTTTGCGGCACGGTGGCCGCCCAGGCCTGAAATTTGGCCAGCGGGGTTGCGTCGCCTGTGCAATACATTTCCGCCACGCCGTTGGCCCGCATCGCCCGCCACTTGTAATGGTCGCCTTCAAGCCAGATTTCAAACAGGTTCTTGAACTGGCGATTTTCCGCCAGATCCGCCGGCGGCAGGTGGCAGTGATAATCAAAAATCGGTTCGCTGGCGGCAAATTGATGATACAGCCGGCGCGCGGTGTGCGTGGTCAGCAGAAAATCCTCGTGGATGAATTTCATAAACGTGAAGTGGCTGGTCGTCCCGACCGAAGCCAGTCCAAAACATTTCCCGGTTTCACGCAAGCCTGAATTATTTTCCGCCCGGATCGCCGGCACATCTGGACACCACTGCATACGACCAACGGAGCGCGAGTGGGACCCGGCTCGCAGCAGCGCAGCTTGCTAATAGGTGCTACTGGAAGTGGCGGTGACTCGGAGCGTGGCGCGGTGGTGGCGAAACTCCGTCGCCGCTGCGCGCTGAGTAGCCGTTTTGACAATTCTAGCGCCGCGGCTTTTTTCAACGCGCTGCGGCTAGTTGCGGAAAACCCAACCGCGCTCCGCCATGTTTCGTGACCGCCAATTCCCTTCGCACCCGCACTAGAACGGCCTCGGATTCCTGGAAAAACCTCTGCCGTTGGCTCAGTTCACCGCATCAAACATCGCCACGATATTCGCGGGGGGCACGTCGGCCATGAGGTTGTGGACTTGCTGGAAGACGTAACCTCCGCCGGGCCGCCAGATGTCCATTTGCCGCCGCACATGCTCGCGGATTTGCGCGGGCGTGCCTTTGCTCACGATCTCGCGCGTGTCGCAACCGCCGCCCCAGAAGGTGAGGTGTTGTCCGAAGTCCTTCTTCAAGCCGGCGGCGTCCATGCCGCGACAGGTGATTTGCACGGGGTTGATCGCGTCGAGGCCCGCTTCGATCAAGCCCGGCAGCAATTCGCGCACGCCGCCGCAGCAGTGCAGCATGATCTTGATGTGCGGGGCGAGTTGCTTCGCGCGCGTCCAGAGCCGTTGCTCGCGCGGGAAAAAGAACTCGCGATACATGCGGGGCGAAACCTGCGGCCCGCTTTGCATCCCAAGATCATCGCCGAAGAGAATGACGTCAATGGACTCACCCACCGCACCGAGGAAACGCTCCAAGTTGGCCAGGTGCATTTCCGTGACACGGTCCAGAAATTCGTGCGCGCGATCCGGATCGCCGGCCAGTAGTACGAAGAAATTGTCGTTGCGGTAAAGAAACTGGCCCATCTCCAGCAGATTCCCGCCAAACAAGCCGATGATCGCGCGATCGGTCTGCCGGCGCAGGCGCTGCGCGCCTTCGCGAAAGAGCGTCAGGCCGTCCGGCCCCGCGATGATCGGGCCGGGAGGTGAAGCGATGGCGGTCCACATGCTCTCGGAGAGCTCCTCCTGCAACCGCGTTAAATCGTCCGCCTCGGCATACGGCCACCAGGTTTGCTCGAAGTAAATCACCCCGTCCGGCATGCGGGCGATGACGCGCCCGGTTTTTTGAGAACGGATAACCCATTCGCCGTTCACGCGGTCGGGCTTGGCCCAGACGGGCATCAAACACGGGGTGCCGTCCGGCAAGGTCCATTCGCTCCACCATTTGTCTTCGAGCGCGAACGCGCGGCCCAGTTCGATGGTGTCCACCTGAAACCGCTCCAAGACGTCTTCGTCCACGATGGCGAGTTGCTGGACCGGGTCATAGACACGGATCGGTTTTTTCGGCAGCCCGAGATAATCACGCAGCCGAGCGTAGGCGATGGCCATGATGCCGGACGAGCGATGGCCCGAGAGATCAACCGGCACGCGGTCGGGTTCGCGATGGTTCAGCGTGGCGAGGATGCGTTCTTGTGAGGTCATTGGTTTAACGATCAGAGGGCAGTGGATTGTGCAGAAAACGGAAAACGGCGCTTTGTTTCTTCCTCGGCCCACGAGGAACGAGTGGGAAGAGATCGTAATGAAGTGGAAAGCGGACCGTTGCCCCGCTTGCCTGGACTTCTGGGACTATTATTTCCACTTGGTAATTTCCATTTTGGTCGCTTCCAGCTTTGATCGCGTTCAAAAGCTTCGAACCATCGGGATAAAGGTCGAACTGATCATTGGCGCATTTGAGAAGCCGGGATGTTACTCCCGAATGGCAAAATTTTAGGAGCGCTGTGGTCATTCCCAACTCGGAGATTCTGGCTGGGGGGGCGATCTCAAATACCGGGTAGGCCTTGCCCTGTGTTTAAGGCGGTCAAAAATGGTTTGGGTACTTCCGATATGTTCACCGAGAGTCTCGGCGTGGGCGTTAGTCCATGAAATGGCATAAATTCATCTCCAGGTAGCTCGTTTATCCAAACGGAGCTTTATTGTTAAACCCAATTTGTTTCAAGCGCAAGGAATCAAACTGCCAGGGCAAACGCATCTAAATTTCGCCGCCGAGGAGGCGTAAGCGATAGGCCTGATCCCAACCGGTATTGAGTTGTTTGCCGCGGATGCCTCGCCGCTTGGGCTTGTCCCGGCGCAAGAGATTCAGCGCGGGACCTGTGCGCGCTCGGCTCGCGTCCTCCCGTATCTGCACGGTCAACACCCAGTGCAGTTTGTTCTCCCCGCCCACCACTTCCCGGGTTGCCGCCACCATCACTACCGACTGCAAGCCCGCCCACTTTTGTTCGACCGAAGGAACACAAATGGGCCGTGAGGCAGGGCGTTGGGGGCGAGCCGGCGAGCCCGCGCGAAGCCCGACAACTGCGGTCACTATTCTGAATTGGCGAACGAGGGATCACACGAAGAGGGCGCTCCACCCGGCGGAGTGTTCTGATGCCACGGGTCTGCGTCGCCGAGCACGAAGAGCTCTCGAAGGTCCAACTGCCGGATGCGAGCAAACCGCACGCCCGATGGTGGGGGAGGTTGCCGGGGCGCAATCTCCGGCCGCCGACCCGATCACCAAGTTTGAGCCAATCATTTCCATATCCGTTGCAAGAAGCTGATGAAGTTTCCGTGCATGATGCCGTCCACATCCTCTGCGGTGTAGCCGCGGGCCGCGAGCAGGGCTGGAACTTTTGCGAGGTCCGCAATCGTATTGAGATCAGCGGGCGTTTGCTCGCAGCCGAAAGCGCCATCGAGGTCCGAGCCGATGCCTGCGTGTTGCGAACTGCCCGCGAGCTGGCAGACATGGTCAATGTGATCCACGAATCGTTCGAGCGTCAGGTTGGCCGATTGCGGAGTTGTCTTCCCGCGCACCCAGCCGGGCACGAGCATCCATGCGTCTAACGCGGCTCCGATCACCGCGCCGCGAGCGAAGAGCGCCTTGAACTGATCATCGCTGAACTGCCGCCCGTGCGGCACGAGCGTTCGGCAATTCTGATGACTTGCCCAAACCGGGCCGTGGAAAAAATCGAGGGCTTCCCAAAAGCAATCATCGCACAGATGCGTTACATCGAGAATGAAGCCGAGCCGGTCCATCGCTTTCACCAACTCGCGCCCCTTCGCGTTGAAGCCGCCGCTGGCGTCCGTGCCGTTCGCGCAAACACCCGGCCCGTAGTGCGCCGGACCAATGGCGCTCAACCCTTGCGCCCGGGCGCGCGCCAGATGATCCAAGGATAAAACGGAATCCGCGCCTTCGAGGCTGAGCACAAAGCCGATGGGGGTTTTGTCGGTGGCGCTGGCTGAATTCCAGAGCGCTAGATGTTTTTCCAATCCCGCCGCGTCGCGGATTTGCACCATCTCGCCCGTCTCCTCCATCGCCCGATACCAGGCAAGTTGCCCTTGCGTCTGCGCCCACGCCTGCGCCTGCGAACGCCAGCCGGCTACGGGGCTGTAGGCGTTGTGCTCAACGCGTGCGATGAGCGTCGCGACGCAGAGGCCCACGCCGCCCTGCCGCATTTCTGGCAGCGACACCGTTCCGTTGGCACGGTCCGGCTTGTCTTTTTTCCCCGCCTCGCTCGCGCGCAACTCCGTGAGGGGCCGCGTCAAATCGCGATTCCACTCCAGCGCGTTCATCGCCAGGTCCAGGTGGGCGTCGAAGATAAGGGGGCGAGTTTTCATGTCAGACAAATTGTGCGAGCAGCATCACCAAACCGAGCGCCACCAGGCCGATGCAGGTTTCCAGCACCGTCCACGTCTTGAGGGTCTGCGGCACGGTGAGATTGAAACTTTCCTTCACGAACCAGAAGCCGCCGTCGTTGACGTGCGAGAGAAACAACGAGCCGGCACCCATCGCCAGCACCAGCAACTCGCGGTTGAGGCCCGGGGTGTTCACCGCTACCGGGGCCATGATGGCGGAGGCCATCGTGATCGCAACCGTGGCCGAACCGACGGCTACGCGAATCGCCGCCGCCACCGCCCAGCCGAGCAGCAGCGGAGAGACTTGTGCGTGCTCCACCAGGTTCGCGATGGCCCCGCCGACCCCGCCGCGTTCGAGCATTTTGCTCAAGCCGCCACCCGCGCCGACGATCAATAGAATGGAGGCCGCCGGGCCGATGCAGTCTTCAAAGAATTTCAGAATTTGTTTGGCGCTGAACCCGCGCGCATATCCAAACGAGTAGATGGAGAGCAGCACCGCGAGTAGCATCGCGATGATCGGGCTGCCGACGAAGTCCGCCCACTCGCGCAGGCGGTCGTCTTTCGGCAACGCCAAATCCGCCAGCGAAGCGAGCAGCATCAGCATCACTGGCAGCAGAATCGTCAGCAGCGTGAGGGCAAAACCCGGCGGATGGTGCGGGGGCGCTTCCTGTGTGGCGCGTTCGCCGAGATGGCCGAGGTCAACTTTGAGTCTTGATCCAACCAGTGACCCGAAGATCGGTCCGGCGACGATGGCGGTGGGAATTCCAATCAGCGCGCCGTAGAGAATCGTCTTGCCGACATCCGCGCCGATTTGTTCGATGGCGAGCATCGGTCCGGGATGCGGCGGGAGAAATCCTTGCGAGACCGACAAGCCGGCCACCAGTGGAATGGCGACCCGCATCAGCGGCGTGTTCGTTTCGCGCGCGATTGCATAAACGATGGGCACGAGGAGCACCAGTCCGACGCTAAACAACACCGGCACGCCGACCACAAACGCCACGCCCAGCATCGCCCAAGGCAACCGCCGCTCGCCCAGCAGGCGGATGAAAGTCCGCGCGATGACGTGCGCGCCGCCGGATTCCGAAAGCATCTTGCCCAGCATCATCCCCAGTCCAACGACGACGCCCAGGAAGCCGAGCGTGTTGCCAACGCCTTCTTGAAACGTCTTCGCAATCGCCGGCAGCTTCATGCCGGAATGAAAACCGATGGCGACGGACACGAGCATGAGGCCGAGAAACGGATGCAGCTTGAACCGCGCGATGAACACCACGAGCGCGATGACCGCGAGCAACGCGAACAGGATCAAGCTGGCTTCGTGGCTCATCGAAAACCGGGCTAGATCGTGAGCCGCCGTTCGCGCGCCGTGATGCGCCAGCGTTCGCTCGCGCGGCCCTGGCGAATCACCGTGGCCTCGGAGTAGAGCGCGACGGTCGGGCAAATATGACGCGGCACACCGTAAAGACAATCGCCCACGGCGAGCCGGCTCGCCCCCGCGCTTTCCACGACGAGATGCTCTTCGTTGTGGGAAATCGCCGTCGCGTCCGGCAGGTTCAAGAACTTCACGCGCGGCGGCGGTTTCTCCGAGGCGATGGCTTTATGGCCGAGGTCGAGGCAAAGACGATTGGGGCCGGGCTTGCTCACCACGCGAGTCAACATGACGGCGGCCATGAGGAAATCCAGCTCGGCAAACA
The DNA here is from genome assembly GCA_903828255.1 of uncultured Verrucomicrobiota bacterium. Classification (GTDB taxonomy): domain Bacteria; phylum Verrucomicrobiota; class Verrucomicrobiia; order Limisphaerales; family JADLHS01; genus CAIKLQ01. The sequence continues at coordinate 7,305 of CAIKLQ010000869.1, forward strand.
GTTCGGCATAGTCGAAATCCCAGAGCACACAGGTGCCGGGACTGCACTCGAAGGCTGGGTTCCGCGCGTGAATCGGAAACGTGGGCGTGCCGCCTGCGACCACCCGGGGCACGGGCAGACCGGCCGCGAGCAACGCGCGATGGAATTCCAGGACCGGCGCGAAGTCCGCGGCGCAATCGGTTTCCCGTTCCGCCAAAGCTGATTGATGGATATGGCCATCATAAACGTGCAAGCCGCCGGGCCGGAGCGCCGGTGAATTCGCGATCAACCGATACAGCCGCAGAGCATCCGCGTCCGGGGCGACGCCGGTGCGATGCTGGCCGCAATCCACGTCGAGCAACACTTCCACTTCGCGTCCGGCAGCGGAAAATGTTTTTGCGAGTTGTTGAATGGCGGAGGCGGTATCGGCAACGCAGGAAAATTGCGTCGCGGGAAAAGTTCTCACCAGTTCGAGCAGGCGGCCCACATTCGGGCCGACGATCGGATAAGCCAGCAAGACATCCTTTGCGCCCGCGCCCGCGGTCATCTCCGCTTCGGCAATGGTGGCGCATTTGAACTTGATGAGGCCCTCCTCCAATTGCATTCGCACCACCTCGGCGAGCTTGTGCGTCTTGACGTGCGGACGGAGCCGCTGTCCGCCGCCCGCCATGCGAATCATTCGGCGGATGTTTTCGCGGATGCGCTCCGGGTAAAGCAACAGGGCAGGGGAGGGGACTTCTCCCGCGTTTTCAACTGCGAACCACTCGCTCATTCGATCTCGAAGATGGCCTCGATCTCAACGGCGATGTTCCCCGGCAGCGAGCCCATGCCCACCGCGCTGCGGGCGCCGACGCCACAGTCCGGCCCGAAGACCTCGGCGAACAGTTCGCTACAACCGTTGATGACCTTCGGATGATCTGGAAAATCGGGCGTGGAGTTCACCATGCCGAGCACCTTGATGACGCGCTTCACGCGGTTCAGGCTGCCGAGTTCGCTGCGCAACGTGGCGAGGATCGCAAGCCCGACCTGCCGCGCGGCGGCTTTACCAGCAGCGAGATCAAGGTCCGCGCCCACGCGACCGGTGATGAGCGACTTGTCTGGCTTGAGAGGCCCGTGTCCGGAGACGTAGGCCATGTTGCCCGCGATGACGAGTGGTTTGTAAACGGCCACAGGTTTCGGAGCTGGCGGCAGTTCGAGCCGCAGTTTCTGGATTCTGGCTTCAGCATTCATGTGTTTCTGGAAACAGAGTAAAGCATTGCGCATTCGGAAGCCCCACGTCCAGTCTGGGGTGACACAAACCCCACGGGATGGGTGCGTTTTTCTAAAGCACTGCTTCGACCGCCTGACGCAGCGCACCCACCATCCGCCGCGCCTGCTTCGCCGTGGTGCAATACGGCGGCATGATGACGATCACGTTGCCGATGGGCCGCGTCAGCACGCCGTGCCGCGCCATCGCTTCGCACACGCGGATGCCGGCGCGTTCGCGGAGGGCGAAGGGTTCGCGCGAGCGCAAGTTGCGCACGAGTTCCACCCCCGCGATCAAGCCGACCTGGCGGATGTCGCCGACGTTGGGAAGAGACCAAAGGGAAGTTAGTTCTGTGGCCAAGGTGTTTTCGAGCGCCGACCGCGCAGCGAGGGAGGCCGCGCTTTGTAAAATGTCGAGTGACGCAAGGGCCGCCGCCGCGCCCAGTTGATTGCCGGTGTAACTGTGGCCGTGGAAGAATGTTTTGAACTCCTGATACTCGCCGAGGAAAGCGGCGAAAACCTTTTGCGTCGTGAGCGTTGCCGCCATCGGGAGGTAGCCGCCGGTGAGCCCCTTGGCGAGGCAGAGGAAGTCGGGATGGACGGATTCGTGGTGGCAGGCGAATAAGCCTTCGTAGCCGCCGCCGTGAGGTGGCTCTGACTTTCGCGCAGGCTTTGAAATGAGCTTCCTCACGTCGGCTGCTACAAGGCTGGTTCGGCCAAATCCCGTCATCACTTCATCCGCAATCAGCAACGCGCCGTGGCTGCGGGCGATCTCGGTTACGCGGCGCAACCAGCCGGCGGGCTGCGGGATCATACCGGCGGCGCCTTGCATCAGCGGCTCGAAGACGAAACCGGCGTAGGGGTTTCCTTGCTTCTTCTGCGCGCGGAATTTCTTTTCCACCAAGCCCACACATTCCCAGTTGCACTTGCGATACTCCCGGGCGTCGGCGCGCTCGGGTTTGGCGCGGTTGAACGGGCAGCGGTAGCAATACGGCGCCATAACTTTGTCCGACTTGAACAACAGCCCCCCGTAAGCCTTGTGGAACAGATCCATGTGCCCGAGCGAAACTGCGCCGACCGTGTCGCCGTGATACGCGCCTTCGAGCGAGAGGAAGCGCGGCGCAAGCTTCCGGCGGGCTGCGGGCGCGCCGCTCGCGCTCCGGGTGCGGCGGGTGAATTCGTAGGCCAGCTTGAGCGCGACTTCCATCGCCGTCGAGCCGTCGTCGCTGAAAAATACTTTTTGTAGCCGCTGCCGCGAAGCGGCGGATGGGACTGGGGAGTTGGGGTCCGCCGCCTTCCGTTGGCGGCTACCGGGATTGGCGATTGTCGTCAAACGCGCTGCCAGCAAGCTCGCCGGTTCATTTGCCAACCCGAGCGCCGAGCTGTGGGAAATCGTTTTGAGCTGGCGGATGATCGCCGCGTTGATCCGCGGATGCCGATGTCCGTGCAGGTTGGTCCAGATGGAGGAGTTGGCGTCGAGATACTCTTTGCCGTGAACATCGCGCAGCACCGCGCCCTTTCCCGAGACGATGACAATGGGCTCGCGCTCCAGCCAGTCGCGCATCTGGGTGAAGGGATGCCAGACGTGGGCGTGATCGAGTTGAGTGAGCTTAGGCACGCAGTCCAGGTTCTAAAGTCCCATGTCCAAGGTTTTCAAGGCATGGGTAAGTTTGGTGATGTCGTCGGTTGAGTGCGCGGCAGTCAGCGTCACGCGCAATCGCGCTGCGCCGCGGGCAACTGTCGGGTAACGGATGGCGGGGATGAAAATGTTTTGCTCGCGGAGTTGGGCCGCGACGGCGGTGGCAGCAGTTTCGTCGCCGATGATGATTGGAATGATGGCGCTGCGACTGGGCGATTGCCGATCGCCGATGGGTGATTGGAAATCCGCGAAATTCGTCCAGAGTGTTTCGCAGAGCTTCTCGCCGGCGCTGGATTGCACGAGTTGTATTCCCGTGGTTGCGGCCGCAGCGGCGGCGGGAACCGGCGCGGTGCTGAAAATGAAGCTGCGCGCACGGTTGACGAGAAAATCAACCAGCGGACGCGAGCCGCAAATATAACCGCCGCTGCCGCCAAGCGCCTTGCCGAGCGTGCCCATTTGGATTTCGATGCGGTGGCTGACGCCGTGTTCCTCCACAAGTCCGCGACGATTGGGCCCGTAGAGGCCGGTGGCGTGCGCTTCATCCACCATGAGCCACGCGCCGTGTTTATCTTTGAGGGCGACGATGTCCGCCAGCGGGGCGTGGTCGCCGTCCATGGAGAACACCGACTCGGTGACGATGAGCGTCTTGGAGCTGCTCCGAGTTCCGAGTCCCGAGTTCCGTGTGTTGTCGGCGGACTTCAAGATGCTTTCCAGGTCGTTCAGGTCGTTATGGGCGAAGATGCGGATTTGCGCACCGCTAAGCCGGGCGGCGTCCACGATGCAGGCGTGAATCAGTTTGTCCGTGATGATCGTGTCGCCCTTGCCGACGAGCGCGGGGATTGTGCCGAGCGCGGCGGCAGAACCAGTGGCAAAGGTGAGCGCGGCCTGCGTGCCCTTGAACGCCGCGAGCGTCTCCTCCAGTTCGTGATGCGGAGACAGCGAGCCGCAGATGAGTCGGGAAGCGCCCGCGCCCGCGCCAAATTTCTCGACGGCACGAATGGCGGCTTCTTTCAGTGCCGGATGATTCGCCAGCCCGAGGTAGTCGTTGGATGAAAAGTTAAGCAACTCCCGCCCGCCGATGATGAGGCGCGGGCCTTGGGGCGAATCCACCCGGCGTAATTCGCGCAGCAGCCCTTGCTCGCGAATGGCGAGGAGGCGTTGCTGAAGTTCGGTGTCGAAGGAATCCACTCGGGGAAGTTACGATTTACAATTTACAATTTACGAGCCAAATGCGCGGTGGAGCGCCCATCGCCGAATCGGCGCGTTGGTTGGAGGAGCTCGGAATCGGCTTTGAGACCCGCCGGGCCGGAGGCTGGCACTCCGTCAGCGGGGCGCTAGCATCCAAGCGCCGCCGATCATACTGGCGGTGACGTCCCCAGAGTGATGCAGCACAGCGGTGTGGAGGTTTTCCATCTTTCCAGCAAACGGCAGGGCAATGAGGTCTGCAAATGCGCCGGGGGAGAGTTCGCCCACCTTGCGCTGCAAGCCCAGAGCCTGTGCGCCGGCGATCGTGGCCAGGCGCAAAATGCGTTCGGGTGCGACCTCTGGCTGGGTGGCAGCGAACGCTCGCATTTCGTGAAACAGGCTTAATTCGAGTTGGTCGTGCGGATGATTGCGGACTGTGGCCAAGCTGTCCGTGCCGAGGCAGATGTTGATCCCCGCTCGCGTCAACGTGCGCCACGGGAAAGGCGCGTGCTTGAAATAGTCATGGCTGCGGGGGCAATGCACGACGCTGACTTTCTTGCCGGCGAGCAAGGTGGCGTCGCCGCGCGCGAGATGGTTGACGTGGATGGCCAGCAGGTGCGGGCCGAGCGCCTGTTGGCGGGCGAGATGTTGCACGGGCGAGACGCTGCCGCAGTCGCGCATGTCGCGCTCGTTGCGCGCAAGCCAGTCGAACATCTCGCCCCGGGCATCGCGGAACATCTCAAACTCTGTCTCGGATTCGGCCACATGGGTGGCGACGCGCAGTTTGCGTTTTCGAGCTGCCGTGGCCGTGAGTCGAAGTAATTGCGCCGTGGTGGAGTAAGGCGCATGGGGCGAAAGCGCCGCCACGCAACGTCCGTGACGCAGCGACGCAATTCGCTCGATGGCTTCGTGTAGGATGAGTTCAGGTTTCCGCCGACTGCGCACACCGGTCATTTCGAGAAACGAAATCACCCGCAGTGGCGTGGCATCCCAGACGTCAGGCAGCAGTTCTGGAACGGCCTCGATGTCTCCAACGGTGGTGGTGCCAGAGCGCAACAGCATTCCCGCGCCGTCCAGCCACGACTTCGCAAAGTCTGAGTAAGTCCAGTGCGCCTTCTCGGTCGTGATGAGTTTGATCCAGTCGCAAAAGCTTTTTCGCGGCGGGAAAAGCCCCGCCATGTCCGTGTAGTCGAGATGGCAATGGGCGTTGACCAAGCCGGGAAGCAGAACCGCATCGCCTAGATCGGTGGCGGGGCCGGAGAAGCGTTTGCGCAACGACCGCCACTGGCCCACGGCGGCGATGCGTTCGTCTGCGACGACTATCGCGCCGTCGGCGATCGGCGGGCGCCGCATCGGCATCACGACGCGGGCGCGGAGGATGAAAGGGGGTTGCGGGTTGCGGGTTGAGAGTTGAGGCGAGGTGGGCACGTTCGCGTCGCCAGCTTACGATCAACTCTCAACTTTCGGCCACCGGTCAGCTATTCGCGCCTTTGAGGCGTTGCTTGGTGCGGGCGGCCTCTTTGTGCCAGCGTTCGAGTTCCTTCTTGTGCCGCTTCTTGATCTGCTGCTCGATTTTCTTGGCGACGAGGTCAATGGCCGTGTAGAGATCTTCTTCGCGGTCCTCGGCGAACAGATCCGGGCCGCGCACGCCCAGCCGGATGGAGCAGGAAAATTGCTTTTCCGGGGCCCGGGTGTGGTCGTGTTCGAGGGTGACGCGCGCGTCAATGGCTCGCTTGTCGAAATGGTCGAGCTTTTCGATCTTGCCCACGATGTGATCTTCGATGGCTTTGGTGAGCGTTACGTTGTGGGTGGAAAGAATCAATTTCATAGTGTCGTTTATCCTAGACCAAAATAGACTGCGCCGGCGGTAATGCAAGCCCGGGAAAATACCCAAACGCCAAACACCCAAGTAACCCATGTGGTCGCGAGTGGATGTTCGGGCGTTGGAGTCCTTGGGTCTTGGATCGCTGAAAACCTTGAACTGTCCGTCCAATTCTCCTTTAATCCGCCCCGTGCCAACCAAAGTCATCGCGGTCGCCAATCAAAAGGGCGGAGTCGGAAAGACCACCACAGCGGTGAATCTGGCGGCGTGCCTGGCCGCGACGGGGCAGTGGGTGCTGCTCTTCGACCTTGATCCGCAGGCCAATGCCACCAGCGGCGTCGGCGTGGAGAAGCTCGAAGGCGCGAGCGCGTATCGGCCGCTGTTTGGCGAGGGGACGCTGCTGGAACGGATCAAGCCCACGGCGTTTGAGCGGCTCTCCCTTATTCCCAGCGAAGTGGACTTGTGCGGCGCGGACATGGAACTGGCGCGTTCGGAAAATCATTTGCAGCGCCTCGCCCTGGCGCTCCAGCCGGTGCGGGATTCCGGCAAGTTCGATTTGATCCTGGTGGATTGCCCGCCGTCGCTGGGCATCCTGACCTTGAACGCCTTTGCCACCGCCGACGGCGTGCTGGTGCCGCTGCAATGCGAGTATTACGCGCTCGAGGGCATCTCGATGATGAACCGCGTGCTGACGCAATTGCGCGCCGCCGGCGTGAATCCGCACTTGGAAATTTTCGGCGTGGTGATGACGATGTTCGATGGCCGCACGAAACTTTCGCACGAAGTGGTGGGCGAAGTGCGAAATCTTTTCGGGGAGCGCGTGTTCGAGACGGTCATTCCGCGCAGCACGAAACTGGCGGAAGCGCCCAGTTTTGGAAAACCCATTATCCATTACGACAAGTACAGTGCCGGGTCCGCTGCCTACGAAGTGCTGGCGCAAGAGGTTCTCGAACGCTTAAATAAACAGTAGAAATTCCGCCCGCCCTATCACATCCTTCCGTCCTATGAAACTGACGAACTTAACTCGTTTGATCCTTGGTTGCCTGCTCTGCGCCGCCGCTGTGTCCGCTGGCGAATGGCCGCAGTATCGGGGCCCGCAGCAGGACGGAATCTCCTCCGAGAAACTTCCCACCAAAGCGTGGCCAGCCACCGGCCTGCCGCAAATCTGGAAAACCCCCACGGCCACCGGCTTCAGTTCGTTTGCCGTCGGCGGGGCCAACGTCTTCACGATTGTGGCCCGCGAGGTTGAAGGCGTGAAACGCGAGGCGTGCGTGGCCTTGGACGCGACCACCGGCACCGAGCGCTGGGCCGCGCTCCTCAGCCCCGCGAAATACGACGGCGGCGGCGATTCCGGCGGCGGCGGCGACGGCCCGCGCTCCACGCCGACGTTCCACGACGGGTTGGTTTACGTGTACGATTCGCATCTCCTGCTCCAGTGCCTCGACGCGAAGGATGGCCGCGTCGTCTGGTCCAAGGACATCCTGACGGAACATGCGGGCCGGAACATCCGCTGGCAGAGCGCGGCCTCACCAGTGGTGGACGGCAAACGGGTTTTCATTCCCGGCGGTGGCCCGGGCGAATCGCTGCTGGCTTTTGACACGAAATCCGGTGCGGTGGTTTGGAAAGCGCAGGACGACAGCATGACCCACGCGACGCCCGTCATCGCCACGCTGGGCGGCGTCCGCCAACTCGTATGTTTCATGCAAAAAGGGCTGCTATCCGTGGATCTGGCGACCGGCAAGGCGCTGTGGAATTATCCCTTCAAGTATGTGACCTCCACCGCCGCATCGCCGGTGGTGTGCGGCGACTTTGTGTATTGTTCGGCGGGCTACGGGGTGGGTGCCGGTCTGGTGAAAGTCACGCGCAAAGGCGAGGAATTCACGGCCACGGAAGTCTGGCGCAAGACGGACAAACTGGTGAACCACTGGAGCACGCCTGTGTTCAAGGAAGGCTACCTCTATGGCATTTTCGGCTTCAAGGAATACAACAAAGCCGCGTTGAAATGTTTTGAACTCCAGACCGGCAAGGAAATGTGGTCCCAGGAAGGCTTCGGTCCGGGCAATGTGATCCTGGTGGACCACCACCTCGTCGCGCTGGGCGACCGCGGGCAACTCGTCCTCGTCAAAGCCGAACCGACCGCCTACACCGAAGTCAGCCGCATGCAGGCGGTGGGCGGCAAATGCTGGTCCACGCCGGCCTACACTGGCGGGCGGCTTTACGTGCGCAGCACCACCGAAGGTGTTTGTCTGGATGCCGCCGGGAAACAGGCGCGCAATTAGTCGGCGGAAAGCGGGGCGCGCGCGGGGGCGGATGATCACCCGCTGTTTTCGCTGGGGTCGTGGCCGATAAAGCTCCCAACCCCAAGCTCCCTATATCAACGGTCGGCTCTTTGCCGAACGCCCCGCGCTGCCCGCCTTCACCAGGGCGATGCGCGCAAAGCTCTTCGCCTGTTACGGCTTCGAGTGGGAAACCATTTCACCGGCCGTTTTCGGCTCGCTCTTTAAGGCGGTGATGGCGGCAAAGGAGCGTCGGCGGATCGGCGCGCACTACACCGCCGAGCGGAACATCCTGAAAGTCGTTGCTCCCTGTTCCTCTACGACCTCCGCGCCGAGTTTGACCGCGCGAAGCCAGCTCAAGATCGGCAAACGCGAGCGTCTCAGCGCCCTCCAGAAAAAGATCGCCGCCCAGCGCTTCCTCGACCCCGCGTGCGGCTGCGGCAATTTCCTCGTTATCGCCTACCGCGAGTTGCGCGCCCTGGAACTGGAAATCCTCCTCGAACTCCACGCCGGCCAGCAGCAGTTGGCTGGCCATTCACGCCCGGGCCTTGCCGATCAACTGCGCTGGTGACTTGCCTTTAGGTTTCCGGGGCGACGATGACTTCAAGGCCTTTTCCGCGCAGTTGCTCAATCAGTTCGGTCGGTGCTTTGCCGTCGGTCACGATGGTGTGAACGCTCGCTAGTTCACACAACGGCGAGACGGAGCGGCGGCCAAACTTGGTGTGGTCGAGACAGAAAATCACTTTGTGCGCCGCCCGCATCATGGCGAGTTGGATGTCTATCAGCAGGCCATGGGAATTCGTCAGGCCGTCCAGCGTGATGCCGCCGGCGCTCATCACCGCCACGTCGGCATGGATTTTTGAAAACGCTTCCACCGCGAGCGGGCCGACCAGCACGCCGAGTCGCGGATAGATCACGCCGCCGCTCAGGACCAGTTCGACCCGACCCGCAGCGGAGTAAAGATTCGCCACGGGCAGGGAGTTGGTCACGATCTGCGGTGATTTTTCTTCGAGATGTTTCGCGACGTGAAAGGTCGTTGTGCCGGCGTCAATGATGACGCTTTGGTTTGGTTGGATGAGTTGCGCGCAAGCTCTGCCGATGGCTTCCTTTTCGTCGAGTTGATGCGTGTCGCGCGCGGAAAAGGCAAACTCGTCGGACTTCGGCGTAACGATGCGGGCGCCACCGTGCGTGCGGCGCAGCCCGCCGGCGGCTTCCAACACGGTGAGATCGCGCCGGACGGTCGAGGTTGAAACGCCGACCTGCTGCGACAACTCCTCCAGCGACGCAAATTCCACCTTTTGGAGATAGCTCTCCAGGCGATGTTTGCGCTCTTCTGCTGTCATTCGAGCCAGAGTTTGGTAGTTCTTGGAAGATTTTGCAAGATATATGTTGACGATTCGGTTGAATCCGTCAAAACTGTCCGAGTTATGGCTGTTGCCGCATCTGCACCACACCGAGCCGTCGTCGAACATCTTGTTCGGCAGGCGGTGTATTCGCGTCTCGGGAAACCATTGCCGCGCACGGCGAGCGCGCCGAATCCGCTGGTCGTGAACATCAGCGCCCGCCATTGCCATCTCACGCCCGAGGCGGTCGAGGCGCTGTTCGGCAAAGGTCATAAACTCACGGTTCACAAGTGGCTTTATCAGGAAGGGCAGTTCGCGGCGAAGGAAACTGTGACGCTCATCGGCCCGCGCAGTCGCGTGATCTCAAATCTTCGCATCCTCGGTCCGTGCCGGAATCTGAACCAGGTGGAACTCGCCTACACGGATGCCATCGCCCTCGGTTTTGAAATTCCGTTGCGTGCCTCGGGCAACATCAAGGGCACGCCGGGCGGGATGTTGATGGGGCCGAACGGATTTTTCGAAATGCGCGAAGGCGTCATTCGCGCGTTGCGGCATGTTCACATGAATCCGACTGACACGGAATTTTACGGGGTGAAGCACGGCGAGAATCTGAAGCTCAGGATCGGCGGCGATTGCGGCATCATTCTCGACAAGATGCTTTGCCGCGTGGATCCCAGTTTCAAACTGGAAGTCCACATTGACACCGATGAAGGCAACGCGTGCAACTTGCAGCCGGACACGCCGTGTGAATTGCTGAAATGATTATCCAACGACCAACCTCTCAAACCTCAACCAAGAACTAGAATATGAATGAAGCATTAGGAATGATCGAAACCAAAGGCTACGTCGGCAGCGTGGAAGCCAGCGACGCCATGGTCAAAGCGGCCAACGTCAAGTTGATCAAAACCATCCCCATCGGCGGCGGCTTGATCACCGTCCTGGCCCAGGGCGACGTCGGCAGCGTGAAAGCCGCTGTGGACGCCGGCTCGAAAGCCGCGGCCAAAGTCGGCGAACTTGTCAGCTCGCACATCATCGCGCGCCCGCACGAGGACCTGCTCAAAACGTTTCTCGGCACCACCGCGCCGGCGAAGTAGCCCTCAACCATCAACTCTCAAACAGAAAAGAATTATGTCACAGCAAGCACTCGGAATGATCGAATGTAAGGGCCTTTGCGCGTCGCTCGAAGCTTCGGACGCCGCCCTCAAGGCCGCGAACGTGCAACTCACGGGCTGGGAAAAAATCGGCAGTGGCTATGTCACCACGTTTTTCCGCGGCGACGTTGCCGCCGTCAAAGCCGCCACGGATGCCGGCGCGGCAGCTGCAGCGCAAGTTGGCACCGTTGTCAGCGTGCAAGTCATCCCGCGCCCGCATGAGGGATTGGTCGGACTCGGGAAATGGCTTCAGTGAATTTACGAATTACGATTTACGATTGACGAGCGCGCCGATTTGCCGGAGCGCGCCGTCAGTCCGGAGAACTCGTAAATCGTAAATCCGAAATCGTAAATTGGATGAAGATTCTCGTCGCCAATATCGGCTCGACTTCGCTCAAGTGGCGGCTGTTCGACTTTGCGAACAGCGCCGAACGCCTTTTGCACAAGGGCGGCTTTGAGCGCGTCACCGATTATCCCAAGGCGATTGAGGATTGCCTCGCACAGATCAAGGAAGCCGGTCACATCGCCAGCGAGCGCGACCTTGCGGCCGTCGGTTTCAAAACTGTCCTCGCAAAAGGCGTGAGCGGTTGCGTGCGACTCGACGAGCGCGTGCTCGGTGCGATGGAAGCCTTCAATGGCCTCGCGCCGGCGCACAATCCGCCCTACATCACTGGCATTCGTTTGTTTGCGAAACGCATGCCCGGCGTGCCGTTGGTGGGTTTGTTCGAGACGGCGTTTTACCAGTTCGCGCCCGAGGCGATGATGCGCTACGCCGTGCCGCAAGCTTGGTACGACATCGGCATTCGGCGCTGGGGATTTCACGGCGCGAGCCACAAGTTCATTGCGGAACGCTCGGCGGAATTGCTCGGGCGCAATGATGTCGCCGAGCGGGCGCGTCGCCTCTATGTGGATGGCGTGAACACTTCTGCCGCCAAGCCCAGCCTGCGCGTCATCTCTTGCCACCTCGGCGGAAGTGCCAGCATTACCGGCATTCGGGACGGCGTCGCCATCGGCAACAGCCTCGGCATGAGCCCGCAATCCGGACTGCCGCACAACAACCGCGTCGGGGACCTCGATTCCGAAGCGATTCCCTACGCCGTGAAGACGCTCGGGATCACCGTTGACGAAGCGCAACGCCAACTCACCAGGGAATCCGGGATGAAAGGCTTGAGCGGCTTGTCGAACGATTTCCGGGATGTCAAACAAGCCGCCGCTGCCGGTGATGGCAGGGCGCAGCTCGCCTTGGATGTCTTCATCGCGAGCGCGCGGCATTGGATCGGCAGCTATTTCTTTGAACTGGGCGGGACGGACGCGATTGTCTTCACCGCCGGTATCGGCGAGAACGAAGCCCTCATCCGCGCCGGCTTATGCGCCGGACTCGAAGACCTCGGCATCGAATTGGATTCCGCCCTCAACGCCAGCACCCGCGCGACGGAGACCGTCATCAGCACGCCCGGTTCCCGCGTGA
>CAIKLQ010000870.1 GCA_903828255.1 uncultured Verrucomicrobiota bacterium
CCAAACTGGAAATGCAATCTTTGCGTCGAGCGATCGGGCCGCTGTTGCTGGCGACCGCGCTCGCGGGTGTGGTGGCGTGGTGGGGGTGGCGGTCGTGGGAAGGGGCGCTGGGCCACGCGACGCTCTGGCGGAAGTTCGGCGCCGTCTTCGCCCCGGCCATCGCAGCGGGAATTCTTTACTGGCTCGTGACGCTCGCGCTGAAAGTTTCGGCGGCGAAGGAGATGCTGCATTTTGTGCAGCGGAAACCGGCGTCGTAGGACAGGCGTCGCGCGTGTCTCCATTGTCAAGAATCCAGAGACAGGCGGGACGCCTGTCCTACGACGCCTAGAGTTTGTCGACGAGTGTTTCCACGGTCGTCGGCAAAGGTACGCTGAATTCTTCAAACAAATCTTGCACCGGCGCTTCCTTTGAAACGTGGCGCTTTGCGCTCCGTGAGAGCTGCAGCGGCCCTTGACTCAAGAGGGCGTGGTTTAGCACCCTTCGACCGCGCAACGATGAACGCCCAGGTAACCATCAGCATCCACGCTTTGGGGCAGACAAATCCGCTGCTTCCCGACTGGGCATTGCCTCTGCCGCCCGATTTTTCATCCAGCGGCGAATCGCTCACATTGCGCGAGGTCATCCGCCGGGTCGTTTGCGGGCAGGTCCGTGCTTTTGGTGCGCGGCAGCGGAATAAACGTTTTATCAGCGTGCTGACTGAGCGGCAGATTGCGGAGGGCGTCGAGGCGGGGCGCGTGATTCCCGGGGGCCGCGACCTGAATCAGCCTGTGGACGAAGACGCAGCCACGGCGACGACCTGGCAGGCTTTTGAAGACGGCCTCTACCTCGTCATTCTCGACGGCGAGGAACAGCGCGAACTGGACCGGCAAGTCTGGCTGGCACCGGACAGCCGGCTCGTTTTTGTCCGCCTCACTTTTCTGGCCGGAGCTTGACCAAACTCTGCAACTCTTCCCATCGTGCCGCTTCCCTTCAAAGACATTCGCGACCAACTGCGCGCCTGCCAGGACAAAGAATGGCAGGCGAAATTATTCAGCACCGTGGATCGCGTGCCCGCCCATCTCCGCTTGAATGCCTGCGCTTTGCTCGGCGTGGACGCAACGGGGCACGAAATCCCGACCGAGCAACTGAAGCCTGATTTCGAGCAAGCCAAGGCGCTTGCCAACCTTCCGGTCGCCGACCGCACGGCTTTGTTTGAGGGACTTTTTCCCGGCAAGGGCGCAGTCCTTGAAGCCGGCTGGCAACTCATGCAACAGCTTCCTTATCGCGCTGGCTTCGCGTGGCGATCACCCCACAACGAAGCTCCTGGCTTGGGGCTTCGTCTGGAGTGGCTGACGAAAACAACCGCGCTGCTGGCCAACTTTGGGAACCGCCCCTTGCCGTGGTTCGCCGCCTGGCATGGTCACGCGCTCGGTCTGGACACGGATTGCCTTGGCGTCCTCCTGGCGGCGGCGATGGACCTCGGTGGCGCGGAGTCCGACGAACTGGTCGTCACGGTGCAGCGCATCGCCGAAGGTCAGGACGAAATCGGACGAATGACTTATGATCTGATCCACGCCTGCCTTTGTTCGCGTCGGCCGGAAATGCAAGCCATTCTCACGAAGCTCTTGCTCGAAGCGGGCCGCGAGGAAGGCGCGCGGGCGAAGGTTCTTTCCCCTCTGGCTAACTCGCTTCCCGAGTCGTTCCACCACTTCGGTCAGTTGATCCTGGACCACCGGCTCGCTCGCTTCAGTTCCACCGTGCAAGCCTTCAACGGCTGGTTCGGTTTCCCCTACGACGCTGCGTCCGGCGGCAAGGTGGAAAAAGTTCTCCGCAAAGTTCTCGAGTTCCTCGACGACCCGCCGGCCCTCGCCGCCGGCCTGCGCAGCAATGATGCGGAGACGGTGTATTTCGGGCTTTGGGCGCAGGCGTTTCAGGACGTCGGGCGAATCCAACTTGAAGACCTGGACCACTTGCTGACGCATCCGCACGCGAGTCATCGCCGGCTGGCTGCGTTCTTCACCGGGACTCTTAACCGCGCCGTGACCCACAAGCGACTTATCCCGCTGCTCGGTGACGAAGACTGGCGCGTCGCTGCGGAAGTAGCGAAGGTCTTTCGCGGCAAGGCCGCTGAATCGGTTCGCGCAGCGGGACTTTTTGAGGCGCTGGACGCTTTGCTCGAACGACTGCCAAAGACATTGCCTGCACTCAAGCCGCTCGTCTGGCCGTGGGAGCAATACGCGCTGACTCCTGACACTGTGCTGGAAGGCCTTCTTGCCAATCGCGGCGATGGTTCGCCCACGCTGGCGCTGCGGCATCTTCCAAAGCTCAGTCCCGACGGGCGGCACTTGCTCACCACGAAGCTGGCCAAGTCGGCCGCGCAGGATGCTCCGGGTCGGGTGGCTCTGGCGCAAATGCTGGGCGACGCCAGTCCGGATGTCCGCGCGGTGGCGGCTCATGGGCTGCGGCAACTGGAGTTGTTGGAAGCCCCACTGGTACCGCTTTTGGAGAGTCTGCTCGACCGCAAAACTGGAGATCTGCGCGAACACGTGCTGGCGCTATTGCTCAAGCAATCCGACACCGACACCCTCGCGAGCGCCGACCGTCTGTTGGCCGCCAAGTCAGCACCGGTTCGCAGTGCCGGCTTGGAATTGCTCCGGCAGCTTTCCGCCGCCAACCACGCCCAGGGCGAAGCCCGCCAGCGCGCCGAGCGTTTCAGAGATTCCGGCGGGAAACTCACCGCCGCCGACAAGAAACATCTGGAAGCAATTCTCGCCGTCGCAGCGCCGAAGCTGACCATGGCGGATGCCTTGGGGTTGGCGCCGGCAAGCGCTCTCACGCTGCCCCTGGAACCGCAGGCGCGCCCGGGCCCGTTTGCTTCGGACACAACTGAGCGGTTGGCCCGGTCACTTGAGGCCGTCTTTCAACCGCGAAACACGAAGACGTTTCGGTTGCGCAGTTGGGTGGATGACACTGAGTTTGATGGCGATCTCGGAGTTGCTTTCAACTACGCCGCCGTTCCCAAGGATCCCGCCAAAGTGGAGGTCGCGGAGGCGGCGATCCCGCTGCGCCCGGTTTGGCTGGAGTGGCTGAAGAGCCGCGGCACTGAACTGCGCGATCCCGATGGCCTCGAGTTGCTCCGGTTGCTGGCCCGGAAGTTTGCGCGTTGGGAAGGCACGCTGGTCGAATCCGTCATGCCGGAGCCAGAACGCAAACGGTTGGATCCGATCTTTGGGCCGGATTGGGCCAAGAGCGATCCGCAGAAACGCTGGGGCGAAGTGTGTTTCCAATGGCTGTTGCGGCTCGATCCGCCCGGCGGTGATTGGCCGTCGTTTGTGCTTGATGGATTTGAGTCCACGCTGGCTCTGGCTCGGGAGACGCCTTTCGACAAATGCGCTTCCGGTGCGGATGGTTGGCTGCACGTGGCGCGGCTCGGGCGAACCTTACTTCCGCAGGCGTGGCGTGGCGGACATCACACCCGCCTCTGGCGCCTGCTGCGCTGGCGTTACGAGACGGCGAAAGCCCGCGCTGCCCCTGCTGGCGAACGCACCA
>CAIKLQ010000871.1 GCA_903828255.1 uncultured Verrucomicrobiota bacterium
CATCACCCTCAGCATCGCCAAGCGACCGGGCGCGAATGCCATCGCCGTGGCGCATGAAGTCCTGCGCAAAGTCGAAACGCTCAAAGGCCGCGTGATTCCTGCCGACGTGGCTGTCTCGATTACGCGTAACTACGGCGAAACGGCCGCCGAGAAATCCAACGAACTGCTCCTGCACATGGGCATCGCGGTGGTCGGCGTGATGGTGCTGATTTGGCTGACGCTCGGCTGGCGTGAATCCGGCATTGTCGGCGTGGCCATCCCGGCGACGCTCGCGCTGACGTTGCTGGTGTTTTATCTCTACGGCTTCACGCTTAATCGCATCACGCTCTTCGCACTGATTTTTTCCATTGGTATTCTCGTGGACGACGCCATCGTGGTCGTTGAAAACATCGTCCGCCACTTCCATCTGCCGCAGAACAAGGGGCGCGACTGGTCCACCATCGCCGTTGAAGCCGTGAACGAAGTCGGCAATCCCACCATTCTCGCTACGTTCGCCGTCATTGCTGCGGTGCTGCCGATGGCGTTTGTCGGGGGACTCATGGGCCCATACATGCGACCGATTCCCATCGGTTCGAGCGCGGCGATGTTTTGGTCCATGCTCATCGCGTTCATCGTCACGCCGTGGGCCAGCATCCGCATCCTGCGCTGGGGACAAAAGTATGCTCGCCTCACGGAAGGCACGCCGAGCGCCGCTGAAGCCGGGCAAGTCCATCTGCACTCCGAACATCCCGAAGATTTCTTCACCAAGCTTTACCGCCAGTTCATGGGGCCGATGATCGCCCAGGCGAAATGGCGGTGGATTTTTCTGGCGAGCATTGTGGGTTTGTTGCTCGTCGCAATGGCGCTCGTTGGCGTCGGTTGGGTGAAGGTGAAAATGCTGCCGTTCGACAACAAGAGCGAGTTCCAGATCATCCTCAATATGCCCGAAGGCAGCGCCCTCGAACGCACCGCGCAGGCCGCGCGCGAAATCGCCGCCGTCGTGCGCGCCGAACCCGAAGTGACGGACTACCAGATTTACGCGGGCGTGGCGTCGCCGTTCAATTTCAACGGCCTCGTGCGCCACTACTTCATGCGCCGCGGCGCGAACGTGGCGGACCTCCAGGTGAATCTTGTGCCGAAAAGCGAGCGGAAGGCGCAGAGCCACGATATCGCCAAACGCGTCCGTCCGCGCGTGGCGGAAATTGCGGCGAAGTTCGGTGCCCGGGTCGCGGTGGCCGAAGTGCCGCCCGGCCCGCCGGTGTTGCAGACGCTCGTCACGGAAATCTACGGGCCGAATGAAGCAGCGCGGCACGCTCTGGCGCGCAAGGTGATCGGAATTTTCAAGACCACCGCAGGCGTTGTGGACACGGATTGGTATATCGAAGACGACCAACCCAAGACCCGATTTGTCATAGACAAGGAAAAGGCGGCGCTCCACGGCATCAGCGCGGAGACGATCTCGCAGACGCTGGCCATCGCGGTCGGCGGGCAATCGGTGGACTTGCTGCATGTGCCGCGCGAGAAGGAGGACGTGAATATCGTCCTGCAATTGCCACTGGCCAGCCGGACAAGTCCCGAGGAATTGCTCGCCCTCCGCGTGCGCTCCGGCGACGCCAACGCCCTACCCGAACCCGGCTCGACCACGGGTGCGCCGCCACTAATTCCGTTGCGCGAACTCGTGACCGTCGAGCGCACCATCAACGACAAGAGCATCTTTCACAAAAACCTGATGCCCGTGACCTACGTCATCGGCGACGTGGCAGGCGTGATCGAGAGCCCGGTGTATGCGATTCAGAAGATGAACCAGGCGCTGGCGAAGCTCGATGCGGGCGAGTTCTCCAATTCCGGTGGCAGCCGTACGTCGGCGGCTACGACGATCAAGGTTTACAACGCTTCGCAGCCGTTCACCGATCACGAACCCGCCCTCAAGTGGGACGGCGAATGGCACATCACCATCGAAGTCTTCCGCGACCTCGGCACGGCGTTCGCCGCATGTCTCGTCCTGATTTATGTGCTGATGGTCGGTTGGTTCCGCTCCTTCCTCACGCCGATGATCGTGATGATGGCGATTCCTTTTTCGCTCGTCGGCATCATGCCGGCCCACGGCGCGATGGGCGCATTCTTCACCGCGACCTCGATGATTGGCTTCATGGCCGGCGCGGGCATCGTGGTGCGGAACTCCATCATCCTGGTGGACTTCATCGAGCAACGCCTGCGCGAAGGCATGCCCCTGGCCGAAGCCGTGGTGGATGCCGGCGCGGTGCGTTTCCGTCCGATGCTGCTGACCGCGCTGGCGGTGGTCGTGGGCGCGAGTGTGATCCTGGCCGATCCGATTTTCCAAGGCCTCGCCATCTCACTCATGGCGGGCGAAGTCGCATCACTCCTCATCAGCCGCATGGCCGTGCCGGTGCTTTACTTCATGGCCTACAACCGCAAGTAGCCGCTGACGAAACGGAGCGCGGGTCCGTGACCCGCAGCGGATCCACAGTCAGAGTGGCTCGGGGGAAATTCTTCAAATCCGCTTGTTTGGCGGCACTGCTGCGGCTCACAAAGCCGCGCTCCAATAGCTTTGCCGGATGCTACAGTGCGGGCCAACCGCACTGCAAAGGACGCCATTGCTGGAAAAGGCCATTTGGCGTATAAATTTCCCATCGAATGAAGCCGCTGGATTTCAGCCCCGAACTGAACCGCCTGATGGACCCGTATTGGCGCAAGGCGCGCATCGCCGCGCGCCTGCTCATCAAGCGCGAGGACGGCTTGCCGTGGTCCGCTCGCGACCGGCGGCTGGCGGGGCGGTTGGCGGATGATCCCGGAGTAACAAACCGGCTGGTGGATCAAGGCTACGCCTCGCATCGAGCAAGGAAACGCAATGGTCGAAGCATTCTGGACATCATCCCTTGATTTGGAGACACCCGCTGGACGGATGTTGCGGCAACTCGCGACGCTGTTGCCGCAAGACCGCGATTTGGCGATCACTGTGTTTGGTTCCGCGCCGCTGCAAATTGCCGTTGATCCCGCCCTGACGAGCGCTGATGTGGATGTTTTTTCGGACTACGAACCGCTCGACGAAATCGTCCACAAGGCCGGCCTCGGCACCAACCAGGCAGATTTTTATGTTCAAGTTTCCAGCGAACTGAACTTCCGCACGAGCCAACGATGGAAGGGTCGCACCAAGTCAGTGCGCGTCGGCAACGTCACCTTTATCTTCCCGCATCCAATTGACATCCTCATCGCCAAACTGAATCGGCTCGATGACAAGGATGTTCGTGCGTTTCGCACAGTGTTGGCGAAGACCGGTCATCCCACCGAAGTCGAACTCATCAAGGAGCTGCAACTGGCCGTGGACTTGTTCCGCCCGTCATTTGACGAGGAGCAGGGGCACGACCTGGCGAACAATTGCCGCCGCCTCTGGCCGCTGATTTACGGCCGCGAGATTGATCCGCGCAAGGAAATCATCGCCCCCGCCCTCGCCATCCGTAAAGCCGGCTACGGCGAACCGACGCGCGATTACAAACAGGAACTGCGCGACGCGTTGAAGACGTAAGCCGAGCCGTTGCCTATTTCCCACCCGCCAAAACTTTCGCGTAAAACCAGCGCTAAGGAAATCGCGAGGGTTTCAAAAATGTCCCAAATCCCGCGGTAAACCCGAAGCTCTCGCTCCGCGAACACAAATCGAATTGCAAATCTCCGTCCGCCGTCGAAGAATCCGCCAGCGCATGAAACGATCAACGAAACTCCTCTCTCTCGCCTGCTTGTCCGCCCTGCTCACCACCGCCGCCCGTGGCGAAAACTGGCCGCACTGGCGCGGGCCAAACTTCAACGGTTCGGCTGCGGAGAAAGGCCTGCCCGACATTTTCTCAAAGACTGACAATGTGAAGTGGATGGCCGAACTGCCCGGCCCATCCGCCGCCACCCCGATCATCTGGGGCGACGCGGTATTCATCAGTTCCACCGACGAGAAGACGAAGACGCTCCGGGCGATGGCGTTTGACCGGAAATCCGGAAAGCAGCTTTGGAACAACGAAGTCGCGCCCGGCTTCGGCCGGGACGACAGCAGCAATTTCGCCTCGCCCTCACCGACCACGGACGGGGCGGTGGTTTATTTTCTCTACGGCACCGGGGAGCTGGCGGCCTTTGATTTCAAGGGGACGCCGGTCTGGACGCGCAACCTGGAGAAGGATTACGGCCCGTTCGCTTATCAATGGACCTACGGCGCCAGCCCGACGCTGTTCGAGGGCAAATTGTACGTTCAAGTTTTGAACCGCGACGAGCCGGTGCATGGCCGGGGCCGGAAAGACGGGCGGGGGGAGTCCTATCTGCTCGCGCTCGACCCGAAGACGGGCACGGAATTGTGGCGGAACATCCGGCCCAGCGATGCGGCGGCGGAATCCCAAGAGGCTTACAGCACGCCGATTCCCTTCACCCAAGGCGGCCTGACGGAAATCCTGATCTCCGGTGGCGACTGCCTGACGGGGCACGACGCCAAAACGGGCAAGGAACTCTGGCGCTGGGGCTCGTGGAATCCGACCAAGATTGGGCACTGGCGGCTGGTGCCATCTCCGGTGGTCTCGGAACATGGGGCGTTGGTTTGCGCCCCGAAAGGTTCGCCCATCTTCACCGTCAAACATGGTCTCAAGGGCAAACTCGATGACTCGGCCCTAGCTTGGACCAGTAGCGATCGCGACGTGTCCAGCGACGTCTGCACCCCGCTTTATTACCAAGGCCGGCTCTACGTTTTGAACGGCGAGAAAAAGTTGCTCGCCCGCGTGGACCCGGCCACGGGCAAACCGGATTGGATTGGCGATCTCGTCGCGCGCCCGAAGATTGAATGTTCCCCGACGGGGGCAGATGGGAAAATTTATTTCCAGAACTTCAAAGGCGAGGTGATGATCGTCGCCGCGGACAAGGAATTCAAACTCCTCCGCACGATCCCGATGGGCGACCCAACCGACGACCGGCTTCGGGCCGCGATCTCCGTAGCTGCTGGGAATCTCTTCATCCGCACCGGAACGAAGCTTTATTGCATCGGCAAATAGCATTTCCTCCTCGTTCTCGAAAATCTCGCTGTCAAGGTCCGAGGACGCGAACGGGGACGACCCCGGCGCGCTCCGCCAAGAGTCGTGGCCGCCACGTCCAGTCATACTTGAATCCGACGGCGAGCTTGACGGAATCGCCGGCCCGGAACAGTGTCCGCTCGGTATGCGACCGAAGAAATGCAACGCCCCGCTGGGCTTGCCAGTCCGCAAGGGGACTTGGCTTTCAGTTGTCTTGCTGCTGGCGATTGGCTCGGGCGCCCACGCCCAGCCGTTTTCTCCCACCGACGCTTTCACGCTGAAATGCAAGGCCAACAATCTCTATGTCACGGTGCAGGCTGCGAGCGGGCTGAATCTGGCCGTCAATCGCACCAATGCCGGGGCGCTGCAATTATTCTCGATCCTGAACGGTGGCAGCGGCAGTTATGCGCTGAAGGCGAGGGTCAACGACCGCTTCGTCGCGGCCGAAAGTGCCGGCGCGGCGGCGCTGGTGGCGAATCGTCCCGCCATTGGGCCGTGGGAGCAGTTTGATTTGATCGCCCAAGATGGCGGCGCGTATGCGTTGAAAGCCCGCGTCAACAACCAGTTCGTGACCGCGTCGCCAGGCAATCTGATCGCCAACCAAAGCACTGCCGCCACCGATTGGGAGAAGTTCATCATCGCTACCAATGTGCCGGTGGATCCGATCCGCTGGCGGGTGGTCCGTCCGCAATTCAGCCCCGGAGAACTTATCGTGGCCGCCTGCACGCCCCAGGATTTTGGCGCGAAAGGGGACGGCGTGACCGATGACACCGGGGCCTTCCAGGATGCGATGGGCACGGTGGCGGCGTTGGGCGGTGGTGTGATTTTTGTGCCGGCAGCTCAGTACGCCTTCCAAGGCACGCTCCAAGTTCCGGATGGGGTCACCCTGCACGGCGACTGGATGGATTGGACCACGAACGCCGCCGGTGCCGTGGGAACGATCTTCAAGGTGTATGCCGGTCGCGGACAGGCTACCGGAACGCCCTTCATTTTTCTGAGCGGCTCGACGGCGCTCAAAGGCGTGACTCTCTGGTATCCTGAACAAAGTCCTACAAACATCGTCGCATATCCGTACTGCATTGGCGACTACGGCGACAACGTGGTGCAAAACGTGATCCTCGTGAACCCCTACCAGGGAATCCAGGTCGCTCCGCCCACTTCCGGCGCGAAACATATTTTCTCCACGCTCATCGGCACGCCGCTCCGCAAGGGTCTCGACCTCGACATGATCGCGGACATCAGCCACCTCGAAGATGTCCACTTCAATCCCGACGTCTGGCCGGCGTCCAAGCTTCCCGGCGCGCCCGCTTCCGGCGGATCGCACGCAGGGTGGATGCGCGCGAACGGCACCGGCATCCGGCTGTTGCGAATTGATGGCGAAACCTGCATTGACACATTTATCAGCGGCTACAAGGTCGGGATCGAGGCCAACCGCAGCACCAACGGACCGTGCGGCGCGACGTTTTATTCCGGGTCCATCAGCAATTGCGGCACGGCACTGCTCGCGACCGCAATGGCCGGGCAGTCCGGGCTGATGTTCACGAAGTTCGATTTCGACGGGGATATCGGCGTGAACTCCCAACCGGCGGGTGATTCATGTTTCATCCAGTTTCACACCTGCCAAATTACTGGGCGAAATGGCTTCGCGGCCATCTTGGGCGGCGATTGGCCCTCGCGAATGCAGTTTCAGAATTGCGCCATTAACGGCACGCTGCGACAACTCTCCGGCACGCTCGGTCTCGTCAATTCAACGCTCAACAGCTCCGGTTACCACGCGACGATTTTTGCCGACGCCAAACGCGCCACGTTCGTCGGGTGCAACTTCAATCGGCCCCGATCCATCTTCACCGCGGGGAGCGCCAACCGCGTGCTTGTGGACGGACGGCGTGCGACGCCGAGCGTGCTGCCGGAGGTCAGTTGGCCGAAAGTGAGGCAGGATTACCAGTCGCGCCAGCCGGCCCGGACTAACTTGTATGTCGTCACTGACCCGCCGTGGGGCGCGAAGGGCGACGCGACCACGGACGACACGGCCGCAATCCAAAACGCATTGAACGCAGCGGGCGCTGGCGGCGGCGGCATCGTGTTTCTCCCTGGTGGCAAATACAAGTTGCTCGGCACCTTGGATGTACCGAGTGGCGTCGAGTTGCGCGGCACTTACGAACTGCGCCACCGCACCTGGCCGGGTGCCGACGGGAAAGCCAAGGGCGCAATCCTCCTACCCTACGCCGGTCAGACCCAGACCGATGGTCCGCCCACCGTCGCCCTCGAAGCCAACAGCGGATTAGTCGGCGTCACATTTAGCTACGAAGATCAAAGTGCCGCACTCCTGACACCGTATCCACCCACGATTCAGGGCCGGGGCGGTAATGTTTACGTGATCGGGGTGGTTTCGCCCAACTCTTGGTATTACGTGGATCTCGACACGTTCACTTGCACGAATCACTTCATCTACATGGCGGACGGGTTTGGACTACGGAAAGGATTCGTCGTGGGGAATGGCTCGTCCGGCTCGATCGTGGACTGCCACGCTAACTGGACTTACTGGATAGACAATTACGACTCGCAAAGCCGCCTGAGCCAGACCGACGAATCCTCCGTGAAGAATTTCATCGAACACAACAACGAGGCCTACATCCTCGGCGATTGTTCGGAACTGCTCGTCAAAGATTTCTGGATTTTCACGCGCATCTTCACGCGGTGCATCTCGCAGAACGGACGCGGCCCGTTCGCGACCTGCTTCGCGCACATGGGCGACATCACCATCGAGGGCTTCCGCTTTGAAGCGGCGGCGCCGTGCGAAGTCAACGTGATCAACTCCACCCTGGCGATTCTGGGCGACTACGACGATCTGACCAACACCACCGTCGGGGTCAGCAGCGCGGCCGATTTTCAGGGCCGGGCGCGCTTCTTCAACACCGCCCTGTTCGCCCGCCCCCACTGGGACTTCGACCTCGGCGGCGGCGACATCGGCTTCGACCTGATCCACATGTTCGACCACAGCCTCAACGGCGGGCGCGTGGCTGGGGGGACGCTGCACCTCATCAACAAAAGCTCCTGGCTCGCCTACGATCAGACCTTCCCCGTTTACCAGATTTACTTCGGCGCCGGCGCTGGCTTGCCTGGAAAAATTTCCGAAATCATCGGCTGCTCCGCCGCCAACGGGGTGCAATACAACAATTCCAACCCGGCCAATGTCGTGAAAGCCTGGGCCAACTTCCCCATCCTCACCGCATCGGCAACGCCCATCTACGAACTCGCTGCCCCAAAACTGTTGTCGAGTTGGGATGCGGCGGGCAGTGCTCTGACCCTCTCGTGGCCGGGGGAGAATGGCTACTTCGGGCTTTACCAATCCTCCAACGCAGCGCCGCCGATGGTATGGACGACCGTGACGAACCCGCCGGGGTATTCAAACAATCAGTGGAGCGCGACCCTTCTCCCGAACAATAGCCGCGCGTTCTTCCGCTTGCGGGCCCCGTGAGGGTTAGTCGCGTGCCGAGTTGCGGACGACCGGCAAGCGGTCCAACAGTAGCTCTTTCAACTCCAGGGTGACATGCGCCCTCTGGCGCTTAGGCCGTCATGGGTGGCCGCTCTTCTCCCGGACCAGGGCCACGCTGGTGGGTTTCGGCAGGCTGGCAGGATCGGGATAGAGGGTGCGCAGCGTGCCAAAGGCGACGCACAAGCGCGGGGCCAGCGCCGCGCCCGCCCCAGGCAGATCGCGGAAGAGCGCCGCCGCGGGATGCGCGGCAAAGACGGTTTTGACTTCCGGGTCCAGGAGCGCGACGTAGTGGTTGCGGTTGGGCGCGCGCCGTGGCGCCGAAGCCAAGTTGAGTGAATGGCCCGCGGAAAGCCGGCTGCGGGAAAACCGCCCGTCCGGTTTGATGCGGGGCGGAGCGCGCCGGTCATTGGCCCTAGCCCTCTTCAACCCGTCCGCTCCGCCTGCTCTACTTAATCACTCCGGTCATCTGGGCCCCCGGCAGAATGGCTTGTCGCGGGGCGTTGCGTTTGTCAGGGTGGCGCATGTTTGAACGATTGTGTTGGCTGCTCGTCACGGTGGCGTTCTCCGCTGCCGCGGCGGAAAAGGTTTTTGATTTCTCCGAAATGCCGGCGGACAAACCGCCCGGCGGTTTTCGCAGCCTGCTGGCCGGCTCCGGTGCGCCGGGCGAGTGGAAGATCGTGATGGATGAGGTGCCGCCCCTGCTCGCCCCGCTGACGGATAAAGCGCTGTCGGTCACGCGCCGCGCCGTCCTCGCCCAGCTCAATCAAGACCCGACGGATGAGCGCTTCCCGTTGCTGGTGTTCGAGGGGGAGAGTTTTTCCGATTTCACGCTGACCACGCGCTTCAAAATGGTGCGCGGCGGACAGGAACAGATGGCGGGCATCGCGTTTCGCCTCCAGGACGAAAAGAATTTCTACGTCATCCGGGCCAGCGCCTTGGGCAACAACGTGCGTTTTTACAAAGTGGTCAACGGCGTGCGCAGCGCCCCGATCGGCCCGGAGCAACCGGTAACCAAGGGCGTGTGGCACGAACTGAAAATCCAATGTAAGGGCAACCAAATCTTTTCCTGGCTCGACGGCCACGAGGCCATTCCCACGCTGACGGACAACAGCTTTCCCGCCGGCAAGCTCGGGTTCTGGACCAAGTCCGATTCGCTAAGCTATTTCATGGACACCCAAATCCGCTACACGCCCCGCGTGCCACCGGCGCAGACGGCCATTCAGAATTTGCTGAAGAAAAATCCGCGGCTGCGGGACGTGAAAATTTATGCGCGGTCGGCCAGCGGCGAACCGCAAGTGATCGGCAGCAAGAATGAAAAGGAAATCGGCGCGGCGGGCGGCAAGATTGAGGAGGCCTGCATCCGCAAGGGCGAGATCTATTACGGCAAGGAGAAGACGCAGGTGTCGGTCGTCATGCCGTTGCGTGATCGCAATGGCGAACCCATCGCGGCGATGCGGTTGGCGATGGAAAGCTTCGTCGGGCAAACGGAGCAGAACGCCTTGGCGCGTGCCCGGCCCCTAGTGAAACAGATTCAGGCGCGGGTGCAAACGGTGGCGGACCTCACCCAGTAGGCAAGCGGTCAAGGTTTGGCGGGCGGCGGTTCTGGCTCGGGGGCTTTTGCGGCGGGAACATCGTCTTTCGTCAGGTGCCGGGAGCCGCCCACCACGGAAATGTTTCCTTCGCGATCCAAATGCAGGCGGGGGTGAGTCGCGCTGAAATCGAACGACTGTCGTTTGATAATATCGCCGGCGGGCGTGATGACCGAATAAAGCGAAGCGTGCGCGCCATTTTGATGCAGCACATGCAGCCGGTTATTTCCATCCAGTTCTATCTCCGGTCGGCCGAACGAGACCATGTTGCCGAGCGGGAAAACTTTCATCAGCTTGGATTCCGGCCCGTCGCTCAGCCGGAAATAAAGCCGGATCTCGGAGCGCAGCGAATTGGCCTGGAGCAATGAATAGCGGCGCAGTTCCGGCGGTTGGTTCGCGCCGCCGCTGGCGGGCACGCCAAACTCCCGGGTCCAAATTTTCGCGCCGTCCACGATGTCAAAATCCTTCGGCGGGCTGGTGGTCTGGGCGCTCCACTCCTTGATCCGCACCGAGGCGGTGGCGCGGTAACGGCCTTCCCGCGTCAGCGAAAAATACGGGGCCAAGTCCACCCGCTTGGTCGCCACCTTGGAAGTTTCCAGTGTGAATTCCTCCACCACTGGGGCCTCGCCGTTTTTGCTCACCACGAAACTGTCCCGGGACTCGACCGAAAACGTCAGCCAGTTCGCCTCGCCGCCGAGGTGCAACGTCTGGCCCGAGCGATTGGTAATCCGAACCGCCACGGTCAACGTTTCGCCAGGCAGATAATGCTCCCGATCGAACTTTAGCTCGACCAGCACCTGCGCCAACCCGCCCGGCAACCAGGCGAGCGAAATGAATACCGCAAGGAAAAATGCTTTCACGGAATCCACTCTAAGCGGGTTCAGCCCGGTGACAAGCCACAAAAGCCGGTCCGCCAGTCGCGAAGCGGGCCCGCCCCCGCTGCCCTTGCCAGCTGACCCGGCTAACTCCGCCTCATGGACTCTTCCGCCCGATCTTCCAGTTGTTCCGCTTCCGATCCCTTGCCGTGGAAAGATTGAACGCACACCTCTCAAAGCTTTCTATTACTCGAGCGCGCTGGCACGATTCCCGCCACGAGTGGAGCCACGTTGGAATAGCAATTTACAATTGCGCTTGCGATTCCTAGACTTGTGGTTGGAAGCGGGAAGCAAGAAAAACAGATGCGACAATTCATTACCATCGCCGTCAACGCCTTCATGGAACTGGTGCGCCAGCCCGTGTTTTTGCTGTTGATGACGGCCTCCGCGCTGTTCGAGATTTTTCTCGCCACGCCGTACTATTTCGCGTTCGGCGATGAGCCAAAGCTTGTGAAGAACAGCGTGCTGGCGGTGATGTTGCTGGCTGGGTTGTTCGGCGCGGTTTTGAGTGCTTCGGCCTCCTTGGCGCGTGAAATTCGCGCCGGCACGGCATTGGCCGTCCTTTCCAAGCCGGTCGGTCGGGCTCAATTTCTCCTCGCTAAATACGCCGGATTGGTCGTCGCGCTGACGGTATTGACTTACGTGAACCTCGTCGCCGCGCTGGTGGCCAGCCGCATGACCTTCGATGCTTACGGCAGCACCGACCTGCCGGCGGTGGGCATTTTTGCGGGGGGCGTGGTGGTGGCCTACGGGTTGGCGGGTTTCAGCAATTTCTTCCTGCGCCGCCCGTTCGTGAGCGACGCCGTGTTCGCGTTGATGATCATGGTTACGGTGGCGGCTTTCCTCATTTTCCAGTTCACCACGCAGATGGAAAGTATGAACACCCTGGCCGCCGTGGATTGGCGGCTAGTGCCAGCGGCGATTCTGATCTTGTTCGCGCTCTGGATCCTGGCGGCGCTGGCGCTGGCGTGCTCAACGCGCTTCGACATGATCCCCACGCTTACCATCTGTTCGGCGTTTTTTCTGGTGGGGCTGATGTCGGATTATCTCTTCGGCCGCCCAGCGGACAAAGGCTCATGGTGGGGGACGGTGCTTTACACGGTGATCCCAAACTGGCAAAACTTCTGGCTCGCGGACGCTCTCGAAACGGGGAAGAGCACGTTTCACTGGGGCTACGTGGGGAAAGCGTTCGCCTATTTGGTCTGTTACGTCGGGGCGGCGCTGGCGGTGTCGGTGACGATGTTTGAAGATCGGGAATTGAGTTAAAGTGGTGGAATCGGTTCGACTCGTCCGACTGGTCTGGGTGATTTAACGGTTTAACGGTCTAACCAACTGTAAATGGAACGAAACATTCAAAGAAACGGTCTGGTGAACTTGCTCGCGCTCCTGGCGATGGGCGCGGCGGCGTATGGCATCGCGCAATACGCCAACGCCCTCGCTGGTCAGGTCGCGGCGGTTTTTCTGGGCCTCGGGGTGCTGGTTGGGTTCGTGAGCTGGTTTCAGATGCGGCTCGAAGCGCGCGAGCGGCTGGAAAAGCTGGAACTCGACGAACTCGCACGTTCCAAAGGCAGCGCGACGCTGTTTGAAGGCAAGGACGCGGAAGTCTTCCCGGCACAACAATCGCGGGTGCAGTTTGAAAAGTATTTCGTCCCCGGCTTCACCGTGCTGCTGCTGCTCCTGCAAGGCGCGGCGGTGATTGTCCTCTGGCGCTGGCTCGAGAAAATGGTCGCGGTGGCACCGCTCAAGCAGGAGATGGTCGCGATGTCGCTGCTCGGTTTGCTCGCGCTCATCCTGTTCCTGATCGGCCGGTTTTCGGCGACGATTGCCCGGTTGGAGAATCACCGGTTGCTCCGGCCCACGGCCAGCCAAGTCCTGTTGGGGGCGTATCTTTGCGCGCTCAGCGCCTTGGCGATTGCGGGCGTCAAAGGCGAATTCCCCAGAGCCGATCTTTACGTTGCGCGCGGCTTGGTCATCGTGCTCGGTCTGGCGGCGGTCGAGACTCTCGCCACGCTGGTATTTGAGCTGTTTCGCCCGCGCGTGAAGGGCAAGATCGCCCGCCCGCTTTACGATTCGCGCTTCGTCGGCTTGCTCACCCAACCGGAGGGCCTCGTGGTGACGGCCGCGCAAACCCTCGACTACCAGTTCGGGTTCAAGGTTTCCGAGACGTGGTTTTATCAGGCGTTCAAGCAAGGTGCGCGCTGGATGTTCCTGCTGCAACTCGCCGCACTGCTGCTCTCGACCTGCGTGGTGTTTATCGAGCCAGGCGAGCAGGCGTTGCTCGAACGTTTCGGCAAACGGGTCGAAGGTCGCGCGGTGCTCGATCCGGGCGCGCACCTCAAACTGCCGTGGCCCGTGGACAAGATTTACCGCTACCGCACTGAGGAGATCCAATCGCTAAACGTGGGTTCGGTGCCCGAGAAGGAAGAGCATGAGTCGCGGATTGCGCTTTGGACGGCGGGCCACCCGCACGACGAAAACTTCGTGGTGGCCAATCGCGAACGCAATGCCGGCCAGGCGGCGCCAGACGGCGGGGCAAGGAAGGCCCCGCCCGTCAGCCTGCTGACCGTGGGCGTTCCGGTTCAATTCCAGATCCACGACCTGGTCCAATGGGCCTACAACCACGAGGACAGCGCCGCGCTCCTCCAACAGCTCGCCACGCGCGAAGTCATTCGCTACCTCGTGAGCGTGGACCTCAACGAGATCATGTCCCACTCCCGCCAGGAATCGGCAGCGGCCTTGCGCGATCGCATCCAGGCGGCGGCGGATGCGAACCACCTCGGCGCGAAGGTTTTGTTTGTCGGGTTGCAGGACCTCCATCCGCCAGTCAAGGTCGCACCCGAATATGAGAAAGTCGTCAGCGCGATCCATCTCAAGCAGGCGAATATTCTCGCCGCCCAAGCCTACGCCATCAGCACAAACGTGCTGGCCGGCGCGCGGGCCTTCACCTTGACGAACAGCGCCCAAGCCGCGCGGCTCAGTCTGGAGTTGACCGCCTCGGCCCGCGCGGCGGCGTTCACCAACCAGCTTCCGGCCTACAACGCCGCTCCGTCGGTTTATCTCCAACGCGCCTATTTGCAAGCGTTCGCCGCGGCCACGGCCAAGCCCACCAAGTATCTGATCCTCGCCACGAACACCACGGACATCATCCAGTTCGATCTGCAACGGCGCATTGACGACGACATTTTTAACAAAGTTGCCGGCGCGATTGCCGCGCCCCAAAAATAGTTTATCCCATGAAAAAGAACCTGCTCACCATCGTCATCAGCGCCGTGCTGGCGTTGATTTTCGTGCTGTTGCTGTTTGTGTTCCAAGTGCGCCAGTCGGAAGTCGCCGTCGTCACCTTCTTCGGCAAACCCACCGCGCGGCAGTACGACCAACCCGGCGCCTATTTCAAATGGCCCTGGCCGATTCAGAGCGTTTACAAGCTCGATCAACGCACCCAGAACTTTGAAGACAAGATCACGGAAAACTTCACGACGGATAACATTACGCTGGTGACGATGGTCTATGTCGGCTGGAAGATCACGGATGCAAAAACGTTTTTCCCGAAATTCGCCGGCGGCTCGACGGTCGTCGCCGAGCGGATGCTCGATGACATTGTGAGCCAGGCCAAGACTGCGGTCATCGGCAAACATCCGCTCGCGGATTTCGTGAACGCCAACGAGCAGGACCTGAAGTTCGACGCTATTGAACGCGAGATCCGGATCGTGGCGGAGGCCCAGCTGCGGACGAACAATTGCGGCATCGGCATTGAGTATCTCGGCATCAAGAAGCTCGGCCTGCCCGAAGCCGTGACGCAAAGCGTCTTTGACCAGATGACCGCCGAGCGCAAGGTCAAGTCCGACACGCTGGATGCGGAAGGCCAGTCGCAGGCGGCGCAGATTCGTTCGACGGCCGAGCGCGAAGCGGCGGAGAAAATCACCAAGGCCGACGCGGAAGCCCGGAAGATTCGCGGCCAAGGCGAGGCGGTGGCGGCGGAGGTTTACCCGGTTTTTCAACAGAACCCAGAGCTGGCGGGATTTCTCCTGCGGCTCGATGCGCTGGAATTGTCGCTCAAGGAACGTTCCACTTTGATTTTCGACACCCGCACGCCGCCGTTTGATTTGTTCAGCGGCATCATCACCAACAAACCGGGCAAATAATCGGCATGAGTAACGACCCGAAAACTCCCGCGCCGGTTACGCCGGTGGACAGTGGTTCGCAGGCGCTGGCCGAGGCCTTGCGCAGCAGCTTTGGCATCGTCAAGTTCGTCATGGCCCTGCTGTTCGTGCTGTTCCTGGCGTCCGGCTTTTTCACCGTCGGCCCGCAGGAAAAAGCCATCAAGCTCCGTTTCGGCAAGCCGGTCGGCGAAGGCGAGCAAGTGCTGCTCGGCTCGGGCGCCCACTGGGCCTGGCCGTATCCGATTGATGACGTCATCAAGATTCCCATCACCGAAATTCAAAAGGTCACGGCCAAGGGTTCGTGGTTCTTCCAGACGCCCGAACAGGAACTTAGCGACAAGGACCCCGGCTTCGGCCCGACGCTCAATCCGGCGATGGACGGCTACGCGCTCACCGGTGACGGGAATATCATCCATACCAAGGCCACCTTGAGCTATCGCATCGCGGACCCGGTGCGCTGCGTGTTCGGGTTCGCCATTGGTACTAACCAGACGTTTAACCTCGCGGGCGTCTCCAACGCCGTGCTGAACGCGCTCGACAACGCGCTGGTGCAAACCGCCGCGCGTTACAAGGTGGATGACTTGCTGCTCAACGATGCCGTGGGCTTCCAGGACGCCGTGCAACGGCGCGTGGCGAAATTGGTGCAGGAACAAAAGCTGGGCGTGATCGTGGACCAATGCAGCGTCCAAAGCCGACCCCCGCGCCAGTTGAAACAAGCGTTCGACATCGTTTCCATCGCCAGCCACAAGCGCGACACGGTGACCAGCGCCGCCCGATCCGAAGCCAGCCAGACGTTGGGCCGCGCGACTTCCGACGCGGTCGGTCGCCTCAACGCCGCCGAGACGGCGCGCACGCTCATGGTCGAGGGCATCAACAGCGAATCCGTCCGCTTTCAGAAATTGCTCTCCGCTTACCAGAGCAACCCGGACCTGTTCGTGCAGCAACGCCTGGTCGAAACGATGGGCCGCGTGTTCGCCAGCGCCCAGGACAAGATGTTCCTGCCGACCCGCGCCGATGGCAAGCCGGTTGAGCTGCGCTTGTTGTTGAGCCGTGAGCCGCCCAAACCGAAGACCGACGAGGTGAAACCGTGAGTGAATCCAAGTGCCAAATGACGAATGACGAGTTCCGAATGGCCGCCGGGTTGCGCTCCGTTTTCGCCATTCTTCATTCTTCATTCTTCATTCTTCATTTCTGACCATGCAAGTCACCTCTCTCCTCAACCAGTCCGAGCACGAGCACGATCCCTCGTGCGACTCCTGCCACGACCATGAGCATTCGACCATCCACTTGGGGCTAACCCTCGTCGGCGTGGTCTTCGTCCTGAACGCCTTCATCGTGGACTGGGTTTTCGACTCGGCCCATGTGGTTGCGAGCGCCAGTGCGTTTCTCGGCGCGGTCATCCTCGGCTATCCCATCGTGGTCACGGCCATCAAAGATTTGAAGCGTGGTCGCCTGAGCATCAATGAGCTGGTCGCCATCGCTGTGCTGGCGGCGTTTGCGTCCGGCGACTACAAGACCGCCGGCGTCGTCGCGTTTTTCATGTTGCTCGGGGAAATCATCGAGACCCGCACTGCGGAAGGCGCGCGGACTTCCATTGAATCGCTCATCAAACTCACACCTACCAAAGCGCGCCGGATCAAGTCCGACAAGTCCGAGGAAGAAGTTGCCGCCAGCGAACTCGCCATCGGTGACGTGATCCGCATCCGCCCTGGCGACAACGTCGCGGCGGACGGCGTGATCATGAATGGCCAGGGTTCATTCAACCAAGCCACCATCACGGGCGAATCCCTGCCCGTGGACAAGAAACAGGGCGACGAAGTTTTTGCCGGCACGCAGAACCTCACGGGCGTTTTGGAAATCAAAGTCAGCCGCGCCGGCACCGACACCACGCTGGGCCGCGTGCGCGAACTCATTCTTGCGGCCGAGAAGACCAAGCTCCCGATCATGAAGATCGTGGATCAATACATGGGTTTCTACACGCCGCTGGTGCTGGTGATCGGCGCGCTGGTGTGGGCCTTCACCCACGACTTGAACCGCGTCATCGCCGTCTTCGTAGTTGCCTGTCCGTGTGCCTTCATTCTTGCCACCCCCACCGCGATGGTCGCCGCGCTCTCCGCCGCCGCGCGCCTCGGCATTTTGATCAAGAACGTCGCCGACATCGAATCTGCGGCGAAGATCAACGCCTTCGTCTTCGACAAGACCGGCACGCTCACCACCGGCGAACTGGCCGTCAGCCGCCTGATGCCGATTGGCGACACCAAGCCCGCCGAGTTGCTCCGTATCGCTGCCTCCGCCGAGAAATACAGCAACCACCCGACGGCCAAAGCCCTCGCCCAACTCGCGACCGAAGCCGGCGTGCCGCTGGCCGAACCGCAACATTTTGCCGAAACCGCCGGTCGCGGCGTGAAGGCCGACGTGAGCGGCGCGAAAGTCCTGGTGGGCCGCGCGCAATGGCTCAAAGACAACGGCGTGACGGAAGATTTCTCGAAGTCCGTTGACCTCAACGAAGCGGAGGGCTGGAGTTTGATTTTCGTCGCTCGCGATGGCCACTGCATCGGCTGGGTCGGCTTGCAGGACCAGACCCGCGCCGAGGCGAAGGAATCGCTGGCTGAATTGAGGGAAGCCGGTGTGCGCCGTATCGCGATGGTTTCCGGCGACCGCCAGGCAGTCGCCACTCGTGTCGCAGCGGAGATTGGTTGCGAAGAAGCGCAGGGCGAATGTCTGCCGCAGAACAAAGTCGAGTTTGTACGTGCCATGAAGGCCAAGGGCTACAAGGTGGCGGTCATCGGCGACGGCGTGAATGACGCACCGGCGCTGGCAGCAGGCGACATCGGCATCGCGATGGGCGCGGCGGGTAGCGAAGTGGCGATCCACAGCGCGACAATTGCGCTGATGAACAACGACCTGCGCCGGCTGCCGTTCCTGGTGAAGCTCTCGCGAAGCACGCGGGCGGTCATCAACCAGAATTTCCTGTTCGGGGTGTTGTTCATCATCGTCGGGTTGTCGGCGGCGGCTTTCGGCTACCTGACCCCGATCGTGGCGGCCATCTTGCACAACGTGGGATCGCTGATCGTGATCTTCAACAGCGCCCGCCTCGTGCGCAAAGGCGAGGAGTTGGAGCATTATCACCCCGAGCCCGCCGGAACGCCCCGTGGTGAAGGCGGCTCGCGGCACGATGCTTCTGGCCAGCTCGCGCCGAAGCTGGCGTGAGCGCGAAGCCGTTTCAGGTGGTTCTCGATACCAGCGTGCTGGTCGCGGCGATTCGTTCAACGCAAGGTGCGTCGTTTCGCTTGTTGCAGCTCGTCGGCGATTCACGGTGGCAGATCAACCTTTCACCGGCGTTGCTGTTTGAATACGAGGAAGCCGGCAGACCGCACGCGGATGAACTTTGGACGAAGCCGGAACGGTTTAACGACCTGCTGGACTTTCTCGTTCGCAGCGGGCGGCGGCCACGAATTATGTATTCCTGGAGGCCGCAGCTTGTGGACGCGGACGATGAGATGGTGTTGGAGCTGGCCGTCGCGGCGGGGGCGGATTTGATCGTGACGCACAACGTCCGCGATTTTGCGGGTGCGGAACGATTTGGCGTTGGCATATTGAAACCCGCTGAGTTCCTGAAAATGCTGGAGAAAAAGAAATGACTGCGATAAACGTCAAATTACCGGATTCCATTCTGAGGAAGGCCGATGAACTAGCGGCCAGGGATGGCGTGTCCCTCGACCAGTTTGTCAGCAGCGCAGTGGCCGAGAAGCTGTCCGGCTGGCTGACGGAAGATGAGCTGGACAAACGCGCGCGGCGGGCCAGTCGCGAGAAGTTCGATGCGGCGCTGGCACAAGTTCCAAATGTGCCGCCGGTGCCGGGCGACGAAATCTGAGGCCAGTTTGGAAACTAAAATGATCGCCATCGAAGAAAGGCGGAGGCGGGTACCAAAGGTCGTGCAGATCGAAGCGATCCGTTAATCCTGATGTGAGGTGTCAATCGCACATTATCCATTTATGAAAATCAAAGTGCTGCTATTGTCACTGCTTGCCTGCTTGTTCGGTTGCGCCAAGAGCGAGAAAACCGGTTTGGAAGATGTCGTGGCGCACTTCGAGCGCAGCGGCATCAAGGGGGTTGTTCAGCCCATGCCACCCGTCAATGCCGACATCGTAGCCACGGTCACCATCACACTGGATACGGGGGGACAGGGCACGAAGATGGTCAGCGTGGCCCGCTGCAAGGACGAGGTCGCAGCGATCCGCAGTTACGATGACGCACTCAAGAATCCAGTCTTTGCCGGCACCACACGCAACGGAATGTTTGTGCTGTTCTGCACTTTCTTTCCTGCCGACCCGAAACGGGCGGCAGAGGTGCAGGAGATTTTTCGGACCTACAAGCCATGACCGCTAACCAGAGCGAGCCAGCGAGCCGCCGCCCCGCTGGGCCAATTTGTGCCGAAGATCGCAGCACAAATGCGGAACAGGTCATCAAGTTGATAACGACGATGGAGCCGCCTGAAATCGAACGGCTCTTTGTCCTGATCAAGGAATACGAGGCCGAAGTTCGCCGTCGTCAGGCGTCTGTGCGCTATGGTCGCGTGGACGAACAATTCGAGAAGATCACTGACCAGGTGTTTACCGAGAATAAGGAGCTTTTTCAGATGCTCGCCGCACTTGAGCGAAAAGAACGCGAGGCTGCAGCGCAGGCTTGTGGGGTGTGATGATTCCAAAGTTTTTTTTGAACTATGCCCGTCGCTGAACTAAATCCGCAATCCCCAATCGCCGATCCGCAATCGGCTCGCGAAGTCGTCGTCTCCGTGCGCGGGCTGACGAAGGTCTTCAAAGATTTTTGGGGTCGCCCCAAGGCGCGCGCCGTGGATGGCGTGGACTTCGAGGTCCGCCGCGGCGAGGTGTTCGGGCTGCTCGGGCCGAACGGTTCGGGAAAATCCACCACGGTGAAGTTGCTGCTCGGGTTGTTGTATCCGACCAAAGGGCACATCGAGGTCTTCGGCCATTCGCCGCGGCATGTGCAGACCAAGGCGCGCATCGGCTATCTGCCGGAGGAATCGTATCTCTACCGCTACCTCAACTCGCGCGAGACGCTGGATTTCTTCGGCAACCTGTTCCATCTCGACAAGGGCGACCGCAACAATCGCGCGGAGCAATTGCTGGAAATGGTCGGCTTGAGCCAGACGCGCACCCGCGCGGTCGGGGAGTTCTCGAAAGGCATGCAACGCCGCATCGGTCTGGCGCAGGCGCTCATCAACGATCCGGACCTTGTCATCCTCGACGAACCCACTTCCGGGCTCGACCCCATCGGCTGTCGCGAGATCAAGGACCTCATCCTCGCGCTGGCGCGACGCGGGAAGACGGTGATTTTGAGCAGCCACCTGCTGTCGGACGTCGAAGATGTGTGCGACCGCGTCGTGATTTATTACGGCGGCAAGGTGCAGGCGATGGGGACGCTGAAGGAATTGCTCGCCACGCCGGACACGCTGCGCATCACGACACCGGTGTTGCCGCGCGAAACGATGGAGCGCGTCTTGGAAATTCTCCGCAAGGACGTGGCGACTGACAAGGTGCGCGTGGACAATCCGACGCAAAATCTGGAGAGCTACTTCCTCGAAGTGGTCGAGAAGGCGAAGCGGGCCGCGCAGGAAACCAGCGGCGCGCAATCCGGCGCCAAGGTGGCGGCGTATTTGCGCGGCGAGGCCGAGGCCAAGCCGCCGACGGCTAGAGTTTTGGAGAAGCTTACCCTGCCGCAAGCCGCGCCCGTGACGCCTGTGCCGGAGGTGGAAGCCAAACCTGCCGTGGACGAGAAGAAGCTGGAAGCCATGACAAAAGCCACCGAGCCAGCCCCAGCGGTGAGCAAACCCTTGCCCGCGACGGAAAAGGAGTCGGCGGATTTGTCCAAGGCGAACGAGAAGCTCTCGTCGCTGCTGGGCAAGCCGAAATGATTCTTAGCCACGGATGAAACACGGATGAAGCCGCTTGCCACCACCGCATTTGCAGATTTGGATACTTCGGATGAAGCCTTGGCCATAGTCAGGGCTGACGAAAGCAGCTTCGTGAATCCGTGTTCAATCCGCTTTTCATCCGTGGCTGAATAGATTCTGAAATGCAACGCCTACTCGCCATCGCCGGTTTGACTTGGAAAGCCGCCTTCCGTTTCCGGCTGTTCCTAGTCGTGGCGGTGTTGTTGCTGGCATCGGTGGTTGGGCTGCCGATTCTGATCAAGGACGACGGCACGGCGCGCGGGTTCACGCAGATTCTGCTGACCTACACGCTGACGGTCATCACGGGCTTGCTGGGACTTTCAACCCTGTGGTTGGCGTGCGGCACGCTGGCGCGAGACATTGAGGAATGTCAGATGCAGATGGTGGCCACCAAGCCCATCGCGCGCTGGCAAATCTGGCTGGGCAAATGGCTGGGCATCATGTCGCTCAACGCGGCGTTGCTGGCCATTTCGGGCGCGAGCGTTTTCCTCCTGCTGCAATGGCGCTCAACCAAGTTGCCGGAAGCTGAGCAAAAAATTCTGCGCAATGAAGTCCTCGTGGCTCGCGCCTCCGCCCGCCCGCCGACTTTCGAAAGGGAGGTCGAAGCGGAGACGGACCGGCAACTGAAGGAGACGCTGGAAAAAAAGCGGGTCACCGCCGTGGACGAAAAACTTCTGCGCCAGCAGATCAAGGAAACCCTCAAGGGAGATCTGCAACTCGTGCCGCCGGGCGCGATGCGGCCGTGGCAGGTGGACTTGGGGGCGGCCAGGAATTATCTGCGCGGTCAGCCGCTTTATCTTCGGGTGAAGTTCAACGCGGGAGACAAGAGCCCTTCCGGAACTTTTGGGGCCCTCTGGCAAGTGGGCATCCCTCAAAAGACCGAACTGTGGCGCACGCCGGAGCCCATGAGCCTCGCGCCGGACACGTTCCACGAATTCGAAATCCCCCCCAACCTTTTCGATGAGAACGGCAAGCTCACGATCCTGTTCATCAATCCGAACAACGTGCCGCTGTTGTTCCCTATCGAGGACGGCATCGAGGTGCTGTATCGCGAAAGCAGCTTCGGGTTGAACTTCGCGCGCGGGCTGGGAATTATTTTCTGCTGGATGGCGTTGCTGGCCACGCTCGGCCTGGCGGCGGCAAGTTCGCTCTCGTTTCCGGTGGCCGCGTTCGCCTCGTTGGCGGTGCTGGGAATGACTTTTTCGACCTCAACCATGACCTCGGCGATTAGCGACGGATCAGTGCTGGGCTACAACTCCGAAACCGGCGTGCAAGGCCAATCGCCCGTGGATTTGGTGGCGCTCCCGGTGTTCAAGGCCGTGCTTAAAGTCATCAACCTGGCCAAGGATTTCTCGCCGATTGATTCCTTGAGCGCGGGGCGGAGCATCACCTGGAGCGAACTGGGCGTCGCGTTCGGGCGCATCGTGTTGCTGCTCGGCGGACCGCTGGCCGGAATCGGCATCTGGTCGTTCAACCGGCGCGAATTGGCCACGGCGCAAGGAACGCAATGAAGGCAGAAATCACAGGGCCGAGGACCGAGGACCGAGGTCGGAATTCCGCCCTCCGACCTCTGCCTTCTGACCTCGGCCCCCACGCCGCATGAACAGCCGAACAAAAAAATTCCTTCTGCTGGCGCTCGCCGCCGGGCTGCTTGTCGGCGTGGCGCCGATTCAGCGGGCGTTGAACCGCGACCGCAAGGAACTCGGCTTGACGCGCCTGGAACCACTGGAGAACGCCCCGCCGTTGCTGGCGTTCACCACGGTGGCACTGGGCGGTTTTCGCGGACTGATCGCCAACATGCTGTGGATTCGGGCCAGCGAACTTCAAGACGAGGACAAGTTTTTCGAGATGGCGCAACTGGCAGATTGGATCACGAAGCTAGAGCCGCATTATCCGCAGGTCTGGCTCGTGCAGGGCTGGAACATGGCTTACAACATCTCGGTCAAGTTCAAAGAAACCGCGCCCGGCGAATTCCCGGATCGCTGGCGCTGGGTGCATGGCGGCATCAAGCTCCTGCGCGATCAGGGCCTGCGTTACAATCCCAACGAGGTGATCCTTTACCGCGAGTTGGCGTGGTTTTACCAACACAAGATGGGCGCGAACCTCGACGACGCGAACATGTATTACAAGCGGGAGTGGGCCAAGGAAATGACGCGGGTCTTCGGTGACCAGTTGCCCAACTTCGGGGAACTAATCAATCCGCAGACCGATGACGCGCGGCGGCGTTCTCAGTTGCTCACGAAGGAATTCAAAATGGACCCGCGCTTCATGCAGCAGGCGGACGAAAAATATGGCCCGTTGGAGTGGCGGCTGCCCGAGGCCCACGCCATCTATTGGGCCGAGAAGGCGCTGGATGCGGCCCGGCTCAACCCGGAGAAGGTGAAAATGGAGGATTTGATTCAGGTGCGGCGCAACATTTTCCAATCCATGCAATCGAGCTTCCGGCATGGCCGGTTGGTGACCGACCCGCTGTCGAAGCGGTTTGAGTTTGGGCCGAACCTGGGAATCATCCCCAAGGTCAATCGGGCTTACGAGGAGGCGATTGAGCAGGAAGCCCAATCGCGCGAGAACATCAAAGGCGCGCACCGCAATTTCATCCGCGACGCGGTTTATTTCCTGTATTCCGCTAATCGCACGGCGGACGCGGCGGATTGGTTTCGCTACCTCGGCGAGAAATATCCGAACAAAACCATCATTGACGGCGACACAAACTCCTTCCCCCGCAACGTAACGCTCGGCCAATACGTGCTGGCGCATGTCATGGTGGACGTGACCGAAACCGACCGGGAACGGGTCACGGCCAGAATCGCGGACTTCATCGCCCAAGCCTACATTTTCCTGATCCGGGGCGACGTGCAACTTTACGAAGGCCATCGGCGGATGGCGCGCGATCTGTGGGCGCTTTACATGGGCAAGATCAAGGGCAACGAAGCGCGCATCGGTCTCGACCCGCTCGACAACACGGAAAAGGAGGTCTTGCGCCGGCTGTTGGATCCGAAGGAGGGATTGGTGCCCGAGGCGCGCGCCATCTTGCGCACCGAATTGCGGCTGACGCCCGAGGAGATTACAACCTCAACCAATGCGTTGCCCGCCGCTACCAACGCCCCGGAGCCTTCCAAGCCGTGAGCGCGTTCCCACCGCGCGCTTGCTCACGGCGCCAGGCCGCCCACATTTTCAGCGCGAACGAACCCGTATTCCTGTGAAAATCCTTGTGGCCATCACCGGGGCGAGTGGCGCGCTCTACGCGCAGCGCCTGCTTGATAATCTTGATCCCGCCGCCCACGAAATCCATCTCGTGTTGAGCAACTATGCGCAACAGGTTATCGCCGAGGAACTGCCCGACGGCCTGCGCCTGCCCGCCGGGGTGCAACCGCATAATCTGAAAAGCATGAACGCGCCCTTCGCCAGCGGCTCGAATCCGCCGGACGCCATGGTGGTGATCCCCTGCACTATGGGCACGCTCGGCCGCATCGCCCACGGCTACAGCGAGGATGTCCTGTTGCGTGCCGCTGATGTGGTGTTGAAGGAAAAGCGCAAACTCATCCTCGTGCCGCGCGAAACGCCACTGAGCCTGATCCATGTGAAGAACTTTGAACTGCTGCTGCTGGCGGGCGCGACTATTTTGCCGGCAAATCCGTCGTTCTACC
Source organism: uncultured Verrucomicrobiota bacterium (assembly GCA_903828255.1). Classification (GTDB taxonomy): domain Bacteria; phylum Verrucomicrobiota; class Verrucomicrobiia; order Limisphaerales; family JADLHS01; genus CAIKLQ01. Next base: position 24,775 of record CAIKLQ010000871.1, read on the forward strand.
TGCGCCCGCAGACCATCGAGCAGGTCGTGGATACCGTGGTGGCGCGGGTGTTGGATCACCTTGGAGTGACGAATCGGCTGGTGGCGCGGTGGGCGGAAGAGAAAGAATGAGAATTCCACGCAAAGGCGCAAAGACGCAAAAACGCAACGCCCCTTCTGCCATTTCTCTGCGGCTTTGCGGCTTTGCGGCTTTGCGTTGAAAAATGGTTTCCTTCATTCAAAAATGGGGTGGGTTTGTTCGCTTCTCGCACACGGTTTTCGCCCTGCCTTTCGCCCTCGCGGCGATGGTCGTGGCGGCGCGGGACAATCGCGGGTGGCCCGGTTGGCGCACGTTCGGCCTGATCCTCGCCGCGATGGTTTGCGCGCGCACCTGCGCCATGGCGTTCAACCGCATCGTGGACCGGAAGTTCGACGCGCTCAATCCCCGCACCGCCAATCGCCACCTGCCGGCCGGCCAGATCAGCCTCGCCAGCGCGGGCGCGCTCTGCGGGTTGTCGGCGGCTGGGTTGCTGGCCGCCAGTTTTTTCCTGAACCCGTTGTGTTTTTATCTGTCGCCGGTCGCGCTAGTGGTAATTTGTTGTTATTCCCTGACCAAGCGGTTCACGGATTACACGCATGTTTTTCTCGGGATGGCGTTGGCGCTGGCCCCGGTCGGAGCCTGGCTGGCAGTTAAAGGCGCGGCGGTTTCTCCGCTGGAGATCCTCCAGATGTTCGTGCTGTCCGCCGCGGTGGTGTTGTGGCTCGTCGGCTTCGACATCATCTACGCGCTGCAAGATTACGAGTTCGACAAATCCAACGGCCTGCGCTCGCTCGTGGTGGCCTGGGGGCCCAAGAACGCCTTGGGGGCGGCGTTCCTAACACATCTGGCCACCTGCGGCTTGCTGCTGGCGTTCGGGTTGTTGTGTCGGTTCCGTCTCGCGTATCTGGTGGGTTGGACCATCATTTTGGGTTGCCTGGTGCTGGAACACTGGATCGCCCAGCGGCGCAGTTTGAACTGGATCAATGTGGCGTTCTTCCGCCTCAACGCCGTCATTAGCCTGGTTTTCTTCGTAGTAACCGCCGCGGAAGTCGTGTTCCTGGGCGGTTTTCGCTGGCGTTAAGTCAAGGGCAGGCTTGCAACTTTGCCGTTTGCCGCGCATGCTGTGCCCGAATGAAAGCAATGATCGGACTCATAATTTTGGCGGCGCTCTGCATCGGGTTGGGCCTGGCGCTGTTCCTGACCCGGAAGCAGGCGACCGAGGAAAAGCAGAAAGACACCGGCACGATTTCGCAGCTCTCAAACGAGTGGACGAAGACCGACGGCAAATTGCAGGAACAAAAGCAGGTCAGTATTTCGCTGGAAAAGGACTTGGAAACGCGCAAACAAGAATTCTCCGAGTTGACCAACCAATACACCACCGTGGCCGACACGCTCGCGAAGACGGAAGATACTTTGAAGGCCACCAAGGAAGAAGTCGTGCGCCGCGACGCGAAAATCGCCGATCTGGAACAGCAGAATCGGGATCTTGATCAGCGGGCGATTGACCTCAGCGGGGCCATCACCAACCTGACCTCCCAAATCGCCGATACGAAGGGTCGGCTCGCGCGTTCGGAAGGCGACCGGGCTTTCCTGGAAAAAGAACTCAAGCGGCTCATGACCGAGAAGGCGGAACTGGAACGTCAGTTCAACGACCTCGTCCTCGTGCGCGCCCAGGTCGCCAAATTGCGCGAGGAACTCAACGTCTCGCGGCGCCTGGAGTGGATTCGCAAAGGGCTCTTTTCCAGCGACGAGATGAAGGGCGCGCAGAAGTTGATGCAGAAAGACCTCGCGCGGCCGGCCGCCGACACCAAGGGCCACTACGATTTGAACGTGGAGGTCAATTCCGACGGCACCGTGCGCGTGATTCCGCCGGCGACCAATGCCCCGACCGCGCCGTCAAAATGACCCGCGCCCCTGGGCTGATTGACTCGCACGGTCGAACTTTGCGCGACCTGCGCATCAGCCTCACGGATCGCTGTAATTTCCGTTGCATGTATTGCCTGCCGGAAACGGAGGCAGCCCAAAATTTCTATCGCGGTCACTGGGCGCACCTGCCCAACCCCGCGCCCATTGTCCCGCAATGGGTGGCCCGCTCGCTCCTCATCTCGTTTGAAGAAATCGCACGCGTGGTCCGCGTTGCGATCGGTCTCGGTATCCAGAAAATCCGCCTGACTGGCGGCGAACCGCTGCTGCGTCACGGTCTTGAGGAGCTCGTCGCGCGCATCGCGAAAATCCCCGGCCTTGAAGACCTTGCGATGACGACGAATGGTTTCTTGTTCCCGCAAAAAGCCCGCACCTTGCGCGAATCCGGCTTGCACCGGATCAGCTTCAGCCTCGATTCCCTCGACCGCGACAATTTCAAAAAGATCACCGGCCGCGATGGCTTGGGCGAGGTGTTGGAAAGCATCCGTCTCGCGCAGGAACTCGGCTTTCACCCGGTCAAAGTTAACGCCGTCGTCATTCGCAACATCAACGATCACGAGCTAGGGTCGCTCGTGGAGTTCGCCCGCGAGAAAAACCTGAGCTTCCGCTTCATCGAATTCATGCCGCTGGATTCCGCGCGTGCCTGGCAGAAGGAGATGGTCGTGACCGGGGCGGAAATCCTGAACCGCATCCGGGAACGCTTTGAACTCGTACCCGTCGCCCCCGAAAATCCCTCCGCCACGGCCAAACGGTGGGCGTTCGCCGACGGTCGCGGGGAGATCGGCGTCATCGCGCCCGTGAGCGAACCGTTCTGCGGCCAATGCAATCGCATTCGCCTGACCGCCGACGGCAAGATTCGCACCTGCCTTTTCAGCGTAGCCGAGCATGACCTCCGCTCCCTTCTGCGCAATGGCGCGTCCGACGACGAAATCGCCAACTGGCTGCGGGGCGTGGTCTGGCAAAAAGAGGCCCGCCATCATATTGGGGAGCCGGAGTTCGTGTCGCCGCCGCGCTCGATGAGTTGCATTGGCGGGTAGGGACGCAAGCCTCCAGGCTTGCGCCACTGGGCTTGCGCGGAGCCGTTTTGATGGCAAACTGGGGTCTCGATTCTAAATGCCGGAAGCGCGCTTCATCCCGCTTCCACCAACCGGCGAACGTGGCGATTCGAATCGAGTTGAAAGCAATCATGGTCCAAACGACAAACAAACCAGCGGCGAAAGTCGCGGACGCGTATTCGGAAAAGTTCGCCCGCTTCGAGCGCGAGCCGCAACAGCCTGCGTGGATGCTCCCGTTCCGCCAAGCGGGCTTCGCGCGATTTGCGGAACTCGGCTTCCCGACCTTGCAGCACGAGGATTGGCGCTTCACCAACGTCGCCCCCATCGTAAAGCTGCCGTTCCGGCCCGCCTTTGAATCGGCCCCCGAGGCTGCGGCGGCAGAGACGTTCCAAAATTTTCCGTTTTCCAAGCTGCCCGGCACCCGGCTGGTGTTCGTCAACGGTCATTACACCGCGGCGCTTTCCAACATTGCGGCGTTGCCGGCGGGCGTGAAAGTGTCGAATGTCGCCGCCGTGCTGGCCGCGGAACCGGCGTTGCTCGAAAAGCATTTCACGCAGCCGGCGCCGGCCGGCGACAACGCGTTCACCGCGCTCAATCAAGCCTTCTTCCTCGATGGCGGATTCATTCACGTCCCGGCGGGCAAAGTGGTCGAAGAGCCGGTGCAGTTCATCTACATCTCGACTGCCAGCCAGAGTGGCGCGACGATTCAATCGCGCAACGTAATCATCGCGGAGGCGAACAGCCAGTTGACCGTCATCGAGAGCTACGTGACGGCGGGCGGCGCGGGTTACTTTACGAACGCCGTCACGGAACTCGTCGCCGGCGACAACTCGACCATCGAGCTTTTGAAATTTCAAGACGAAGCGCCGGACGCGTTTCACATGGCGGCCCTCAAGGGCAAGTTCGGGCGCGCGAGCAATGTGCGCCTGCACTCCTTCGCGCTGGGGGCCAAGCTTTCGCGGAACAGCATCCGCACCAACCTCGCGGGCGATGGTTTGGAGTGCATCCTCAACGGCCTCTACCTCACCCGCGGCGAGCAACTGGCCGATCATCACATGATCGTCGAGCATGCCCAGCCGCATTGCGCCAGCCACGAGTATTTCAACGGCATCCTCGACGATAAATCCAAGGGCGTCTTCCACGGTCGCATCCTCGTGCATCAAATCGCGCAAAAGACCGATGCCAAGCAGACGAACAAGAACCTGTTACTCTCCGACGACGCCACCGCGAACACGAAACCGCAATTGGAAATCTACGCCGACGACGTGAAATGCACCCACGGCGCAACGATCGGGCAGTTGAATGGCGAATCCATTTTCTACCTGCGCTCCCGTGGCATCGGCCCGGAGACGGCGCGGCGCATGTTGATCCACGCCTTTGCCGGCGAAATCATTGAGCGCATCCAGCACGAAGTCGCGCGCGAAGAACTCAACAAACTCGTTTGGGATCGGTTGGAGGCTAATCCGCATTTGAAATGAAAGATCCCAATACCCAAACGGCCGCCGGGGCGATCAGGGGCATTGGGGTATTTGGATCCTTGGGCATTTTCCCTCTATGTTTGAAGACCTAAACGATCTCTATCAGCAGGTCATACTGGACCACTGCAAGAAGCCGCGGAATTTCCACGAACTGCCGGCGGCGACTTGTTCGGCGCAAGGGTTCAACCCGCTCTGCGGCGATCAACTCAAGCTCTTCCTCGCCATGGAAGGCGACACCATCAAGGACATCAGCTTCACTGGCTCGGGTTGCTGCATCTCGAAAGCCTCGGCGTCCTTGCTTACGGAATTTGCGAAGGGCAAGACCAAGCCCGACGTGGAAAAGATGTTTGCCGAAGTTCACGACATGGTGATGACCGGGAAGTACGCTGGCGACGTGGGCAAACTGGCGGTGTTCGCGGGCGTCCACAAATATCCGGCGCGGGTCAAATGCGCCATCCTCGCTTGGCACGCCGTCATCGCCGCGCTGAAAGGCGATGCTGCACCAGTGACGACCGAGTCTGCGGAGATTTGAGCTGCCGCGGGCTTTCGGAGCAAGGCTCCTTTGAGTCCGGAGCGCGGCGCGGTGTGTGACCGGGCGTCCTTCAGGTTGAGGCTTGAAAGCCGAAGCCGCACTCGCCATGTTCGCCGGCATGAAAACGTCGCTCTCCAACTCACGTTGCTTCACGTTCCTTGGCCGGTGCGCCTTCACGGTCCTGGTCATCGCCGCGTTGCTGCTCCCGGTTTCCACCCGCGCCGCTGATATGCCGCCGCCGCGCAAGGTCGCCACGGTGGAAGGCATCACGGAATATCAGTTCGCCAACGGCCTGCGTGCGTTGCTCTTTCCCGATCACTCGCAGTCAAAATTGACGGTGAATCTGACCGTGCTCGTCGGCTCGCGCCACGAGGGTTACGGCGAGACGGGCATGGCGCATTTGCTCGAACACATGGTCTTCAAGGGCACGCCGGATCATCCGAACGTGCCCAAGGCGCTCCAGGATCACGGCGCGCAGTTCAACGGCAGCACGTCCGTGGACCGGGTGAATTACTATGAGACGCTCGCGGCTTCCGACGAGAATCTGGAGTTCGCCATCGCGCTGGAGGCGGATCGCCTGATGAACAGCTTCATCAAGAAGTCGGATCTGGAGTCGGAAATGACCGTCGTGCGCAACGAATTTGAGCGCGGCGAAAACTCTCCGGCGCGCGTGCTCTCGCAACGCATCGAATCCGCCGCCTATGAGTGGCACAATTACGGCAAATCCACCATCGGCAACCGCAGCGACATCGAGCGCGTGCCGATCGAGAATCTCCAGGCGTTCTACAAAAAGTTCTATCAGCCGGACAACGTCGTGTTGATCGTGGCCGGCAAGTTCGAGGAAACCAACGCGCTGACGATGGTGAGCAAACATTTCGGCAGCATCCCCCATCCGGCCCGCAAACTGGACCCGACCTGGACCGAAGAGCCGGCGCAGGATGGCGAGCGCCTCGTGACGTTGCGGCGCGTCGGCGACGTCAGCGCGGTGGGCGTGGCGTATCACATCCCCGCCGGCCCGCATGAGGAAAACGCCGCCCTGCAAGTGCTGGCGAACATTCTCAGCACGCGGCCCTCGGGTCGGCTCTACAAGGTGCTGGTCGAAACCAAGAAAGCCTCCAGCGCTTCCGCCTCCGCCGGGCGGGAGCACGATCCGGGTTTGTTCAGCCTCGACGTGGAAGTGCCGAAGGACAATTCGCTCGACGAAGCGCGCGACCTCCTGATTACGACCGCGGAAGACATCGGCTCAAAAGGCGTGACCGCCGAGGAAGTGAACCGCGCAAAGCAGCAAATCCTGAAGGCCCGTGAGCGGGCGGCAATGGACACGGCCCAGATCGGCGTGGCGCTCAGCGAGTGGGCGGCGCAAGGCGATTGGCGGCTTTATTTCCTCTATCGCGACCGCATCGAGCAGGTGACGCCGGAGTTGGTCCAGGCGGCGGCGAAGTATTTGCGTCGCAACAACCGCACGGTGGGCCTGTTCATTCCGACCGACAAACCCGAGCGCGTCGAAGTGCCGCCCACGCCCGACGTGGCGGTGTTGGCGGCGACGTATCAGGGTCGCGCCGCGTTGGCCGAGGGTGAAGCCTTTGATTCCTCGCCCGACAAGATCGAGGCCCGTGTCGAACGCAAAGAATTGCCCGAAGGCATCAAGGTGACGCTGCTGCCGAAAAAATCGCGCGGTGAGGAGGTGAACCTTTCGCTCACGCTCCGTTACGGCGACGAGAATAATTTGAAGGGCCTCGAGCCCGCCGCCGGTTTTCTCTCCGGCCTGATGCTGCGCGGCACGAAGAAACTTTCCCACCAGGAATTCCGCGATGAATTGGATCGGCTGGGCGCGACGCTCGGCGCGGGCGGCGGTGGCGGTCGACGGGGCGGCGGACGACGCGGTGGGGGCGGTGGGGGCGGCGGGTTGGGCTCGGTGGGTTTCTCGATTGAGGCCAAGCGCGACACGCTCCCCGCCGTGCTCGAATTATTGCGGCAGGTGCTGCGCGAACCCTTGCTCCCGGTGGACGAGTTCGAGGTGATGAAGCGCGAACGCCTCGCGATGATCGAGCAGATGAAGACCGAGCCCGCCATGCTTGCGCCCCGGCAATTGTCGCGGCAACTCAACCCGTATCCGAAGGACGACATCCGCTACGAACCGACCGTCGAGGAATCCATCGAGCGCACGAAAGCGGTGACTTACGAGCAGGTCGTGCAGCTTCACCACGAGTATCTCGGTTCACAGTCGGGGGAACTAACCATCGTCGGCGATTTCGACGCGGACAAATGCCTCCCGATTCTCAAAGACACCTTTGCCGGTTGGAAAGCCGCGAAGCCGTACGCCCGCATCGGGTCGCCGATCAAGACCGAAGTGCCGGGATCACAGCACTCGATCAACACGCCCGACAAGGCGAACGCGACATACACCGCGGGCCTGTTGTTCCCGTTGCGCGATGACGACGCGGACTACGCCGCGCTGGTGATGGGCAATTACATCCTGGGCAGCGGTACGTTATCGTCGCGGCTCGGCACGCGCGTGCGGCAGAAGGAGGGATTGTCTTACGGCATCACGTCGAGCTTGAGCGTCTCGTCGCAGGACCCGCGCGCGAGTTTCACGATTTCCGCCATCGTCGCGCCGCAAAATCTTCCGCGCCTCCAAACCTGTGCGATGGAGGAACTGGACCGGCTCTTGAAGGACGGCGTGACACCTGACGAACTGGACAAGGCGCGCGAAGGCTACTTGCAAGCGATGAAGGTCGGCCGATCGAGCGATGCCGCGCTGACCGGTTCGCTCGGCAACCTGCGGCATCTTGATCGCACGATGCAATGGCAGGCGGACTTCGAAAAGAAAATCAGCGCGCTCACGCCGGAGCAGATTGGCACCGCGCTGAAGCGCCACATTGACCCCAAGAAACTGGTGACGGTGGGCGCGGGCGATTTCGGTGACGAAAAGAAACCGGCAACGATCCAGTAACGGTCGGCGCCGGACCGGTCTTCACTGCAAGTCTTTTTGAAATTTTAGGCGGTGGCAATTCATACGCCCGCTTCGGTTTCAATTCCTTCCAGTGCAAATTCCTGTTTCCTCGCCGCCTGGCCTTCAAATTGGGTCCGCTGGCGCAATCCCACTAGCGCGGCCACCGCAGCAAATAGGCCGACACTTGAGCACCAGGGGAATTCAAACTTCGGGGGAGCGCTATTTCCACCATTGCCAGTTCTGCCGGCGAAAACCGGTCTGCAACCTTTCGGCGCATATACGACGAAAGGTTGTCTGGTCACCCCGGCAGTTCACCGCAGGCCGAGCGTGGCGGAGTTCTTTCACCGCCGCGTCCCCGCCTGGCAAGCGAAACGGACGCCGGCTGGCTACAAGCTCCATCTTGTCGTCCGTGACGAGGAAAACTCGCCGCCCCAGATTTTCCGTCTGTGTCCGACCCAAGACCGGCTGGTAATCGGGGATGGCAAAGCCCTGCGGTACGCGCACGTCGAACTGGTCAGCGCCGTCAACGGGGCGGGTCGCTGGCTGGACCCCGTGACCGTGCCCGAGCCGAGCAACGAAATTCCCGCCGCGCGCGAACTCCCGGGGCGGGTGGACCTCTGTGGCAAGACAGTAATGGCCGACGCCCGGCACACCCAACCGGAGACGATGCAACAAATCATCTTCGCCGGCGGAGGCGGTTACGTGCTGACCGTCAAAGCGAACTAGAAAGAACTGGGGCACTTGCTGGCGACGCTCTTGGCTCCCGGGGATTCTTCCCCTCGGCCTACGGCGCAGACCCGGGCGCTGACGCGGGAACGAAATCGGAGCCGCCGGGAGATTCGGCCGGCTGGCATGTCAGGAGGTCATCCCGGAACGGGTCGGTTTTCCCAGTCCCCGGCTGATCGCCCGGCGGCGCCAACCTCATGCGGCGTTGGGGCTGGGGATGTTTCGCCGGCTGGTGGTCAGGGTGGCGCAAACGGCAATTGCCGAAGTGCAGACGCAAAGGCCGCGCTGGACCGTGCGGCGTTATCAGCAACGCTTTGCCCATAGTGACGGCGACCCCGCACGCCTTCACGCGCTGGGGTTCGTCAAATCCCTGAGCGCGGGGCGCTTACTCCAATGAAAGAATGCGTCCTCCGCCGTCGGCCTTGGGCACTTTGCTTGATTTACAATCGCGGCTGCTTGGCTAAACTTGACCCACACTCAGACAACTACAGAACAATGAAAACCAATTCGACACACGCGTGGAAATTTTTCCGCGTCGGCGGCGTGGACCAGGTCACGTTCCGCAACGGAGCCGACATCGCCAACCTTGATCAGTTGGACCAAAAGCTTTGGATGACCCTCGCCATGCCGACACGCGGCGTAGAGTTCGATGCGCGCACGGCCGACTTGATTGACCTCGACAGGGACGGGCGGATCCGGCCGCCGGAGGTGATCGCGGCGGTAAAGTGGGCCGAAACCGCGTTCAAGGATTTGGGCGATCTCCTGAAGAGCAGCGATTCGGTGGCGCTTGCTGCGATCAAGGATCCGAACATCCTAGCCGGCGCCAACCGCATCCTGGCGATCCTCAAGAAACCTGCCGCGACAGCCATTACGCTCGCCGATGTTGCGGACGCCACCAAGAATCTGGTGGAAACCCGCTTTAACGGCGATGGCGTCATCATCCCGGAGACGGCGGAAGATCCCGCAATCAAGAAAATCATCGAAGACATTATCGCCGTTCTCGGCGCCGTGGTGGATCGCAGCGGCAAGCCCGGGCTGAACCAGGCCAAGCTCGATCAGTTTTTCACCGAACTTCAGACACTGGCGGATTGGGCGGTCAAGGGCGAGGCGGATGCCGCGCTCACGCCGCTCGGCCTCGAAGGCACGGTGGCGGCGGCGGCGGCGGTGCGCGCGGTGAAAGCGAAAGTGGACGACTATTTCGCGCGTTGCCGGCTCGCGGCCTACGACCCGCGGGCTTTGGTGGCGTTGAACCGGGAGGAAAAAGAATATCTCGCGGTCACGGTGAAGGATCTTTCGCTCACCGCCCAAGAACTCGCCGGCTTTCCGCTGGCCACGATTGCGGCGGGCAAGGCGCTCCCGCTTTCCGGCCCGGTGAATCCCGCGTGGGCCGGCGCGCTCACCGCGCTAAACAGCGCCGCGATCACGCCGCTGCTGGGCGCGGGCCTGACTAATCTGACCGAGTCCGACTGGACCACGCTGACCGCCAAGTTGGGCGCGTTTGAATGCTGGTCCGCGGGCAAACCGGCGACGGCCGTCGAGAAACTGGGGTTGCCCCGGTTGCGCGAACTCGTCAAGTCCGGCGCAAAGGATAAAATCGCCGCGTTGATCAAGCAGGACGCCGCGCTCGAAGGCGAGTTCAGCCAGTTTGCCTCGGTGGAAAAACTGGTGCGTTTCCAAAAAGACCTTTACGAGTTGCTCACCAACTTCGTCAACTTCGCCGATTTCTATGGCCGCACCTGGGCGGTTTTCCAATCCGGCACGCTCTATTTGGACAACCGGAGTTGCAACCTGTGCATCGAAGTCGGTGACGGGGGCAAGCACGGCGCGCTGGCGCACCTCTCCGGCGCGTATCTGGCCTACTGCGATCTGTCACGGCCCGGCGGCGCGAAGCGGCAGGTGGTCGCGGTGTTCACCGACGGCGATTCGGACAACCTGATCGTCGGACGCAACGGCGTCTTTTACGACCGGAAAGGCCAGGATTGGGACGCGACCATCACGAAGATCGTGGCGAATTCCATCAGCATTCGCGAAGCGTTCTGGTCGCCCTACAAGAAACTGGTGCGGATGATCGAGGACCAGATCGCCAAGCGCGCGGCGGCGGCGGACGCAGCCGCGCACCAACAACTCGCGACGACGGCGCAGACCGCCGTCAACGCCGACAAGGCCAAACCCGAACCGCCCAAGAAGATTGATACGGGCACGCTGGCCGCCATCGGCTTGGTGTTGACCACCTTGCTCGGCGCGTTAGGCACGATCTTCGCGGCGATCTTGAAGCTGCCGACGTGGCAAATTCCGCTCGTGATGGTGGGCATCGTGCTCGGCATTTCCCTGCCCTCGATGTTTCTGGCCTACATGAAACTGCGCAAACGCAATCTCGGCCCGATCCTCGACGCCAACGGCTGGGCTATAAACAACGTCGCCAAGATGAACATTCCGTTCGGCGAGTCCCTCACCGACCTTCCGGAATTGCCGGCCGGTTCGGAGCGTTCCCTGGAAGACCCGTTTGCCGACAAAAAACGTCCGTGGGGGCTTTACATCTTTGTTGCCGCAGTGCTGGGCCTCTTCGTTCTGATCTTCGCGTGGTTTAATGGCAGCTTGGACGACAACTTGCCCAAGGGCCTCAAACACGACACCTATTTCGAGCACGAAACTTGGTTCGGGAAAAAACCAATTGATCCGGTCGCGTCGTTGATCCCGGCAGAAAACGCGGCTGGAGCTGCCCCACGGGCGGCCACCAATGCGCCGCCGACCAAATGAGCGACCTTCGCTCGTGCAACCAAGCCCGGGGCTGGAATCGTGGAGGAGAAATCTCCGCCGCCTCGAACTTCCCGCCCCCCACCCCAACTGACCGGCCGTACAACCTTTTGTCGTATATGCGACGAAAGGTTGCCACGTTTCGGTGACGTGGTTTACGGGGGACTCAACCCGCTGGCTTGCTGCGGTGAACCCCGGTGCTAGACTTTGCCACGATGATTCGCGAATCCCCCGCCGCCAAGGCCGCGCGCACGAAGGAAATCCTCGCCGGGTTGCGCACAGCGTACCCTGACGCGCATTGCGAACTGAACTTTTCCAATCCCCTCGAACTGCTCATCGCCACGATTCTCTCCGCGCAATGCACCGACAAGCGCGTGAACCTCGTCACGGCGGAATTGTTCAAGAAGTATCGGAACGCGGTGGATTTCGCGAACGCCGATCTCGTCGCGCTGGAACAGGACATCAAATCCACGGGATTCTTCCGCAACAAGGCGAAGAACATCAAAGCCTGCTGCGCCGCGCTCGTGGAAAAGTACGGCGGCGAAGTCCCGCGCACGATGGCGGAACTCACGGCGCTTGGCGGCGTCGGACGTAAGACGGCGAATGTCGTCCTCGGCAACGCCTTCGGCCTGAACATTGGCGTCGTAGTGGACACCCATGTCGCGCGCTTGTCGCAGCGGCTCGAATTGACCAAACAGAAAGATCCGGAGAAGATCGAACAGGACCTGGGGTCACTGGTGCCGCGCGCGCAGTGGACGCTCTTCAGCCACTGGCTGATCTGGCATGGCCGCCGGCGCTGCGCCGCGCGCAAGCCGGATTGTGCGGGGTGTGAGATTGCGAAACTGTGTCCGGCGGCGGGAAAAGTTTGAGATGGAAGACATTCAACATTCAATTGCGGAACCGGCCACCGACCCGGCGAAGCCATTGAATGTCGAACGTTCCCATTGGCTCCTGCTCAACTCCGGTCTGTGCGCCCCCGCCTTCAACATGGCGCTGGACGAGGCTTTGCTCGAATTCCTGGCGCGACTCGGCAAGCCCGTGCTGCGGCTCTACGGCTGGACCGAGCCGGCGGCTACGTTCGGCTATTTCCAGAAATTTGCAGAGATCGAGCGCGCCACGCTACTGCGCCCGCTAATTCGCCGTCCCACGGGCGGCGGCCTGGTGCCACACGACGCCGACTGGACTTACAGCCTCGCGTTTCCCGCCGGCCACGAGTGGTATTTGCTCCGCGCCGAGGAAAGCTACCGCCGCGCACACGAGTGGATTCAAGCCGCGTTCACGCGGCTCGACATTCCGACGAATCTCGCACCCCAATCTCGTAGCAGCCCACGTGTGGAAGCTCTGTCTGAAATCCGAAATGATCAGAGCCACCTCACGTCGGCTGCTACGAAGGAAATGCCCGGCGAGTGCTTCGTCGGCCACGAAAAGTCGGATCTGCTCTGGCAGGGACGAAAAATCGCCGGGGCCGCCCAACGCCGGACCCGCGCCGGTTTGTTAATTCAAGGTTCGGTGCAGCCGCCTCCCGTTGGGTTGCGGCGCGCAGATTGGGAAAAAGCGATGGTCGCCGTGATGCGCAGGACTTGGGAAGATTTTCAACCGGATGCGGCTTTGTGCGAACGGACCGCGTGGCTGGGGGCGCAAAAGTATTCGCAAGCTGCTTTCCTAAAAAAACGCTAGCCTGCCCGAGCCCCGGCCCCTAAAACGCAAACGGAGCGCGAGGCTGCGCCCAACTGCGCCCATCTTTTTCACCAAAAGATTGCTCCCCGTGCGAGCGGCTCTTAGTCTGAGTCGTTGAGCGCAACCGCTGCTAAACCAAACGGAAAAACGACCCCGACCACCCGCCCGCCGGTGGGTGGCGCTCGGGATGCGTCGGCATCGCTGAGTGAAGCCGTGGGGCAGTTTCCCAAATACGTTGCGTTCCTGCGCGACCGGGCGGGCGTCGGGTTTCGCGGGCGCATCCTCGAACTCGGCGCGGGCGCGGCGTGGTTCACGGCCGAGTTGTCCAAGCTGCCGAAAGTCGTGGAAGTGATCTCCACCGACTTCGCGCGCGGCTCGGTGCCGGAGCAGGCCGCGCAGGTGTTCAAGGCGCTGCACGCGCAGCAGGCCAAGATCAAGCACCGGCAGATCAGCGCGCAGCGGCTGGACTTTTCGGACTGCTATTTTGACTTCGTGGTGTGCAACGCCGTGTTGCACGACGCGATGAATCTACTACTGCTGCTGCGCGAAGCGCACCGCGTGCTCAAGCCCGGCGGCCAACTCGTCGCCGTGCGCGAGCCGGTGAAGCCGCTCATGCCCTGGCCCGCCGGACGTGGAACGGTGGCCGAACAGGATGCGCGTCGGCTCAAGACCCCGCTGTATTCGCGGGCGGATTACCTGGACCTGTTTGACCGCGCGGGTTTTTCCGTCAAAGTCCGCCGCGTCAGTCTGGCCAGCGGGTTGAAATACTATTTCGACAACATGGTCAACGGACTGACCCACGCCCGTTACGTGTTTGTGGCGACCCGACGGGAAAAAGCGGTTAACGCCCGGCCGAAGAAGTTGCCGGCCTAGCGCTCCCGCAAGCTGGCCGCGCGGAACGCCGTTCCCAAGCGCTTGCCGCCGAGGCGGCAGCGTTTGCGAAAATTTCCGTGCGCCGCGCCGGCTTGCGGCTACGATGCCCGCGATGTCATCGGCCTACGACCAATTGCTCGACGCGACGATCCAGCACCTCGAAGATTTGCAGACGCGTGGGGTCCGGCATGTGGCGGTGTCGCCTGAGACGCTCCGCGCCCTCTCGCTGCCGGCACCGCTGGCTGCGCAGCTCGCGCCCACGGCTGCACCGCCGGCAGGAAATCGCCAATCGCCAATCGCCAATCGCCAACCAGCAACGCCCGGAGTTGCGAGTTCCTTGGCTATCGGCTATCGGCCATCGGTCATCGCTCCGCCGCCCGTGCCCGTGTCTCCCCCGCCCAGCGCGAAACCGCCACCAGACCTTAAACCCAAGACTCAAGACTCCACATCCGCAGCCTTCTCTATTGAACCCGATCCCCGGAAGGCCTTGTCCGGCGGAGCACCGGTCGCCGCTCCGACCTCTGACCTCCGACCTCTGACCTCTGAACAAAAGGCCGCCGCGTTCGCGTCCTTGCGCGCGCGCGCGCGCGCCTGCGTGAAGTGCCCGAACCTCGCTTCGTCCCGCAAAAACGTGGTTTTCGGCGTCGGCAGTACTGACGCAGCCTTGATGTTCGTGGGCGAAGCGCCGGGCGCGGACGAAGACGAGCAGGCTGAGCCGTTCGTGGGTGCCGCGGGCCAGTTGCTCACGAAGATCATCACCGCGATGGGCCTCCAGCGCGGCGACATCTACATCGCCAACATCTTGAAATGCCGGCCCGACATGCCGCCCCAGTCCTCCGGCAATCGCAAGCCCACGCCAGAAGAGATGCAAACCTGCATCCCGTATCTCCACGAGCAGATTGATTTGATCCGCCCGCGCGTGCTCGTGGCGCTCGGCGGCACGGCGATGGAAGGCTTGCTGAACAAAACCGGCATCATGAAACTGCGCGGCAACTGGCACACCTACCGCGGCATCCCGCTCATGCCGACGTATCATCCGGCGTATCTGTTGCACAACCAGGCGCTGGCCGAGAAACGCCGCGTCTGGGAGGACATGCTGCAAGTGATGGAGAAACTCGGCATGCCCATCAGCGAGAAGCAGCAGAAGTTTTTCCTGCGCGGATGATGCCACTGGCTTTGGAGTGCGGCGACTTGTCGCCGCTTTCGCCGCCGGGCTGACTTGTCAGCCTGGCAGAACCGCGTTCAGCGGTTCGGAGGATAACTTGCGGCTCTCGCTCCGCACGGAGGTGAGCGAACGAGCGAAGCTGGTCGGAGGGTCGTTGCCGGCGACAAGTCGCCTGCGGAAGGCGATGACAAGTCATCGCACTCCAAAGCTCTGCGCGCGATCATCGAGCGCCCTGAATAAGCTTCACCTCACGCCGCCCCCGGCTTTGCGGCGGCGCCATACAATTCGGACTTCAAATTCACGCCCAATTTGTCCAGACGTTTGATCAAATCGCGATTCTGCCGGTCGCCGGTCCAGTAAACGATGCTTTGCGCCACCGCCGCGCTGACCTGCTCCGCTGCCATCAATTGCCCGGCGCTCGCGCCCAGCACATGATGCAGCGTCGGGAACTGCCGTCCGAGCGCTTGGGCCGCGTCCGCGCTGACGCCTGAAATGCGCAAGCCGTAAAGCACCCGCCACAGGTCGCGCTTTTTGCTCGCAGCAATGGCTTCCAGGAATTTCTGCGCCGCCGCCGTGTCCAGACCTTCGATCCGCGTGAGTTCCCGGGCCTTCAGCCGGTAAAGTTCCGCCACGTTCATCACCAACCCGCTCCCGACCAACTGCGCCGCGAGTTTCTCGCCGCCGGCGATGTCCATCGCGCCGGGCGAGCACCAATGCGCAATCCCGGCGCGCACCTCCGCCGGGCAATCCGGATTCGGGCACAGCCAGACCGGCTCCGCCGCGCCCGCCTCGGCCCAAAGCTTCGAGCCACACTCGGGACACTTCTGCGAGGCGTGAAACACCTTGCCGCCCCCGGCTTGGTTGCCGAAGACGGAGGTAAAGAACTTGGTGATGGACTCAATCATGCGCTCGCCGGGAATCCGGACAAAACCAGCACGGATTCCGGTGAGGATTCAAAAGTGAGAATGTCTTGTGCATGCCGTTGGATCAACGCCAGAAGATCGTCGCGGGTGCAGTTCCCCAGCGCGAGCCAGACAAATTTCGGCGGCGAACCGTAGAGCAGGGCGCGGTCGTAAAAATCCTTGTCCTTCGAGACGATGGCAAAACCATTGACCTGCGCGTAATTCCAGATTTCCTCATCGGTTCGGCCCTTCAATCCCACTTCCCGGATGTGTTGGCTCGCGGGGAAAGTTGCTGCCACCAGTTGCGGCAACTTTGGTGAGAGATTTTCGTCGAACAGCAGCTTCATGCCGCCACGGTGAGCCGGCGTTCACGTTCCGCCGCAAAGGTCAGACACGCTTGGATGTCTTCGGCGGTCAGGTCGGGAAAGTCGTCGAGGATTTCCGGCGGCGTCATGCCGCCGCCGAGGTAATCCAGCACGTCGGCTACCGCGATGCGCGTGCCCTTGATGCAAGCCTTTCCGCTGCGAACGCGTGGGTCAATCGTGATGCGGTCTTGATAAGCCATGACGTGAAGCTAAAGTCGCGCGGAGGATAGTCAAGCGGACAAAGCCCGCAATCCTCTCGGCCTCTCGGCGGTCAACAACCGATCCCGCTCGGGG
Organism: uncultured Verrucomicrobiota bacterium; assembly: GCA_903828255.1. GTDB lineage: Bacteria > Verrucomicrobiota > Verrucomicrobiia > Limisphaerales > JADLHS01 > CAIKLQ01. The sequence goes on from CAIKLQ010000871.1 coordinate 41,490, forward strand.
TCAAGTGCGCCGCGAGTACTTTGCCGCCGGCAATGTCCATCACGCCGGGCGCGCCGCCCAACCGGGCAATCGAGATTCGGCTCCGCCACGCCCGCCTCCGCCCAGAGTTTCGAGCTGCACTCCGGACAGGTCTAGGAAGGATGTAGTATTGACCGGGTAATCTTGATGCCCCAAGAACCAATGCAGACCATTTTCCGATAGAACCAATCATGGGATGAATTGCTTCCAATGCTCCTCTGAAACGATGACGATTCCGCTGGCAACATTCCTCAGTTCTATTGCGCGCTCGATCTTGCGTCCGTAATTCGTGTGAATCCAATCCCGGCTGGCAAATACCCCCACGATCAAGTAGTTGGAGTCGTGGGTGGGGGTTGAATCGATCGCGATACCACCTTTTCCAGAAATTGCATCCATCACCTTCCGCCGCGAGCCAAAAGCAAATTTTCCGGTGATGTTGAAAATCCGATTTGTAAACTCGATTGGGTTTGGTGGTGGCACATTGAACGGCAGAGCGGATGAATAAGTCTCCCCGGCGTTTTTGGCGGGCTGGCGACCACACAAAGCCTCCATGATTTCCCTGAGTTCCTGTCTCTCCTCCTCCGTGCAGATGCCGTCGGCAAATATTCGTTCGACGCGCGAAAGAACTTCCGTGAACGGCCATACCGGATGGAGGACGGCATGTTTGCGGACCCATTCAGCAAAGTATTTTGCCTCCTGCTCAGATACTACGCCATCGGCAAGCATGCCTTCGCAAATTCCCGAAAGCTGGTCAATCGCTTTGGCCTCGTTGTTTTCCCGAGCGGCTCGAAACATCCGGACGGGTTGGCCGTCCGCATCTATTGGGGTGGTGAGAATGTAGGTGCGCATAGCTTTCAAAGCAGGCTTGCCTGCGTCGGCGTTTTTGATTTCGCGGCCTTGGCAATCAGAGCGAGGAATTCTGCTTCGTTAAGGATGGCAACTCCCAACTCCTTCGCCTTTTCCAGTTTTGAGCCTGCGCTTTCTCCTGCCAATAGGTAATCTGTGTTCTTGCTGACGGAATTGGAGACATTTGCACCAGCCTCGCGGACAAGTTCGGAAGCTTCCTCGCGAGACAAACTTGGAAGTGTCCCGGTTAAGACAAAGGTTTTCCCGACTAATTCACCTTTGGCTGGGGCTGTCGATGAAGGAACTGGGTGAATACAAAGTTCGCGTAATCGCCTCAGGAAGTCTCTGCCAATTTCCGACTTGAAATATGACAGCAGGTTTTCCGCCGGGACATAGTCAACAAGCGGCAAAAATTTCGGAATAGCCTTGCTTCCCCTCTCCTCCAGTCTGCTCCAGTTTCCACTCTTCTGGACCCATCCCGCTTCGACAAGCCGGCTTCCCAAATCTAGCAACTCGAGTTTTTTCCTTTTGAATAGTTCTTGCCGGGAGGCTTTTTCCTCGACTGAGATATTATCAACAAATGGGGACGTGGCAGCGAGCGCGGCGTATGAATCGCCCAACGATTTGACTCCTTCCAGCATCGTGGACGCTGCGACCTGATCCAAATCATTGTGGAACTTTGCAATGTCTATGGCGGTTACTTCACCAACATCTGGAATTCCAATCGCCAAGAGCCAGCGATGAAGCGGCGCGGTTTTGGCGCGCTGGAGGGCGTCCAGGATTTTCGTCGCGTTCTTCTCGCCGAACGTGCGCGGCTCGTCTTCCGTGCCGAGATTGAGTTTGCCGAGTGGCTCCAGCTTCAGGTCGAAAAGGTCGAGCGGCTCTTTGACGAGGCCGCGCTCGACGAGCTTTTCGGCGACGATGCCGCCGAGCGATTCGAGATCGAGCGCCTTGCGGGCGGCGAAATACTCCACGCGGCGCGTGAGTTGCGCCGGGCAGCCCGCGATGTTCTGGCAGCGCCAGGCGACTTCTTCTTCCGTAGTGGCACGCGCATCTTGCCCGTGCGGTTCGGAACTCGCAGGCGAGACGCCCGCGCCACTAAGCTTGTCCTTCGCAATCGGCCCGCCACACGCGGGGCATTTGCCGCCGACGTGTTGGAACAGATCAAATTCCGGCGCGCCCGGCAGGCGCTTGGTTTTCACCACCTCGAAAATTTCCGGGATCACCATGCCGGCTTTGCGGATGACGACGGTGTCGCCGATGCGGATGTCTTTGCGGCGGATTTCGTCCTCGTTGTGCAGCGTGGCGCGCGCAATGGTCGAGCCTTGCACGAAGACGGGTTCGAGTTCGGCCACGGGCGTGAGCACGCCGGTGCGCCCGACTTGCACGGTGATCGCTTTCAAAACCGTTTCCGCCGGCGTGATCCACGGCACGGGTTTGTGGACGATCGCGTAACCCGGCGCGCGGCTGCGGCCCGGAATGCGCGGCCAGTCGGCGAGCGTGTTGACCTTGAGCACGATGCCGTCAATCTCGTAGGGCAACTGCCGGCGCAGGTCGCGGGCTTCGTCGTAATGCGCAACGATTTTGTCGGCGTAAACTTTCAAAACCTCCTCGATGCCGTTGCAAACCCACCAGAGCTTTTGGGTGGGCAAACCAAAGCGGGCGAGGGTTTCCAGCATCTCGGAGTGCGTCGCGAACTCGATGCCCTCCATCGCGCCGACGGCGTAAAACACCGCGCGGATGGGGCGTTGCGCGACGAGGCGTGGATCCAGTTGCTTGAGCGTGCCGGCGGTGGCGTTGCGGGCGTTGGGGAAGGATTTTTCGCCGGCGGCAGCGAGCTTGGCGTTGAGCGCGTCGAATTCCTTGATCGGGATGTAGGCCTCGCCGCGGACTTCGAGCAAGCTAGTGGCACGGGCGTCTCGCCTGTGCGTTTCTGCTTCGGGGCCTGATTTGTTTTCGGAAGGCGTGAACCGCACAGGCGAGACGCCCGAGCCACTACCGAGCTCCCACGGAATTCCCCGAACGGTCTTGAGATTCGAGGTGATGTCGTCCCCTGCCGCGCCGTCGCCGCGGGTGACGCCGCGGGTGAGCTTGCCGTCGCGGTAGTGGAGGCTGATGGACACGCCGTCCACTTTCGGCTCAAGGATGTATTGGATTTTGTCGCGGCCCAGATGTTTGCGGATCGTGGCGTCGAAGGCGCGGAGTTCGGTGAGCGTGTTTTCGTCTTGGGCGCGGTTGCGCTGGTCGCGGTCAGGCTCTTCGTCCTTCGTCGGATGGTCGCTGGCGGCGATTTTGTCGAGCGAGAGCATCGGCAGGAGATGGGTGACGCGGGTGAATTTCTCACTCGGCGCACCACCGACGCGCTGGGTGGGCGATTCCGGCGTGACGAGGTCGGGGAAAGTCTGCTCCAACTCCTGGAGTTCTTTGAAAAGCAGGTCGTATTCGCGGTCGGTGATGAGCTGCCGGCCCTCGACGTAATAGGCGTGGTCGTGGCGGCGGAGTTCGTCCGCGAGTTGGTCGTGGCGGGCTTGGGCTTCGGCGTGCGTCATGGGAGTTAGTTTATTCGCTGCTGGCAGGATTTGCAGTTTTATCTCATTAACCACTGGCTTTAACCGGGGGTGGTTGGGCGCAGGAGAGGTTGAGTTGTTTCAACGGCTTTCCAGCCGCACGCATGTTCGTAAGCCCCGGAAGCGGTTGCGGCGCGCAACGCACTTCTGCACCCGGCTGAGGTCGGGTGTTAATCAGAGGGGAATTCCTCCGTGACAATTCCCGCTCGACTTCTGCCTGAGGGGATTTCAAATTGCCGTCATGGCTTTGACTCCATCCACCATGCTGCCGCTCGGCACGGCTGCGCCCGACTTCCAATTGCCGGACGCGGGCGGAAAGCATTTCTCCCTTGCCAGCTTTAGGGACAAGCCCGCGCTGGTCGTAGCCTTTATCTGCAATCATTGCCCCTACGTGAAGCACCTGCGCGCCGGGTTCGCGCAAATTGTCCGCGACTATGCTCCGTGCGGCGCCGCTTTCGTCGCCATCAACGCCAACGACGCGAAGCATTATCCCGATGACAGTCCGGCGAAAATGGCCGAGGAGGCGAAGTCTGCCGGCTACACGTTTCCGTATTTGGTGGATGAGACGCAGGCGGTCGCCAAGGCGTATCACGCCGCTTGCACGCCGGATTTTTTCCTGTTCGATCGGGGGCGGCGTCTGGTTTATCGCGGCCAGTTCGACGCCAGCCGGCCCGGCAACGGCATTCCTGTAACCGGCAAGGACCTGCGCGCGGCGTTGGATGCGGAGTTGGCGGGGGTGCCAACTTCCATGCTGCAATCCCCCAGCATGGGCTGCAATATCAAGTGGAAGCACGGCCAGGAGCCGGATTATTTTTGATCGCGGCTGGCGGGTGGGGCGAATTACTCCTTGAGTTACCCCGCCCAATCAGGCGAAATGCGCTGCCGATTGGCGTTATGGACCTAGTTGATATTTTGAGCAAAGACCAAATCCTCCCGGATTTGCAGGCGGGGAACCGCTTTGAAGCGATTGACGAGTTGATCGCGAATCTGGTGGTCACGGGCAAAATCAAGCCGGAGCACCGGGCCGCGGTTACGGCGGTGGTCCGGAAACGCGAGGACCAGATGAGCACCGGCATCGGCTTCGGCATCGGCATCCCGCACGCCTCGACGGATTTGATTCAGGAAGTCGTCGGCGCGCTGGGGCGGTCGAAAAAGGGAGTGAACTTCGACGCGCTCGACAACCAGCCGGTGCATTTGGTGATGCTTTTCATGGTGCCCCAGGGGCAATTTCAAAAACATCTTCACACGCTCGCAGACATTGCCAAGCTGATGCACAAAGCGGAATTTCGCCAGGCGCTCGAACAGTCTCCCGATGCTGAAGGGATGCTCAAGGCGATCAAGGATTTTGGGAAGAAATAGCCGGTGAAGCGTTGCCAAGTCCAACCGTCTGGCGCGTTTGACAGTGTCTGACGAGTGCGCAGCCGATTCCCGATTGCACGATTCCCGAATTCCAAATCATCCACCCATGCTGCCCCACAAACAAATCGAAGCGCGCCTGCACTCCGCCGTGCGCGCCGTTCTGCCGGACGCCGACCTCGCGGGCGTGCTCGTGCGGCCGTGTCCGGACGCGAAGTTTGGCGATTACCAGACGACCTCGCTCATGGCGCTGGCCAAGGCGCGCAAATCCAATCCGCGCCAACTCGCCACCGACGTGCTGGCCAAACTGGACGTGGCGGAGGTTTGCGAGCGCGTGGACATCGCCGGCGCGGGCTTCCTGAATTTTTGGCTGAAACCTTCCGTGCTGCAGGCCGCGTTGACCGATGCCGCGAGCGGAAAGCATTTGTTTTTTGAGCCGACGCCGCAGCCGCGTACGGCGGTGATTGATTTCAGTTCCCCCAACGTCGCCAAGCCGATGCACGTCGGGCACATCCGCTCCACGATCCTCGGCGACAGTCTGGCGCGCACGTTGCGCCTCCTCGGGCATCGCGTCGTCACGGACAATCATATCGGCGATTGGGGCACGCAGTTCGGGATGTTGCTCGTGGGCTGGAAGCGGGAACTGGACGCGGCCGCGCTCCAGGCGGATGCCATTGGCGAGATGGAGCGCATTTACAAAAAGCTCAGCGCCGAGTGCAAAGAAAATCCCGCCACGCTCGAAGCCGCGCGCCAGGAACTTGTGAAGCTCCAGGGCGGCGACGTGGAAAATCTCCGCATCTGGCGGGAGATGATCGCGCTGTCGCAGGTGCAGTTCGACACGATTTACGGCAGGCTCGGCGTGAATTTCGACCACACGCTGGGCGAGAGTTTTTACAATCCGCGCCTGGCCGGCATCGTTGAGGAACTGGTGGCCCAGGGCATCGCGCGCGAAAGCGAAGGCGCGCTGGCGATTTTCTTCGAGGACTCGCCGCAGCTTAAGGATCAGCCCGCGCTCATCCGGAAGAGCGACGGCGGGTTCAACTACACCACCACGGATCTCGCCACGTTGGCGCACCGGTTGGAAACCTGGCAGCCGGACGAGATCATCTACGTCACCGATGGCCGGCAGCAGCTCCATTTCCAGCAGATTTTTGCGGGGTTCCGCAAGTGGCGCGGAGGCAAAGCAGAAGGTGGAAAGCAGAAAGCTGAAATCAAATTTGCCCATGTGTGGTTCGGCTCGATCCTCGGCGAGGACGGCAAGCCGTTCAAGACCCGCTCCGGCGAGACGGTGAAGCTCGCTGACCTGCTCGACGAAGCGGAGGAACGCGCGTTCAAGGTGGTCTCGGAGAAAAGTGCCGACCTGCCGGAAGCGCAGCGCCGGGAAATCGCCCGCGTGATCGGCCTGGGCGCGGTGAAATACGCGGACCTGCTTCCGAACCGGCAGAGCGATTACGTGTTCAGTTGGGACAAGATGCTGGCGTTGAGCGGCAACACCGCGCCGTATTTGCAATATGCCTACGCCCGCATCCGCAGCATTTTCCGGAAAGCGGAAGGAACCCCCAGCATCCAACCCCCAATTCCCAGCATCCAACTGGGCCAACCCGAGGAGGTCGCGCTTGCCAAGCAACTGCTCACGTTCGGGCTGACGCTCGAAGCAGTGGCGGAGGAGTATCGGCCGAATTTTCTCTGCAATTACCTCTACGATCTCGCCGGCCGCTTCACGTCGTTCTACGAAGCGTGTCCCGTGCTCAAAGCCGAACCGGAGGTGCGCGCGTCGCGCCTGGCGTTGTGCGAGCTTACCGCGCGCGTCTTGAGGCAGGGTTTGGAAGTTCTCGGCATCGAAGTCGTGGAACAGATGTAACGCCAGTCGAGCCCCGGACCTGGCTTTGAACTTGGGCTGAGTCCAACGCAGAGACGCCGAGAACGTAGCGCGGCCAAGCCGTAACCGCCGGGGATGAGTCAAGCAAACCGCAAGCACGACGGAACAAGCCTTTTGCCCGGCTCTGCGCGCTTCGTGTCTCGGCGGTTGGGCTGGCGACTTTCTACCGCCGCGGCACGAAGCACGCAGAGGGTCTCCGCTCGCAGTGCTGCGCCAGCGGGGAGGGGTCCGGCTTTTCCGCCACGTTTTCTGCGGTTTACCCGCTGCGATCGGGGATCAGTCGCGTTCCTTTGGTTGCGGCGGCATCGCGCGGCCCGCCTGCGTTAGCCGCCCACCTTCGCGGCGCTCCGCATTTCCAAACTCGACAAGCCGTTTCCGGCGGACATTCTTTGCGCCATGCAGATTCATTTCTTCGGCGCCACGCGGACGACCACCGGTTCGATGTATCTCCTTGAGATCAACGGCCAGCGGCTGTTGCTCGAATGTGGGTTGTTCCAAGGCAAACGCGAGGAGTCCATCGAGCGCAACCGAAATTTCCCCTTCGACCCCAAGACGCTCGACGCGGTGGTGTTGAGCCACGCGCACATTGATCATTGCGGCAATCTGCCAAACCTGTGTCGGCAGGGCTACGACGGGAATGTTTATGCCACGTTCGCCACGCGCGATCTGGCGGCGATCATGCTCGTGGATTCAGCCAACATCCAGAGGGCCGACGCCGAGTTCATCTCGAAGAAACACGCCAAGCAGGGCCTGCCACCGGTCCAACCGCTCTACTCCGACGCCGACGCGGCAAAAGCCGTGCGGCAATTCGTCTCGATCAATTACGACCGCCCATTCCCGGTGCTCGACGGCGTCACGGTGACGTTCCGCGACGCGGGGCACATTCTCGGCTCGGCGCAGGTGGTGCTCGACGTGTGCGAGGGCGGCCGGAAGTTTCGCTATCTGTTCAGCGGCGACGTGGGCCGCGGCGATGATGAGATTCTTCGTGACCCCGCGCCGGTCACCGACGTGGATTTTCTCCAGATCGAATCCACCTACGGCGACCGCGAGCACGCCGTGAAAGCAAACGCCGAGGAGGCGGCGTGCCAACTCGTGTGCGAGACGTTGAAGCGGGGCGGCAAAGTCATCATCCCGGCCTTCTCCGTCGGGCGCACGCAGCAGATTGTCTATGTGCTGCATCAACTCACGGACGCCGGGCGGTTGCCGCGCGTGCCGATTTTCGTGGACAGCCCGTTGAGCGTGAACGCCACGGAGATTTATCGGCTGCACGCGGAGTGTTTCAACGCCGAGATTTCCCAATTTGTCCACCAGCGGGAAAGCCCGTTCGGCATGGAAAATCTCACCTATATTCGCGAGGTTGCGCATTCGATGAAGCTGAACGAACTGCGCGAGCCGGCCATTATCATCAGCGCGTCGGGCATGGCGGAAGCCGGGCGCATCCGGCATCACCTCAAGAACAACCTTGGCGACCCGAAGAATCTGATCCTGTTCATTGGCTACTGCGCGGAGCACACGTTGGGCGCGCAGATTCGGGCGGGGCGGAATCCGGTGAACATTTTCGGCGAGCCGCAAACCGTGCGGGCCAAGGTCGCGGGCATTGACGCCTGGTCCGGTCACGCGGACAAAAACGAATTGCGCCGCTACGTCGAGACGATCACCGGCGACATCAAGCAGATCAGCGTGATCCACGGCGAGGAGGCGGGCTCGCTGGCGTTCGCGGAAACGCTGCGCAAGTTGAAGCCGGGGGCGGAGGTGCTCGTGCCGGAATACAAGCAAGTCATCTCGGTTTGATCCTCGCAACGTGACGAACAGACGCCGCAATAGGTTTTCCCCGGTCGCCCTTTGGCGCTGGCTTTGCGGGCGGCTCAACGCTGCGGGTTGAAAACCAAGCGAACGCCTGATGTCCCGGTTCAAGAGATTTGCCCATTCGCTGGCCTCCGGCTACGTGCTGCTCGCGGCGAACATGCTCTTCACGCTGGCGTCCGTGCCGCTGGCGTTGAAGTATCTCGGCACGGAGGAATTCGGCTTGTGGGGACTGGCCACCAAGATCGGCGGGTTCATCGCGCTGGTGGATTTTGGCTTGAGCGCGTCGGTGGCGCGCATCCTGATTGATCACAAGGACGACCGGGCGAGCGGCGGCTACGGCGGCATCGTCAAAACCGGATTGCTCGTGGGCCTGGTTCAGGGCGCATTGGTGCTGGGGGTCGGGGTCACGCTGGCCTGCTTCATGGGGCCGTGGCTGGAGGTGGACATCCAGTACCAGCCGGCGCTCAAATGGTTGCTGATCGGCCAGTGCGCGCTGATGGCCATCTCGTTCGCGACGCGGATCTTCAACCACCTGCTCACGGCGCACCAACGCTTTGACATCAGCAACTACGCGCAGGCCCTGCTCTTCCTCCCCACGATTGGCATCCTGTGGTTTTGCTTCGCGCACGGGCAAGGGGTGTTCAGCATCCTCTGGGCGTATGCCGCCACCACGTTTCCCGCGGTGGCGGTCAACTGGATCGGTTGCGTGCGGTTGAAATTGTTGCCGCGCCGCGGGGAATGGGGGGCCATCACCTGGACGGGGTTCAAGCGCGTCTTCGCTTTCGGGAGCGACATCTTCATCTTCGCGCTCGGCGCGCAGTTGATCACCGCCAGTCAAACCCTCCTGCTCACAAGGCTCATCGGCTTGGAGGCGGTCACCGTGTGGAGTGTGTACACGCGCATCTTCGACGTGCTGCTCCAGGTCATTTACCGCATCTTCGATTACTCCAGTTCGGCGCTGGCGGAGATGATCGTGCGCGGCGAGCAGGCGCGGCTCGCCTTGCGCTTCCGCCAGATCCTCAGCCTGTCCGCCAGCCTGAGTGTGGTGGCCGGCACGTTGTTCGCCGTTTGCAACTACCCGTTCGTTCAACTCTGGACGTCGCGCCGCTTCGAGGCGTCCGGGTTGCGGCCCTCGGACATCAAATCGTCCAGCCTGCTGGCCCAGCGATTGCAATCGCCGCGCGACCCCGCCGCGCAGTTAATTTGGCGGCAGTTTGCACCCGCCGCGCGGGAGGAAATCACCTGGTGGGCAGCGGACCCGAAAGCGAAGGAGAATTTGCAGACCGTCTTGGCGAGCGAATTGAACCGCCTGATGGCGGGCGAATGGCTCGCCACCGATACAAACTTCGGGAGATGGGCGACCACCGGGGAAGCGCGGACGACCGCGGGGCCAGCGGACGCCCCGCTTGCCAGAGCGTGGGTCAACCGACATCACTTGGAGGACGTCTTCCCCAAAGAGATTGCCGATAGCCGCAAAATGCGCTGGCCACCGTGGAACGATGCCCTGCTCGCGGTATGGCTGGTCCTTTGCGTGAGCCTGCACGCGCACACCGGATTGGTCGGCCAGGCCAAGGCCTTCGGGTTCATGCGGTACCTTTTTTTCCTGGAGGGCCTGACCTTCGTGGGGTTGACCATATTGTTCCATCGCTACGGCGGGATCACCGCCATGCTGGGGGTTTCGGTGGCGTGCAGTTTGATGTTCAGCGTGGCCTACGGACTGCGCCGCACGCGCCGCTATTTCAATCTAAAGCCCCGTGAACTGGTGGCCTGGCACCGATCCGCTTCAAAGCTGGCGTTGCGCCTCCTGCCGGCGGCCATCGCCATCTGGTGGCTCACGCGCAACCTGCCGGAGCTTTGGCGGCTGATCCTGAATGGCACGCTAGTTGGGCTGCTGGCGACTTGGTTTCTGCTGCGGCACGGGCTGGACGAACATCTCCAAAGTCGCCTCCTCGATTTGTCACCGAAATGGCTGAAAGCCATGCTCGTGCGGCTCGGGGTGAAATCGCCCGTGTAAGCGGAGCGCCCGCCGCCGCGCGCGGCGCGTGGGGCAAGGGTCCTTTGAACCTAAATCCGGCCGTTCAGAAACCCCGGATTGCACGGATTGCACGGATCCGAAACTGTATCGCCCCGTTCGCCAGATCCGCTCAGCCGCACCGGCTGGGTGAACGGCCGCTCCTTCCAAACCGCTTTGCAATCCCGGGTTGCGGAGTCCGGGAATGTGGACTCCTCCCGCCGCGGTGAGGGTCAGGCATTCCGAGCCTTCAGCGTGACCAGAAAGCGTTCGACCAGACTTTTTTTAGTGACTTGGCCGTTGATGAGGATTTGCGTTCCCTCTTGTTGGATCTCGATCTCGTGGCCGTTGGCCCTACGGAATTCGGCTTGGTATTCTTTTATCAGGGCAGCGGTGGTATCGCCCGCATTGCTGACACTGCGGGTTTCTTCCGGGGCCTCCAGGACCTGGGCACGGTTGTCAGCCAAACCGCGAACGGCATTGCTGACACTGCGGGTTTCTTCCGGGGTCTCCAGAGCGATCAGGCAGAGCAGATTTTGCTCATCCGGGGTCAGAACTGGGCCTTCAAAAATGGGGACATATCCTTTGTTCGGCAGGAGCGTTTCACCGCAACGGATCATCCCTTTCTCTTTGAGCAGCAGGGCTCGGGCGGAGATGTCGCGCGCGGTGGGGCTTGTGCCGTGGCGGATGGCGGTATTTTGATCGTAATGCGGTATGTATTTCATCGAATATTATCCAGCCTACAGGAAGAATAGTCTTTTGGCGGGGAAAATCACACCGCTTAAAACCCGCCGGGGCCGGAGGCCGACGCTCCGTTTGCCAACCTGGGAGCGCGAACTCAGACCTTCCTTCGGCGCGCACGCTGGCCGCTCCAGTCCGGAGTTCAATCTGCTAGGTCCACCGGCTGGAAGTTGCGCCGATTGGCCACGGACGCCATCCGCCGATACTTGCGGGCCTGCCAGCGCCGCTGCAAAGCCCGCAGCGTCGCGGATCTTTTCAACAAGGCTTCTTTCAGGCGCGGTGGTGCCGGTGGCGGAGTTTGGGACGCGTGGTCGGCCCCCCACCGCGCGGAATAATCCGATTGTTGGGGCCACGCGGAAAAGATCTGTGGGCGGCCCACACGGCGGGCGGCTAAAAACAGCAACGTAGGGTCCCCGTTGACCAGTTCGATCCGCCCGCGAACCGCCGCGGGACTGGCCACCGCATACCAGTGGTTTCGCTGGACGATCAGCATCTCTTCGACGGCGTAACCGTTTTCGGCGGACAGCGCCGAGTAGAACAACTCGGGGGAGAATTGGTAGAAGCCGTGCCCGGGGTAGTTGTTCCACGGCGTGATGATGATCAAATGGCCGCCGGGTTTGACCAACTCCATGCAGCTTCTTAGCGCGATGGGAAAATTGAAAACGTGTTCCAGCGACCCCCCGTCAAAGACGCAGTCGTAGGTTTCCGCCTGCGGCCCGGCCAGCGGCTGGTTCAGATCCTGCACGACGTTTGCGCCTTCGTAATTCGAGGCGTCCATGAAGTCCAGCGAGGTCGCCCCCAGCCCGCGGAAGAAATCATCTGCGAAATCGGGTTGTCCCTGGGCAACTCCCATGTCTTTCAACTGGGCCAGATAAACACTCGCTGGCATATAGACCGCCTGGTGACCCAGCGTGAGCAGCCGGTCAAAACGCACCCCGCGCCGCTTCTGGTGCCGCAAAAACTGCGCTGAATGAAAATCCAAGCCCATGATTCTGAAAGGAAACAAACGCGGGCTTTGATATCAAGCCCTATCGCTGAACGGGCGCGAACCCGGCATGGATATTTCATCGGCCCCGCGCGGAGTGGGGCGAGGCCGAGGCGACCGACCGGACGTGGGCGGCGGCGTTGACAGCGTGCCGGAGTGCGGTACCCTCGTCGGCCGCGGGTCCCGTTGTCGTCAAGGATTGCTCACCGCTGAACCCGCAACCAACAGCGGCAGAGGCTGAATGGCTGCGCAGGGTAACGCGCGGCCGTGCCGGGGATCTCGTCGTGCCCAGCCGAGCAATACAGTCCGTGGCGTCTCGATGCACGAAAGAAGGTCGTATTCGCAGCGCTACCTCACGACGCGGCAGGTGCGATCAGTAAACTGAGGATGATCATTGCGCAGATGACACCTGATCAATCCATTCGCGCCACAGCACTTTGAGTTTTTCCGGCTCAGCGAAATTTTCACGCCGACGGAGTTCGCTTTCGGAAAAGGGCCGTACCGCGACTACGGATCAAGCTCCTTTGTAAGCGATCCGACTGGGGTTGGTCCGGCAAAATCAAGGTGTGAGGTGCGTTTTCGGGATCGGCGTGAGGATGGGTCGCCAAAACCATTCCGCCGCGCTTGGACAAACTTAGTCCTCTCCTTGAAATGTTTTCCACGCTTCATGTCGCCTTAAGGTTGGTGGCGTTACACTGAGCGCGTGAAAAATGTGGTTTCGCTTTCGTTTTCCGCGCTGGCGCTGGCGGTGTTGCCGGTTTGCCTCCGCGCCGCGCCCGAGCCCGCGCTGGCGGCGACAGACTGGGCGCAGTTTCGCGGGCCGGGTGGGAGCGG
>CAIKLQ010000872.1 GCA_903828255.1 uncultured Verrucomicrobiota bacterium
AAGCGCATCCGGCCATTCCCATCAAAGTGCTCGATCGCCAATGGAAGCAACCGCCTCCCACGCTGCCGAGCATCGATGCGGTTTACGCGGCGCTCCAGCGACCTGATTTGAGCCCGCGCGCCCGCAGTTATTTGCGGCGCCAGTCCCTCAGCGGTCCGACCAAGGCCTTCGAAGTGCCGCGGGTCAACGAGTTGTGGAGGGTGGACTTTTCACCCGGCCCCTTCCTGCCTCTGGCCGGCGCGAAAAAGGCCACGCCGACGCACCTGTGCGTGCTCCTCGACGACCACTCGCACGGGGGGCCTTATGCCGCCTACGACCTCAAAGCCGATCCCCGCAGCTTCCCCAGAGCTTCAAGGAGGCCCGCGTGCGGCGCGGGGTGCCGCGCAAGCTCGACCCCGATCCGGGCGGCCCCTTCAGCAACGATCCTACCCGCGTCATTTGCGCCAATCTGGGCCTCCGCTGGCTCCACGCCAAGCCGTACCCTGCGTGGAGCAAAGGCAAAATCGAGCGCTGCTTCCACACCTTGCAACAGGACTTTGAGGCGCTGCTGCGCCTGCCCGGCCAGCAGGCCAGCACGTTGGCGGAGCTCAATGCCCGGCTGGCCGACTGGCTGCAAACGGGCTATCACGTGCGCCACCATGAAGGCATCGGGATGAGTCCGCAAGAGCGCTTTGCCCGCGGCAGCGCCCAAGTGCAGACGCTCGATCCCCACCTGGATCTGGATCGGCGGTGCTATGCCCAGGCCTTTCGCCTGGTGCGCCAGGACGGCACCGTGCGCCTGGACAACGACCTGTATGAAGCGGACCTGGCCTTGCGCGGGTTGGCGGTGCGGCTGCGGTTTGACCTCTGGACCTGGGCGCGCGTGGAGGTCGATTACCGCGGCCAGAGTTTTGGTCTGGCCCACAAGGTGGACCGGCATCTCAATAGTCAGTTGCAAGGAGGACCGACCGATGAAAAATGAAGCCGATCTCTCCCGCTTGGCCCGGCAGTGAGGGGCGAGCGCCGTCCCCTTCGGCCGGGTCAACGCCCAGGATTGGCTGGAAACCCCGGGCGCGCACCCAGCGCTGGCCGGCTTAACCCAGACCGCCACGTTGCGTTCGGTCCTGCTCCTGAGCGGCCCCAACGGCGTGGGCAAAAGTGCGCTCGTCGGCCGGTGGATGCGGACGTTGGAGCCGCGCCTCTTCGCGCTGGTCTGCCTGACCCAGGCGACCTTAAGTGGCACGGCCATCCTGGGGGCCTTGGCGACCAAGTTGGGCAAGCTGGGATCCTTTCACCGCCAGCGCAATCTGCAGTTGGTCGAAGACGCTTTGGGGGAACTGGAGCGGCGCATTCTGGTGGTCATCCTCGATGCAGCGCAAAACTACAGCCAGCCCAGCCTGGAGGAGGTGCGCCTGCTCTTGGGGCTCAATCTACCGGAGCAGCCGGCCTTCGCCCTGGTGCTCATCGGAGACGAATATCTGTTGGCCAGCTTGAAACTGCGCAACCACCGCGCGCGCTATTCACGGCTGGCGTGTCAGTTCAGCTTAAACCCGTGGACGCCGGCACAATGCGCGCAGTACCTGAGCACGGGCCTGAGCGCCGTCGGCCTGAGCGCGGCGGCCCTCGAGGTCGCCGCGGGGGAGTTGCTGGCCAGCGCCAGCGCGGGCTTGCCTCGCAGTCTCTGTCTGCTGGCCCGCGCCGCTGGGATCGCGGCCGCCACGGACCAGGCGCAGAAGATCACGCCAGCCCATGTCCAACGCGCGCTGGAACAGGTGCCCTGCGTCCCCGGACTGCTCGCCGCGCCGCCGCCCAGCCCAACGTGAGTGGGTTATGCCGCCAGACTTCCGCCCCGAAGCGCTCCCCGCCGCCCACCACCTCTACTGCCAGTTAACCGGGCAGAGCCTGCGCTTGGGCTTGGACCGGGAACGGCAGTGGTATGAATGGCTGCGAGCGGGCTTCACCCTCCAGCGCCGGCCCGGTGTGGAAATTGGCGAGCTGGCGCGAGACGGGCTTGTCACCCCGCACATCGAGAAACCAGATGAGTTCGCCATTCGTGGCAAAGAGGAACGGGACGCGATAACCATTCCAGTTGCCCGGGCCGTGGAAGGCGCCGGACGAATAGCGCTTGGCCTGCTCCAGCACATTTTGCGGATTCACCGTCACCTTCTTGGCTTCATTGATGCCGAGGAATTTGCCGTTGACGAAAAAACCATAGTCCGCCGGGCCGTTGGCGGTGGGAATCTCGGTGACGGCGTGGCGAGTGAGTTTGGTGGTATCGAGGCCGTTGTGCCAGGGGATGATTTGCCACGCGGGATTGAGCGCGCGCAGTTTCGTGTCAATCCGCTTTTTCCGGGTCAGCCATTCAGCCTCATTGCCACTGGTCGGCATGGCGGCGAGTGTGCGGACGTTTCCGGCGCCGTCACGGATTTGTTTGCGTCCGCCTTTGAACCCAAGTCGGCATAGATCCACAAACCGGCAAGCTGTCTCAAGACGAAGGCTGAATCGTTGGATCGAACCTCGCCCACGAATCTCTCACGCGGGAGCGTTCAACAATGCCAGCAACCGTGCCTTATCCTGCTTCCAGGTCTTCGGCGTCACGTTCTCGATGATCTCCCGCATCTGCTCATCCCGCGACTTGGCGCCGCGCTTCAGCATGTCGGGCATGTGCTTCTCAAACGCCCGCCGGAATTCTTCCTCGCCCGGATCAAAGTAATGCTCGCGCACCACGCCAACCGCCGTGTGCCCGGTCACGCGCCGAACCAGTTCTTCCGGCATCCCGCCCGCCCGCGCCCGCGTGACAAAGGCCACCCGAAAACTTTGCCAGCCCCGCGTGCTGCCCCGGTGTAAACGTTGCCCCTTGCCGTCCTCATTGATCGTCCCCCGAATCACTGCCGGCAACGCCGCCGCCCCCCACTGCCGCATCACCGCCACGCCGATCGTGTCTTGAATTGCGTTCAAGTGCAGGCTCGCCGTGGACTTGCTCACGCCAAGCTCCCGGGCAATCGTCGGAAGCCCCTTCCCGTCCACGTAAGTTGTGAAAATCTGCCGCATTCGCTCCCGCTTTGCTTCGATCATGACCCCGCTCGCAATCGCCTCTAGCCCGCGCCTGCGGACTTCTTCCACGGGCAATTCCGGTAGCGCCGGCTTGGTCGCTGCGGGCTCATGGTGAACATTCGCGGCCCGCTCCGCTGTGGCCGCAGACACAAACCCTGCCGCGTGCAGGATGATCTTGAAACGCCGGTCCAGTGCGTGCGGATCGTTCGCGTAAAGCTCCGCTGCCGCCGGGAACACAAACTCGCCGCGTTGCTCTTTCGCCGTCTGGTTCAGTTCCTCCCGCAACAAAGGCAGGATGGGAATTTTCGCCCGCTCCCCGGTCTTGCTAGTGCGGACTTCCACAAACCCCTTCTCCATCTCCACGCTCGACCATTGCAAGCGGCAGCAATCCCCCTTGCGCATCGCGGTGCAAATCGCGGTCACAATCGGCCCGCGTAACACATCGTCCTTCCGCGCCGCTTCCAGGATGGCTTCGCTCTCGTCATCGCTGAAAGGCTTCCGGTGGGTCGCCTGTTCGTCCCGGAAAACCGCGTTCCGCAGGAAGCTCCGATGCGCGTCCGCGTTCGGCTCCAGCTTGGCGAACACAGTTTTCAGCAGTCGCAACCGGACATTCCAGGACCGGGCGGAAATGCCCCGCTTCTCCTCCGCGTCCAGAAACCCCTTGGCGTGCTCGGCCCGCACTTCGGCCAGGTCCTTCACTTTCGGGAAGTGCCGGCTCATGTAATCCGCAAATCGCCGCAACTTGTTTTGGGAGGCTTCAAGGTGTTGCGCACAGGGCGGGCCCTTCTTCCGCGGGAGCGTCGCCCACGCCTCCGCCACCTTTGCCACCTTCACGAAATCCAGTCGCGTCCCGGTCTTGGCCTCGATGATCCGTTGCGACAATTCTTCGACCGTCTTCTTCGTCAGTTCCTCCCCCAGCAACCGATCATGCGCCACCCGTGCCCGGTGGTAGGACTCTTGAAACGCCGCGTCTCCCTTTTCCGGGTGCATCATGCTCGCCGGACGCCGGCCCTTGACCTCGATGCGTTGCTCCTTCCCGTCCCGCATTTCCACCAGGGGGAAGCGCCGCAACTCCCCGTTCACCATGATCCGGGCATACCACCAGCGCGACGTGGCGCTTCATCTCAAGCGCCATGATACCCCTTCTGTCGGTTCCAAGCGTGTCCGCGGTGTGGTCGCGTCCTGTGTAAAAAAAATCTTTGGCAGAATCTCTGGCGCACGGATCGCCCACTATCAGTGTCAGTCTCACTTGGGCACGATCAGGCAATACTGGGCAACAATCAAGCCAGGACTTTCCCCTTTATGACCCCTAAACCAGCTCTGAAGAACCCGAATGAATCTTGAAACACTGACTCTTACCTTGTTTTATTGGGGTTTTAAGTGGAGCGGGTGAAGGGAATCGAACCCTCGTGTGAAGCTTGGAAGGCTTCCGTTCTACCATTGAACTACACCCGCTTGCGCAGCCCAAATAGCCCGCAGTCGAAGTGCCCGAATCTTACCGCCCAAACTTGTCTTGTCAATTCAGCAGCGCTACGCTCCTCGCGATGAATTCGCTTCTCCTTACCGGCGGGCGCGTGATTGACCCCGCCAACCAACTCGACTTGCTTGCCGATGTGCTGATCCTCGGCGGCAAGATCGCCGCCGTCGGCCCGGAGGTCGGGCGATCCGCACCGCGCGAGTTGGACCGCTTTGACGCGACCGGCCTGGTGGTTTGTCCGGGCCTGATTGATTTGCACGTCCACTTGCGCGAACCGGGCCAGACGCAGAAGGAGACGCTGGCCACCGGCACGGCGGCGGCGGCGCGTGGTGGGTTCACGTCGGTCGTTTGCATGCCGAACACATCGCCCGCCATTGACAACGCGGGCACGGTGGCGCTCATCCACGAACGCGCCGCCCGCGACGGGGTAGTGAATGTGTTTGTGGCCGGGGCGATTTCAAAAAATCTCGCAGGGGAGGAGCTCGCGCCCATCGGCTCGTTGCATCGTGCGGGCGTCGTGGCCATCACCGACGACGGCCATTGCGTGCAGAACAACGAACTCATGCGCCACGCCCTCGAATACGCGAAGATGTTCGATCTGACGGTGATGGATCATTGCCAGGATTACTCGCTGGTGACGCAGGGCATGATGCACGAGGGTCGCTGGAGCACGTCGCTGGGTCTGCAAGGGTGGCCGTCCGCCGGCGAGGAAATGATCGTGGCGCGAAACATCTTGTTGGCGGAGTTGACCGGGGCCCGCGTCCATTGCCAGCACTTGAGCGCGGCGGGTAGCGTGGATCTGATTCGTGCGGCTAGGAAGCGCGGCGTGCCGATCTCCGGCGAGGCCTGCCCGCACCATTTCACCCTGACCGACGCCGCGATTGCCGGGAGTGAAAAATTTTGGGCGGAGGATGGGAAGCAAATCTTCCCGACTCCGAACTCCGAACTCCGGACTCCAGACTCTTTGCCTTCCTGGCCCGCCTACGACACGAATTTCAAGATGAACCCGCCGCTGCGGTCCGCACGCGATCGCGAGGCGATTCTCGAAGGTCTCGCAGACGGCACGATCGAGATTCTGTGCAGCGACCATGCCCCGCATTGCGGTTTTGAAAAGGAAGTTGAATTCGACTACGCGCCGTTTGGCATCACGGGCTTGGAAACTGGACTGGCGCTTTCGCTGGGACAACTCTATCATTCAAAGCGAATGAGCCTATCGGATGTGATCGCGAAGTACACGGTCGCACCCGCGCGGTTGCTGAAGCTGGCCCGGGGCACGTTGAGCGTGGGCATGTGCGGGGACGTGACGGTGTTCGATCCGGATTGCGAGTGGGTGTTCGTGCGCAACGCGACGGTCAGCAAGTCCTTCAACAATCCCTTTTACGGCTGGCCGTTGAAGGGCCGGGCGGTGGCAACGATTGTGGGCGGGCGGCGGGTGCCGTTGGAATACCCCGAAGCCGGGGCGGGTTCACATTAACAAACACACAAACAGTAAACGCATGAAACCAAACATGAAAAAAATTCTGATGATGACGATGTTGCTCGGCGGCGCGCTGGTCACGTTCGCGGGAGACGCGACTTGGACTACCGATGCCGCCAAAGCACAGGCGCAGGCCAAAACGGAAAAGAAACTGGTCTTGCTCGACTTCACCGGCTCGGACTGGTGCGGTTGGTGCATCCGGCTGAACAAGGAAGTTTTCAGCAAGCCGGAGTTCGCCGAATACGCGAAAAAGAACTTGGTGTTGGTGGAAGTGGATTTTCCGAAGCGGAAGCAACTTGGCGAGGAACAAAAGAAGGCGAATGGGGCCCTTGCGGCGAAGTACGAAATTCGTGGTTATCCCACGCTGATCGTCTTGGACGGCAGCGGGCAGAAAGTCGGCAAGTTGGACTACATGGAAGGTGGCCCGAAAGCCTTCATCGCCGAACTGGAAAAGTTGAAGAAGTAAGCCGGAAGATCCGGTGGAAATTTCCCGGGCGTGACTGCGGCCGTCACGCCCTTTTTGCTTCGCGCTTGATCCACCGGGAGTCTCCCCTAACATCGCGCGCAATCGTTGATTCAGAATGAAAGCTATCCTGGCCCTCGAAGACGGTTCGGTGTTTCACGGCGAAGGTTTTGGCGCGCGCGCCTCGGCCTGCGGCGAGGTTTGTTTCAACACGTCCATGACGGGCTACCAAGAGATCCTCACCGACCCGTCCTACAAGGGCCAGATCGTGACGATGACCTATCCGCTCATCGGCAATTACGGCGTCAATGAAATGGACGTGGAATCGTGGCGGCCTCACATCGCGGGCTTTGTCGTGCGCGAAGTCTCGCCGGTGGTGAGCAACTGGCGCGCAAGTTCTTCCCTGGCGGAATATCTGGAGCAGAATGGCATCCCTGGCGTGCAGGGAATTGATACGCGGGCGTTGACGAAAAAACTCCGCGTGCGCGGCGCGCTCAACGGCTTCATTTCAACGGAGGGCCTGAGCGACGACGAAGCCATCCGCCGCGCGAAAGAATGGCCCGGCCTCGTCGGCGTGGACTACGTCAAGGAAGTCACGCACAAGCAGTCGTTCCGCTGGGACGAGCAGGACGAGCAGAGCGCCGAGTTCGACCTCGTGCGCGGCAACCCCACGCTGGACGCACGCAAACATCACAAGCCCCTTCCACCGGCAGACATGCCGATCGTGGCCTACGACTTCGGGATGAAATACAACATCCTGCGCCGGCTGCGGCAACACGGCTTCCAGATTCAAGTGGTTCCCGCCACGACGACCGCCGCCGAGGCCCTCGCGCACAAACCCGCGGGAATTTTTCTCTCGAACGGGCCGGGCGATCCGGCGGCCCTCGGTTACGCCGTGCAGGCCGTGAGTGACCTGACGCGGACGGGGGTTCCAATTTTCGGCATCTGTTTGGGCCACCAAATTCTTGGTCAAGCGCTGGGCGGAAAAACCTTCAAGCTCAAATTCGGGCATCGCGGCGCGAACCAGCCCGTGAAGGATCTGGCGAGCGGCAAGGTCGAAATCACCTCTCAAAATCACGGGTTTGCCGTGGATGCGGCATCATTGCCATCCGTCGTGGCCGTGGACCGCATCAACCTCAACGACGGGACGGTCGAAGGGTTGCGGCACAAGACGAAGCCCATCTTTTGCGTGCAATATCATCCCGAGGCGTCGCCCGGTCCGCACGACTCTACGCCGCTATTTGCCGAGTTTCGGGAAATGATCCGGAGGAACACTTAAAACCGCCGATCCGCTTGGGCCGAAAATGGAATCGGGAAAGCTGTTGCATCCGTTGGCGGTTTCACGTAAAAAGACAACATGCAAGCTGCAAAATCATTATTGACTCTCCTAGTGCTGGGACTTTGCTTGGAAACGGTTTCCCAAGCCCGGCCCGATACCGAAGCCCAAGCGAAAGCGCGCCAAGCCCTGCGCAAGAAAATGGCTGAACTTGAAGGCCAACCAACTGCGTCCGCGCCTGCCGCCGCACCCGCTACGTCCCCGGCTCCCATGACTGCCACCCAACAGAAGCCGGCGAAGCCTCCGACCACTGCCGCCCCGCCCACCGCGCTGGCAACGCCCGAGCAGATTGAACGACTGCGCGAATCTACGCGCCAGAAAATCGCCGCAAAGCCGGCAAAGCCTCCGACCACTGACGCCGCAGGCTTCTCAGAAGTGCCAACCGCCGCCCCGCCCACCGCGTTGGCAACGCCCGAGCAAATTGAACGACTGCGCGAATCTACGCGCCAGAAAATCGCCGAACTGAACGCTCAGGGCAAAGGCGGGGCGACCGTGACCGCCGCCGCCCAATCACTTGAACCGGCCGCCGGCGGCGTGCCCCAGACCAAACTCGCAGCCGAGGAAGCCAAAGCCCTTGCCGCCCAAGAAAAATCGGCCGCCAAAGCCAAGCATGCCCTGACCGCGACGGCCTTTGCTCCGATTCCCCCGCCGCCCACAAACTACTCGGCTACCAAGGAGACGCGGCTCGCGGACTTGCTCAAGAAGTACAAAACGGACGAGATTTCCCCCGACGCCTACCACACGGAGCGGGCGAAAATTTTGGCCGAGCCATAGACGGGCAAGACCACCTATCTTCAAACACCAAACTCCAAGCGCCCCGGGCGTTTGCAGTTTGGTGTTTTTGATTTCTTCTGGTGTTTGGAGCTGGGTTCTTAGAGCTTAATTTCAATGCATGAATTTTGTTACGTCGGGAAGAAACTGTTTTGTGAAGGCGTCGCGATCGAAACCCTCGCCGAAAAATACGGCACGCCGCTTTACGTGTATTCGCAGGGCACGTTGACGCGCCATTTCCAGGAACTCGACGGCGCGATGGCGCCCGTGGAACATCGAGTTTGTTTCGCGGTCAAATCCAACTCGAACCAATCCGTCCTGCGCACGCTGGCCAACCTTGGTAGTGGGTTCGACATCGTGAGCGGTGGGGAATTGCAACGCGTCATCGCGGCGGGTGGCGATGCGCGCAACTGCGTCTTCGCCGGCGTGGGCAAGACGGAAGCGGAAATCGAGTTCGCGCTGCGGCAGGGAGTGTATTCGTTCAACGCCGAGAGCGAGCCGGAGTTGCAGCGCATCAATCGCGTGGCCGCCCGGTTGAAAAAGATCGCCCCGGTTGCCGTTCGCGTGAACCCGAACGTGGACGCCCACACGCACGCGAAAATCACCACGGGCACTTACGAGAACAAATTCGGCATCGCGTTGGAGCACACCGAGGGCGTCTATGCCCGCGCGGCGAAACTGAAGCATCTCCGCCTTCGCGGCCTGCAAATGCACATCGGCTCGCAGCTCACGGCAGTGGCGCCGTTCGAGCAGGCCGTGCGGAAGGTCGTGCCGCTGCTTGAAAAGTTGAAGGTGCGACACCGGCTGGAATTTTTCAGCATCGGCGGCGGGTTGGGCATCGTTTACCAACCGGCGCTGGCCAGCGGCGCTGCGGCGTGGTGGCAGTCCGCCGCCGGGAAGAAAATCATGACGCCGCGCATCTACGCCGCGCAATTGTTACCCCTGCTCCAGCCCCTCGGCCTGAGAATCCTCATGGAGCCCGGGCGATTCATCTCGGGCAATTCCGGTTTGCTCGTCACGCGGGTCGAATTCGTGAAGCGCACCGGCAAAAAGAATTTCGTCATCGTGGATGCTGCGATGAACGACCTCATCCGCCCGGCGTTTTACGATGCCTATCATGAAATCGTGCCGCTCACGCAGAAAGGCGGCGCGCGGATTTCGTCCGATGTGGTCGGGCCCATTTGCGAGTCGGGCGACTTCTTCTGCAAAGACCGGGCGCTGCCGAAAGTGGGCGAAGGCGATTACCTCGCGCTGCTCAGCGCGGGCGCTTACGGCTTTGTGATGGCCTCGAATTACAACACGCGCTCGCTGGCAGCGGAAGTTTTGGTCAACGGCCAGCGGGCCGCGCTGGTGCGTGAACGCCAGCCCGTGGCAGAAATCTGGTCCGGCGAGAAGGTCGCGCCTTGGCTCTGAGCGGAGCGTGCAAGCATGCCCATCGCGGAAACTTGAAAGCGCTGGATGCCAACGCCGTTGGTGTTGATATCGGCCATTCAAATTTGGGTGTTGGTGTCCGTGCTAACAATGGCCGGGCCGGACAGGATAGCCTGACCGCCAGCGGGCCAGTTGTCGTTGCGCAATACCAACGTGCGCGAAGCCGGTGAAACCGGCTGATCGAAGCGCAGAATCAAACCGTAGCTGGTCCGGTCGTTGACGTAGGTGAAATCGTCCTCGGAAACTTCGAGCTTCGACGGGCTGTAACCATCACCCGCCCAAATCCGTGTTCGGCACTTCGGGCATCGGGATGGCGCGCGAGTAGAGGTATGCGCCGGTGCAGGCAAACTTGGTGTCGAGATTGCGCAGCTTCAGCAGCGTGGACTTCTGTTCGGCTGTCAGCGTCTTCGCCACCTGGGCAAAGGCCGTCGCGTAGAAATAGGAGATTTCCCCGTCCAGCTCGCCGTAGCGCTTCGACAGCGCCATGACTTTGGCCTGGTCCACGGACGCTTCCTTCATGAACCGCCGCAGTTCCGTCGCAATGGCGCGGCGCGTCTTCACGATTTCCTCCAGGTCCGCCCGTTGCTGATCCACCAAGCCCGTGACGAGGCCGCGTTGCACTTCGGTCAGCGCCGCCAGGAACGCCTCGCCGCTGTCGCCCGTGAGCGAGGTGCTGATGGAAAAGTTGGCATTGCCCATCGCCGGGATGTCTTTCATGTAGAACGAGCCGAAATACGTCGCGTGCCGTTCGGGACAGAAATACACGTCCGCCTCCACGTTGCCGGCATACCAACTGAACATCTCGCTGGCGTAAGTCATGACCGCCACATGCGCCGTGTGCGACAGGCTTTTCTTGTCAATCTGGTCGGCCAGTTCCGGCCAGGTGGCGGAGTTGTTGAAAACCATCTTGGCGAGATGCGCCTTTTGCGGGTCCGTCAGCGAGCGGACGATGCCGCCCAACACTTCCGCGCGCCGGTAGCTCAGCAGGCCGGCGGTCTCGTAAAGACCGGACGTGTACTTCATCACCGCCTCGCGACTGAGGCCGGCGCTGCCGGCGGGGAAGTTGCCTTCGAGTTGCCGGCAGAAAGCCTTGATCAACGGGAAGCGTTTCTGCACGAACTCGGTCAGCATGGTTTCCTGCTCCTTGGCGAGGGCGACAAGTTGCGCCTTTTGTTCGGCGGTCAGGATGAAGAGGA
>CAIKLQ010000873.1 GCA_903828255.1 uncultured Verrucomicrobiota bacterium
GCCAGCCCCGCCGACGACAAACCCGTGCCCGACAGCGCCCCGCCGGAGGGATTGGATTGGGATCTCTGGCTCGGGCCCTTGCCCTGGCGTCCCTACAACCGGCGTTATTGCCCGGGCACCTTCCGCTGGCTCATGGAATCCGGCGGCGGCCAGATTCGCGATCGCGGCGCCCATCAGTTCAGCACCATCCTCTGGTGCATGGAGGCGGACCGGCAGACCTCGTTCACCGTGCAGGCCACGGGCACGGTCCCCACCAAGGGCCTCTGGGACACGGCGATTGACATGCACGTCGTCTATCAATTCAAGAATCCCGACTGGACGTTGGAATGGGGGCAGCCGGGCAACAAGGTCGGCCAGCTTGAATTTGGGAATGTCTTCTGGGGCGAGCACGGCCATCTCGTGCTGGAATGGGAAGGCGGCTACAAGCCCGCGAATCCCGAGGCGGTCAACTTCAAGCTGCCGCCCGGAGGGAAGGAGGTTTATCGCACCGCCGAATACGAGGATTTCAACATGAACCACAAAGCCGACTGGTTTAAGTCCATCCGCGAAGGCCACCACCGTCCGGCGATGGACATCGAAATCGGCCATCGCGTCGCCACGCTCTGCAACCTCGGCAACCTCTCGATGATCCTCGGCCGCAAGCTGGTTTGGGACGGAAAGAAACAGGAAGTCGTCGGCGACGAGCACGCGAACCGGATGTTGAGCCGGCCACAGAGGTATCCGTATGTGCTGTAACACAAGCCAGAAATTCCATCCGAATTGTCCGACGAAATCGACTCCCAACTCAATGAGTTTGAGGGTCAGGGTGCGAGTATGAAAATGCTGGAGTTCATACTCGGTTATCTCTTGCTTCTTGGATGTGGCACCGCACAGGAATCCTCAGGCCACCTTCCGGTCCCCTCCATCGTTGGCAAGCCGGAAGTCAAGCTCGTGAGTCCTCTCGATGAAACCAACGCTCCCATTATTGCAGTGTGGCAGGAAAGCCCTGGTTACACAGCCGACACGAATTACCCTTACCTTCGGTTTGCAGTGTGGTCTGATGGTCGCGTTGTGTTCGCCCGCAAACCGAGTTTGTGGAGTCACGACCTTCTGCTCGGGAAACTATCGGGGCAAACGCTGGACAAACTCAAAGCTGACATCCGCAAGACCGGCGTGTTTGCTCTCAAGGGAAACTGTTACCTGGTTCCGGATGCGCCCGTTGATTGCCTGATGCTTTCGTTTGGAGGCTCGAAGCAAATGCTTTACTGGGACGAAGTTGAACACGCATCTCATGGGATCAACATCAATCCGAAGCCGCAACACCTGGCCTTCAAGAAGGCGTGGTGGGAGGTAAACAGACTTGCCCTGTCCGCACTCCCTGACCGAGCCGACAAGCTAAACGCTCATTTCCGACCTCGTCCGAAGGGGTGGTATTTGAAGCAAACGATCCAATCAGAATGAAGAGCAAGCTCCAACCATACGCCTCATTGACTGACGGCACTCCGATACCGACCGCCATGAACCGCCGCCATTTTCTCACCTGGACCTCGCTCGCGACAGCGGGCGTTTTGTCATCATGTTCGAGTCCATCGCATTCCGCGAATGCGCCGCGTCGCCTGCGGCTTTCGACCTCGTCCATTCACTTCAAGGAACTGCCCATCGAGCAGGCGTGCGAACAGATCGCGCGGCTCGGGTTCGAGGGAATTGACATCTGGTGCGCCTACGACAAGTGCCCGCACTTGGACGACGTCGCCGCGCGCCTCGGCCCGGACGGTTTGAAGGCGTTGCTCGCGCGGCACAAGCTCAAGCTTTTCTCCTTCTCGGTCTATATCGGCGGCTACGCGAAGTATGCCGAGCTGCTGGGCCGGGCCGGCGGCGGCGTGGCCATCCAGGGCAGCGCACCGCCGTGCAAACCGGCGGAATTGACGGCAAAAATGAAGTCCTTTCTCGACGACCTGAAACCACTGATCGAACTGGCGGAAAAGCATAACTCCTATCTCGCCATCGAGAATCACGGCAACGCGCTGCTCGACGCGCCCGATTCATTCAAAGCCTTCACCGACTTGAACCGCTCGCCCCG
Source organism: uncultured Verrucomicrobiota bacterium (assembly GCA_903828255.1). GTDB lineage: Bacteria > Verrucomicrobiota > Verrucomicrobiia > Limisphaerales > JADLHS01 > CAIKLQ01. The sequence goes on from CAIKLQ010000873.1 coordinate 2,060, forward strand.
GCTCGGACTCGCGGTGGCGCCGTACCACCTGCAAGCCATCGGCGCGTCAGTGGAGGAAGTCATCCGTATCGCGGGCCGCCAGTTGTTCTTCTTTTACGCCTGGCAGAAACAGGACGGCATCAGCCAACTACCCGGCCACGGCCCGACGGATTTCAAGCCGTGGCTCCAGGCGTTGGCCGATGCGGACTACCGAGGCTACGTGAACCCCTTCATGCACGGCCACGTCGAAAGCGATGCGATGGCTGCCGCGCTGGGCAAGTCGCGCGCTTACCTGCGGCAACAAGCAACTCCCGCATGGAAAATATGAGCCTCTGTAGGAAGCGCCCGGAAACCGCGCCCGCGGCGCTTTGGAGTGCGGCGACTTGTCGCCGCTTTTGCTGCTGGGTGGACTTGTCCACCCAGCAGCGCCGCGCAGAGCGGCGCGACGAAGCACCTGAATCTGGCGCTTTTCCGCAAACGCTCGCACCACTCCATCCGACGGCAACAAGTCGCCTGCCAAAAGCGGTGACGAGTCACCGCACTCCAAAGGCTTCGCCGCGATCTTTGTCCACCATTTCAACCAAGCTCTAAAGGAAACCGCTGCCCCATGAAACCTAACGCAACACCCTCTCCAGACCAGAAGACCCTGCTGCTCTTCGCCGGCCTAGCCGCAGCCGCTACCACGGTGGCACTCGCTGACGATGCCGCCGTTACAAAGCTTATTGCCGACCTGCAAAGCTCCGACGACGCCGTCCGGGGCGTGGCCTGGCAAGGCGCGGCGCCGCTGGGTGCGCCCGCCGTGAAACCACTGGCCGGCGTGATGAATCACCCGCAGTTCGAAACCGCCCGCGCTGCCAAGCGGGCGATGTGGACCATCGTTCGCCACGCCGCCCGACTCAAGGCGGGCCAGGAGCGCAAAGCCGTGCAGGGCGAATTGCTGGCATGGCTCCAGACCGCGCCAGCCTCGGTGCGCCGCGAGTTGGTGTGGATGCTCTCCGAGGTTGGCGACACTGCCGTGATCGAGCCGCTGGCCGCCTTGCTCACGGAAGCGGACTTGCGCGAGGACGCCCGCTGCGCCTTGGAACGAATTCCCGGCGCCAAAGCCACCCGCGCCTTGGAGCAGGCGCTCCAAACCGTGCCGGAGAATTTCCGTCCCGCGATCGCGAACTCGTTGCGCGTCCGCGGACGCAAGGTCGTCAGTTATCCGGCCCAAAAACTCACGCCGACGAAACCAACAACCGTGGTCGCGTTGCCCCAACCCAAATGAAACCGAACCTCACAAAAACGATCGCCCTGGCGGTGAGCCTCCTGGCCGCGCTGCCTCTCATCGCGCAAGCCGCGGCCGATTCCGCCGCCCCGCCCGCCAACGCCGAGCGCCTCCAGTGGTGGCGGGACGCGCGCTTCGGCATGTTCATCCACTGGGGACCGATTTCGCTCAAGGGCACGGAGATCGGCTGGTCGCGCGGCGCGCAGGTGCCCAGCGAGGAATACGACCAACTTTACCAGCAGTTCAACCCGACGAATTTCAACGCGCGCCAGTGGGTGAGTATTGCCAAGCAGGCCGGCATGAAATACATCGTGCTCACCACCAAGCACCACGATGGCTTTTGCCTCTGGGACACCAAGCTCACGGATTACAACATCATGAACACGCCGTTCCACCGCGACGTCACCCGGGAACTGGCGGACGCGTGCCGGCGACAGGGGATCGTCTTCTGCGCCTATCATTCGATCTGCGATTGGCGGCATCCCGACTACCCGCTCGGCAGTCCCGGCGGCAAGAGCCCGAAGCCCGACGGCAACATGGATCGCTACAACCAGTATCTAAAAGGCCAACTGACTGAGCTTTTGAAAAATTACGGCCCGCTCGGCGTGCTGTGGTTTGACGGGGAGTGGGAGTCGCCGTGGACCGTTGCGCGCGGCGAGGATCTTTACCGCCATTGTCGTTCGTTGCAGGATTCGCTGATCATCAACAACCGCGTCGGCAAGGCCCGCGATGGCATGGCCGGCACCACCAAACAAATCCACGAAAATCCCGGCGACTACGATACGCCAGAGCAGACCGTCGGAAAGTTCCAGAATCAACGTCCGTGGGAAACCTGCATGACCATCTGCAATCAGTGGGCGTGGAAACCCAACGACCCGATGAAATCGCTCGAACAATGCCTCCAGACACTCGTGCTCTGCGCGGGCGGCGATGGCAACCTGCTCTTCAACGTCGGTCCGATGCCGGACGGGCGCATTGAGCTGCGGCAGATCGCGCGGTTACAAGAGATGGGCGCGTGGCTCGCGGAATACGGGGACGCGATCTACCGCACGCGCGGCGGACCGTGGAAGCCGACGAAAAGTCTGGCAAGCACCCGCCGCGACAAGAGCATCTTCCTGCACGTCTTCAAGTGGGACGGAGACAGCGTGACACTGCCGGGCCTTCCGGCCAAAGTTCAGCGCGCCGAAGCGTTGACCGGCGGCAGAGCGGAATTCCAGCAGCAAAGCGACAAACTCGTGGTGAGCATTCCGCGCGCAAACCGACAGGAGATTGACACCATCATCCGGCTGGATTTCGAGCAATCGGTGATGGACCTGCGGCCGGTGGGTTTCCCTTCGCAGATCAAAGCCACCGCGTCGAACGTGTATCAGCACATGGACGATTACGCGGCGGAGAGCGCGTTTGATGGCAATCCGGACACGCGCTGGGCCACTGACGACGGCACGAAGCAGGCGTGGGTCGCGCTCGAATTTCCCGCGCCCACGCGCATCAGCTCCGTCCGGATCAACGAAGCCCTGGCGCCGCGTGTGCAGAAGTTTGAATTTCAGTATCGCGAAGGCGACGACTGGAAAACGCTCTTCACCGGAATGGAACTCGGCGCGAATTTCAAGCGCAGCTTCGAGCCCGTCACCGCCCGTGCCGTGCGCCTGAACATTCTGGACGCAACGGATGGCCCGACGATTGCCGAAATCAAACTCCAATGAGCGTCGCGCGCACCCGACTGCGTCCCATGAACCCTTTCCTCGTAGCGCAGGCTGGCAGTCTGCTGTGTCGCCGACTGGTAGTCGGCGGGGCGACCACGCACTGGCAACGCCTGCGGATTGCCAATCCGCGACACAGCAGACTGCCAGTCTGCGCTACGGGGACTAGCGTCCGCCTCGGTGGGGCGAGCGTACCCGCGAGCCATTTCGACGCCCGGCAGCGGCTCGCGATTACGCCCGCCCCACCAGTTCGGTTTGAGAATTCGAGGCGGGAAAACGTTCTTCGCCGGATTCTTTCCCTGCTGTTGGTATTCACCTTCTTCGCCAGCACCTGCTTCTTCGCAGTCGCCGCCACGAATCTGCCGCCGGGGAAGGTGAGCCCGCCCGGAGTGCAGCAGGTCATCGTGGTATTTAAGACGCACTTCGACATCGGTTACACCGACATGGCGAGCAACGTCGTGACGAAGTATCGCACGACGATGATGGACCAGGCGCTGAAGGTCGTGGACCAGAACCGCGAGTTGCCCGCGGCGCAGCAGTTCGTCTGGACGATTCCCGGATGGCCGATGCACAAGATCACGGAGGACTGGCCGGGCCAGACGCCAGAGCGCCGGGCGCGCGTGCTGGATGCCTTCAAGCAGGGCCGGTTCGTGGTTCACGCGTTGCCGTTCACCACCCACACCGAATTGTTGGAGCCGGAAGATCTCGTGCGGGGCATGAACTTCTCCTCGCGGCTCGCGCGCGACGCGGGTCTGCCTTTGCCCCGCGATGCAAAGATGACCGACGTGCCCAGCCATTCGTGGATTTTGCCGACGTTGCTCAAACACGCCGGCGTGGATTTCCTCCACCTCGGCTGCAATGCGGCGAGCAGTTCACCGCGCGTGCCGAACCTCTTCTGGTGGGAGGGGCCGGATGGTTCGCGCCTGCTGACCATGTACACGGCCGAGTTCTACGGCACCGGCCTCGTGCCACCCGAAACGTGGCCGCACAAGACCTGGCTCGCACTCATCCACACCGGCGACAACCACGGCCCGCCCACGCCCGAGGAAGTAAAAACGCTGTTGGACCAAGCCCAGGCGAAGCTGCCCGGCGTCAACGTCCGCATCGGGCGGTTGTCGGATTTCGCGGATGCGATTCTCGCGGAACACCCCGACCTTCCCGTGGTGCGCGGCGACATGCCGGACACCTGGATTCACGGCCCGCTGGCCGATCCGGCCGGAGCGAAGCTCGCGCGCAATCTCCGTCCCACTATCGCCGCGACGGAATGCCTCGGCACGGAACTTCGCACTTGGGGCGTGCCCAGGTCGGAGAATTTCGGAACCCTCGCGGCGGCTTACGAGAACAGCTTGTTGTATGGCGAGCACACGTGGGGCGGAGCGTTCTGGTGGATTTACGGCAAATACATTTTGAAGTTTGGTGACGAGTGGAAAGCCGAGCGCGCCGCCGGCAAGTTTCAACGCATCGAGTCGTCTTGGACCGAGCACACCGCTTACGTCGAGAAAGCCCGCGATCTCATCTTGCCCGCTCAGCGCGGTGAGCTCACTGCGCTCGCGCGGTCGGTGCGTGTGTCGCGCGAGCGGATCGTGGTATTTAACCCGCTACCGTGGAAACGCGGGGGCCGCGTCACACTCAAGTCGTCGGCCCAGTTCGCCGCCGTGAAACCAGCCGAGGGCGGGCCGGCGTTGTCGGTCGCAGCCGACGGCGACACCCTCAGCTTCATCGCCCCGGATCTACCGCCGATGGGCTACCAGACATTCGTTCCCGTGAAGGCCGAATTCAACTCAGGCGATTTGCAGGCCGACGAAAGCGCCGCGACCATCGAAAACGGTTTCTTCAAACTGACGCTTGATGGAACGAGCGGAACCGTGCGTTCCCTCATCGCCAAAGACTCCGGTCGCGAACTCGTGGACAGCAGTGCGCCGCAGGGCTTCGGGCAATATCTTTACGAGCGCTTTGATCGCGACCAGGTGCAGTCCTTCGTCAAGGCGTACGTCAAGATCAGCGCCGACTGGGGCCTCAACGAGTTGGGCAAACCCAGCCTGCCACCTGCGATTGAAGTTCCTTACCGCGCGACGTCGCCCAAGAATTTCAAACTGCGTTTCGAACGGACGCCGGTTTCCATCAGCGCCGTGATGGACGCGCCCGCGGGAGATGGTTTGCCCAATGCGGTGACGACGCGCCTGACGCTTTATCAAGGCCAGCCGTGGGTGGACCTGGAGGTTACGCTCCACGACAAGCCGCCCGATGCCTGGCCGGAAGCAGGGTGGATTTGCCTGCCACTCAAGGTGGATGCGCCGCAATTTCGTCTGGGCCGCCTCGGCTCGATCGTTGATCCTGCGCAGGACATTGTCGCGGGTTGCAACTTCGACCAGTTCGCGTTGAACAGTGGCATGACGGTGACCGATGCGCGCGGGCGTGGCGTGGGGCTTTGCCCGTTGGATTCACCTCTCGTCAGTCTGGGCGAGCCGGGTGGATGGAAATACTCGAAAGAGTGGACACCCCGAAAACCGCGCGTCTTTGTGAACCTGTTCAACAACCAATGGAGCACGAACTTCCGGCTCTGGAACTCCGGCACTTGGACCGCGCGCGTGCGCCTCTGGGCCACCGCTGCGGGCACCGATCCGGCGGCCACTCTCCTCGTGCCGTCGTGGGAAGCCCGCAACCCGTTGCTCGCCGCGATGGGCGACGGTCCCGCCGGCAAGCTCCCGACCACGCAAGCGGGTGTGAGCGTCTCGCGACCCGGCGTTCTGGTCACCGCGTTCGGTGAGAATCCCGACGGTGCGGGGACACTGCTCCGCGTCTGGGATCAGACCGGCAAGACTGGCAAGCTCGTGGTGAAGTTGCCGGGAAACTTCAAGACCGCCACGCCGGTAAACCTGCGTGGCGAGAAGGCAGGCGCTCCGATTTCAATCTCGGCGGGCGCGCTGAGGTTCAACCTTCACGCCTACGCGCCGGCCAGCTTCCTAATCCAGTGACCACAACCAACGAACCAGAACAGCCCTTGCGGTTGAAACCCAACCGAGACCACTGCCAGACCGAGAGCAGGTGTGCGAAGTGGGATGGCCAGGCTCAGGGCGAAGCCTTTGGAGTGCGGCGAGTTTTCGCCGCTTTTGGCAGGCGACTCGTCGCCGTCGAATGTGGTGGAGCAGGCGATTTTCTATGGAACGGTTGGTTCAGGCGACTTCCCGCGCCGCTCTGCGCGGCGCTGCTTTGGCGACCAGCCGCCAAAGCGGGAAAAGCGGCGACAAGTCGCCGCACTCCAAAGCGCGGCGCGCGTGGCTTCCGGAATTCTCAACTACGCTCCAAGGGAGTGAGCCCGTCCTTGGGCGCACGCCGGAAGACGATTATCCGGAGTCTCTTCCTTCTCGTGCTGGGGTTTTTCGCAGCCCTGCTTTTCCCGCCCCTAGATACCATCGCGGCGGACTCAGACGCTAAGCCAACCGTGCCCAAGTTGGACAATGTCGTCATCGTGTACAAAACCCATTTCGATCTCGGCTACACGGCGCGGGTGGGCGATGTGATTCACGAGTATCGCACGGAGATGGCGGATCGCGTGCTCGACGCAATCGAGCAAAACCGCAAACAGCCGAAGGACCAGCAGTTCGTCTGGACGCTTTCGGGCTGGCCGATGAAGCAGATCATCTGGGATGGCCAGATGCCGGAGCGACGTGGGAAAATCGAGCAGGCGATCCGCGACGGGAATCTCGCGGTCCACGCGTTTCCGTTCACGACTCACACGGAGACGGCGGAGTTGGAAGACCTGGTGCGCGGGCTGAACATCTCTTCGACGATCAACCGCAAGTTCGGCCTGCCGCTTTCGACGAGCGCGAAGATGAGCGATGTCCCGGGCCAGTCGTGGATCTTCCCGACGCTGTTTGCGCACGCGGGCATCAAGTTTTACCACATGGGCGGGCCGCTGGTGAACAAGACGCTCGGCCTGCCGCCGTTCTTCTGGTGGGAAGGTCCCGACGGCTCGCGGTTGCTGACGCTCTACAACAACGGTTACGGCAGCGCCACATTGCCGCCAGCCGACTGGCCGTACAAAACTTGGGTCTACATCAGCATGACCGGCGACAACCAAGGGCCACCCGCTCCCGAGACGGTGAAAAACGACCTCGCGTTCTACGCCCAGCGCGGCATCAAGGCGCGCGTCGGGAAGATGGACGATTTCGCGGAACTGATCCTGAAAGAGGACCTGAGCAAACTGCCGGTCGTCCGCAGCGATATTCCCGATCCGTGGATTCACGGCGCGATGAGCATGCCGGAAGCGTGCAAACAGGCGCAGAACTTCCGCCCCGTCATCGGCGCGCTCGATCAGTTGACGATGCTCGAAAAGTGTTGGGGCATTTTCCGGTCCGACATCGCGCCCACGATTGCCAGCGCCTACGAGCAAAGCCTGCTGTTCAGCGAACACACGTGGGGCCTCGCGAACCAGCACTACCTCAAACTGCCCTTCGGCAAAGCGTGGGACGAGCTTTGGGCGCGCGGGCTGCCGCCGCAATACGCGTTGATGGAAGCGTCGTGGAAGGATCACGCCGACTACATTGACAACGCCGAGCGCCTCGTGGCCGCTCCGTTTGCCGATGCCGTCGCCACGCTCGCGGACAACGTGAACGTTCCCGGCGGTCGCATCGTCGTCTTCAATCCGCTGCCGTGGCAGCGCGACGGCGAGGTCACGCTTAACGCGTTTCATCTCGATCGCGGCGCCTCGCTCAAGCCCGCCGATGGCGGCCCGGCGATTCCGTGTTTCGGCGAAGGGCCGGCCATTGAAGGCCCGTATCGCGTCATCCGTTTCATCGCGCGCGACATTCCGCCGCTGGGTTACCGCACCTACGTCATCTCGAACGAAAAGACCGAGCCGGATGGACTGCTCGCGGACGAAACCAGCGGCGTCATCGAGAGCGCCTATTTCAAGGCGACGCTTGACCCGAAGCGCGGCCGCATCGCGAGCCTGATTGATAAACGCACGGGCCGCGAACTCGTTGACGCGACCGCGCCGCAAGGCTTCGGTCAGTATTTCTACGAACGCTTCTCCCGCTCGAATCTCGTGGCGTGGACCGACGCGTCGCTCTATCCGGAATACCGCGCGCACAAATTCCTCTTCTCCGCCTACGACATGCCGACCAACAACACCTACGCGTCGGCCCTGCCGGACAACCTGAGCCTCACGATCCGAAAAACTTCGATTGATGTCTCCGCGGTGATGACCGGCACCCTCGCCGGCTGTGGCCCGCCGCAGCAGATTTCCATCCGGCTCACGCTGCCCGCGACGCTTCCGGTGGCCGATCTCGAAGTTGGTTGGGACAAGCCGCCCGACGGTTGGCCAGAAGCAGCGTGGCTCGCCCTGCCCTTCAACATCGCGAATCCGAAATTCCGCCTCGGTCGCCTCGGCGCGGCGCTCGATCCGGTGACGGACCTCACGGTGGACAACGCGAACTACCACAACTCCTGGGTGAACACCGGCGTCGCCGTTTACGACGAAACGACCGGCGCGGGCGTGGGCGTTTGCCCGCAGGACACGCCGCTCGTCAGCCTCGGCGAGCCCGGCGAATACCAGTTCGAAAAGCGCTACGAACCAAAGCAGCCGCGCGTCTTCCTCAACCTCTACAACAACCATTGGCGGACGAATTTTCGCGGCTGGATCGGCGACGGTCGCCGCATGACCGCGCGGGCGCGGCTCTGGGCGTTCGACAAATACAACGCCGAGTCCGCGCTCTATTCGCCGGCGATGGAAACGCGCGTTCCTCTCGCTGCGGCGCGCACGACCGCGCGCCCGGGAAAGCTCCCGCCGACGAAAAGCGGCATTTCGCTTTCCCGAAAAGGCGTGACGGTGACCGCGTTCGGCCCGAATCCCGACGGCGCGGGCACCGTGCTGCGCGTCTGGGAACAGGCCGGCGTATCCGGTGAACTGGTGGTGACCATCCCCGGCACGTTCCCGACCGCCACGCCCGTCAACCTGCGCGGTGAAGTGACCGGCGAACCCTTGCCCGTGCGCGATGGAAAATTCTCCTTCCCCCTGCGCGCCTTTGCCCCGGCTTCATTCCGGCTTGGGCAACCACACTGAGGAATCCGCCGGACCGACGACAAAACCCCAAGCCGGGCGAGCGCTTCTCCCTCTCCCCCGCGGAGGGGGAGTGGGTTGGGGTGAGGGGGAAAGCCTGCCCCGTCAGTGGGTTTTAACCAGTCCCCTCACCCTGACCCTCTCCCCTTCCGAAGGGGAGAGGGAATCCGTTTCCGGCGTGCCCCCCATCCTGCTGACTCCTGAGCGAATTCAATGCGGCGGTGCAAAGCCGGCTGCAAGCCGGCGCTCCGCCGTTGCGCCCGCTCCGTGGCACGCAGTGGTCAATCTCCGCTCGTCCCTCGCTCCGAAAAGACCACTGAGGACGCTCCGCTCCATGCCGGCTGTTGCGTTCACTGACCTGGGGGCCGGACGGAACGGAACCCTAAGCTGTAGTGCCCGTCCGCCGGGGCGTGGCTGATGCGGAACGCCGCTCGGCAGCCGTACGCCACGTCGCCCCAACTGCCGCCCCGATACACGCGAAACGAGCCAGTAGCGGGGCCACGAGGGTCAGTCTGCGCACTCCCTGAATACGCCCCATACCAATCCCAACACCACTGCCTCACATTCCCCGCCATGTCATACAACCCATACCCGTTAGGCGCAAAGTAACCCACCGGACTCGTGTACGGATAAACTCCATCGTTAAACGTCGGATGATGACCCCGAGTGAGGCTGGTGTCGTACGCGTAATTCGGGGAACTGTTATAGTTGGCCAAGCTATGCGTGATGTTATCCGTATCGCTCCACGGAAACCGCCCCCCGCTCGCCCCGCCCCTCGCCGCCTTCTCCCACTCCGCTTCCGTCGGCAACCGGTAACCGCTGCCCCAGTTCACAAAAGTGTTTTGCAGATCGTTGGTACCGCTCCGGTAGGGTACCGTCTGCCCCGCGGTGGTGTAATACGCCGGTACCCGCCCCTCCTTCTCGCTACGCGCTTTGCACCTCTTCACCGCATCATACCAAGTCATCGTCTGCGCCGGATGGTTGGCCGCCTTGCCCTGCCCGCTGTTGCTGTAGTCAAAACTGTACCCGTGGTTGGTCGCCCAATTCCTAACCTCATCCCACAGGGCCTTCGTCACATCATACTTGTCCATGTAAAACGCCGAGAGATACACCGAGTGCAATGGCAGTTCGCTGGAGGATCCTTCGTTCGTATCCATGCAGTTGCCCATCGTGAAACTCCCGGCAGGAATCAGCACCATGTTGGCGGGAGCTGAATTGCTCACTGTCGTCACCGCGCGGTAAAAGCGTTGCGCCGCGCCTGCCGAAGTCAGATCGAACCACAGATACGGACTGCTGGTCAGCGTCAGGTTCGTCAGGGAGAGCCAGGTGTTGGTCGGCGCCAA
>CAIKLQ010000874.1 GCA_903828255.1 uncultured Verrucomicrobiota bacterium
CCCTGAATCGTATGCCAGAGATTGATTTTATATCGCCGCTGCACAAGAAAACGAAGCGTGATTACCTCGCGCGCGTGAACGAATTCCCCAAGGCCGAGGCCGCCAAACTGGCCAAGCAGTTCGCCCGGGATTACTGGGACGGCGACCGCAAGGTGGGCTACGGCGGGATGCGCTACGATGGCCGCTGGCGGGTGGTGGCCGACGCGATGGCGAAGCATTACGGACTGAAGGCGGGCGACAAGATCCTCGACGTCGGCTGCGGCAAGGGGATTCTGCTTTACGATTTCACGCAAGCCGTGCCCGGCATCGAGGTGTGCGGGCTGGATATTTCTAGTTACGCGATTGAGAACGCGAAGGAGGAAGTGAAGCCCTTCCTGCAAGTCGGCCACGCGAAGCAGTTACCCTTCGCTGACCAGAGCTTTGACCTGGTTATCTCGATCAACACGCTGCACAACCTGCATTGTTACGATCTGGATTCGGCTTTGCGGGAACTCGAGCGCGTCGGGAAAAAGAAATACCTCGTCGTGGAGTCCTATCGAAACGAGGAGGAAAAGGCGAACCTGCTCTACTGGCAGTTGACCTGCGAAGCGTTCTGCACCCCGGAGGAATGGGCGTGGTGGTTCAAACAAACCCGCTACACCGGCGATTATTCCTACATCTATTTTGAGTGAGGACCAACATGGAAGAAACCAAGGAAGCGCAGTATCAGTTTTTGATCGAGTTGGAAAAGCAAGGGTTGGAGCAACTCGGCCTGATGAGCAGCCAGGTCTGGCGCGACGATCCGCGCCGGCTGCTGTTCGTCCTCGCCCGCTACAAGTTCGTGTCCAAGATGTTTTCCGGCCTCAAGCGCGTGATGGAAGTGGGCTGCGCGGATGCCTTCGGCACGCGGGTGGTGCGGCAGGAAGTGGCGGAGGTGGTGGCCACGGATTTTGACCCGGTGTTCATCGCGCGCAACCAGCAGCGGATCAGCGAGAAGTGGCCCATCACGTTCAAGGTGCATGATATGCTGGCCGGGCCGCTGGCGGGGGGATTCGACGGCGCCTATGCCGTGGATGTGCTGGAACACATTCCGGCGGCGGATGAGGATCGTTTTCTCGGCAACATCGCGGCTTCGCTGAATCCGCAAGGGGTGTGCCTGATTGGCAGCCCGTCGTTGCAATCGCAGGTGTACGCGTCGCCCCCGAGCAAGGCCGGCCACGTGAACTGCAAGGATGCGCCCGGCATGAAGGCCACGATGTCCCGGCATTTCCACAACGTGTTTATCTTCTCGATGAACGACGAGGTCGTGCATACGGGTTTCCATCCGCTCGCCCACTATCTCTGGGCCTTGTGTTGCAACCGGAAATAGCGTGAGCGAACGGTTGCTGATCGTCGGTGTGGACGGCTCGCTGGGCGGAACCTTGCGCCGCCATTTGCAGCAATCGGGCCGGGAAGTGGCCGCAACCAGTCTGCTGCGTGTTCCCGATCCGCACGGTGTCATTCACCTCGACCTCACCCAGCCTCCCGAAACCTGGCCGGAACTGCCGGCGTGCCGCGCCGTTGTTCTCTGCGCCGCCATCACGAATCTGGAACAATGTCGCGCGAATCCCGCTGCCACCCGGTTGGTGAACGTGACGCGCAGTCTGGCGTTGCTCGAACGCCTGGCGGCCCGGGGCGCGTTCGTTGTTTTCATTTCCTCCAACCTGGTTTTTGACGGCAGCAAACCCATGCGCCAGCTCGATGAACCCGTCTGCCCACGCACGGAGTACGGCCGCCAAAAGGCTGAAGCCGAGACGGCGCTCCTGCGGCTGCGCGACCAAGCGGCGATCGTGCGCCTCACGAAAGTGATTCACCCGGACCTGCCGTTGATGCGCGGTTGGGTGCAATCTCTGCGGGAGGGCAAACCGATCTCCCCGTTTCAGGATTTCGTGTGCTCGCCGATTACCCTCGACGCCACCATCGGCGCGATTGCCGAGGTCGCCACCCAGCGCCGCGCCGGAATCTGGCAGCTCTCGGCTTCCGCCGACATCACTTACGCGGGCATCGCCCAGCAACTCGCCGCCCGTGGTGGCTTTAATCCCGCACTCGTCCAACCAGTTTCCGCCCGCAGCGCGGCGTTGGAACATCTGCCGCAGCACAGCACGCTGGATTCAAGCAGGCCCCAGCGCGAATTGGGGTTTGAACTCCTCGATCCGGAAAGCGTGATTGACCGGGTCTTCAGCCCGCCGAAGGCAACATGAGTGAATTGAACCAACCTTGTCATAACTGCGGGGCCGCCCCGCTGCGCCGCGCGCCCGGCTACGAAAACTTCTTCCGGGTGACTTCCGACTGCAAACCCTGGCCGACGGGTGGACAGATGGGCCTGTGCGAAGCGTGTGGCCTCGTGCAAGCCGTGACCGACCCGCGATGGGAAAATGAGTCGCGCGAAATCTATACCCGCTACGACATCTACCATCAA
>CAIKLQ010000875.1 GCA_903828255.1 uncultured Verrucomicrobiota bacterium
AACTGCCAGAAATCCGGCATCAAATACGGATGCGGATAGGACGAAAGCCCGCCGCCCGCCGCGAGTTCCTGGCGAAAATTCTGCAAATGCGTCTCGGTCAGGCGGCCTTCGAGGAACGCGCGGGCGTAAACTCCCGGGGCCGCGTGCCCTTGAAAATACACCGCGTCGCCGGGAAAATTTTCCGTGCGCCCGCGGAAGAAATGGTGGAACGCCACTTCGTAAAGCGTCGCCGCGGAAGCGTAAGTCGAGATATGCCCGCCGACATTCGTGGTCGAGTTCGCCTTCACCACCATCGCCATGGCGTTCCAGCGCATGAGGCTCTTGAGGCGGACTTCGGTCTGCCAGTCGCCGGGATAGGCGGGCTGTTGTTCGACCGGAATGGTGTTGGCGTAAGGCGTGTTGAAGCCCCGCGGCAACTCGTGTTGCGCGGCCCGCAGCCGATCCGCCAACTGTTCGAGCAATTGCGCCGTGCGCTCCGGCCCCTGGCTTTCGATGGCCAGGTTAAAGACGGACTGGACGGAATGGGCCAGCGGGTCGCGGCCATTGCCATCCGGCGACGTGCGGCCACCACCCCGGGCCGCGGAACTGTAAATTTCTTTTTTCTCGGCTTTCACTGTGTTACTGACTTCCAAGGTAATTGCCGGCAAATGGAACTCGCAATTTGCGCCCCGGCAGAGCCCCAGAGTAAACCCAAATGCGACAAGCGACGCCAGCGAAATTATACGGCGACGGGCCTCCCTGCCTGCCGTTACGCGGTCCTTTCCGCCTCGGCCTCGTTCTCGTTCTCGTCCGCGATTTGTGCGAGTTCGAGAACGAGGACGAGGCGGATTATCCGGCTAGGTCGGATGGAAACCTGTCCTCCCCATGAAACTGCTTGATCTCACCTGGCCCTTGCCCGCCGAAAACTTGGCGGGTGACGAAGCCTTGCTGGACGCCGCCGAAGCTGGTGAAGGCGGCGAAGTCCTGCGCTTTTGGGAATCGCCGCAGCCGTTCGTGGTTGTCGGCTACGCGAACAAGGTGGCTACCGAAGTAAACGTGGCGGCTTGCGAGGCGCGCGGCAGTCCCATCCTACGCCGCTGCACAGGTGGCGGCACGGTGGTGCAAGGTCCGGGCTGTTTGAACTACGCGCTGGTTTTGCGAATTGAGGCCGCCGGTCCGACGCGGAGCATCAGCGCGGCGAACCACTTCATCATGGAGCGGAATCGCGTGGCGGTCGAAACCCTGCTTCGTAGCAGCCGACGTGAGGAGGCTCAAACTAAGAGTCCAGCGCCGACCCCCGATCCCCGATTTGATCCGAGCCGCCTTGCTTCGGCTGCTGCGGCACGAATTGAAATCCGCGGCCACACCGATCTCACGCTGGCAGGCTTGAAATTCTCGGGAAATTCCCAGCGCCGGCGCCGCCAGTTTCTCCTGTTCCACGGCACCTTCCTGCTCAACTTCGACCTCCCGCTCGTCAGCGAACTGCTCCGGATGCCTTCGCAGCAACCTGACTATCGCCAAAGTCGCGCGCATGAGGAATTCCTCACGAATCTGAATTGCCCCGCGGAACCAGTGAAGTCGGCTCTGTGCAAGTCCTGGGGCGCAACCACGAAAGCCCGGCCCCCGGCCCCCCCGAACCTCCGGGCGCTGGCAGAAAAGTATTCCAGCACGGATTGGAACCGGAAATTTTAGTACCGCTGGTGTAGGACCCGCGTCGCGCCTGTTTCGAACTTGAGACAACCCCTGCTTCAGCGGTAAAGCCGTTCGCCGTACTCACCCGGCCCCCAATTCGAGCGTGCAAAAAGCGGCGCCAGGCGCGACGTCGAGCCTCCGCCCCAAGAGCCTCTTTGAAAAGTTAAACGGGGGGAGCGCTGACGGTCTCGCCCTTCACCCAGTTGGAGCGGGGGCTAACGAGCCGGGCCAATCTCCGCACGGCAAGAAAGGGAGCCGTCCCGCAGCCGCATGAAGCCGCGCACGCCGCATTGACTGTCGGCGATTTGTTCTCAACAATCTGCGGAACGAAATCCTTTGCGGGGCGACGCGGGCCTTGCAAGCATTACATGAGTCACCAACTGCAAATCATAGCCTGTGCGCGCACGCCGCGTGAGGTGAGTCGTTTTCTGGAGGTCAGTTACGGCATTTACAATGGCGATCCGCATTGGGTCGCGCCCTTGCTGGTGGACTTGAAAAAGGTCTTCAGCAATGACAATCCGCTGTTCCAGCACGCGACGATGCAACTTTGGATCGCCCGGCGGGAGGGGCGGGACGTGGGGCGCATCGCCGGCATTCTGGACCGGAACCATCTTCAGGCTCACGGGGATCACGCGGCGTTCTTCGGCTTTTTTGAGTGCGAAAATGATTTGCTGACGAGCGGGCGGTTGTTTCAGGCGGTGCAGGATTGGGCGCGACAACAGGGCGCCCGGTGTTTGCTGGGGCCGATGAATCCGACGACCAACGATGAGTGCGGGTTGCTCGTGGATGGTTTTGATTCACCGCCCCAACTCATGATGACCTACAATCCGCGGTACTACGTGGATTTGATCACCGCGGAGGGGTTCACGAAGGCGAAAGATTTGCTGGCGTATCACATGGCCGTGGCCGGCAGCCCGCGCGAGCGGTTGGACCGCATCGCGAGCAAGACCCGCGAGCGGATTCCTGATTTCAAGTTCACGCCGGTGCGCCGGAGCACACTGACGACGGACCTCGCCAAAATCAAAACCGTCTATAACGCCGCGTGGCAGAAGAACTGGGCCTTCGTCCCGATGAACGACGCGGAGCTTGATTTCATGGCGGCCCGGCTCAAGCTGCTCCTAGTGGATGGGATGGCGTGGATTGCGGAGACGCCGGACGAAGCGGTGGGTTTTCTGCTCACGCTGCCGGATTACAACGAGGCGCTCCGACCGTTGCGGGGCCGCCTGTTGACGCCGAAAATTTTCAGCCTGCTGCCCTACGTGTTGCGCCGCAAATACCCGGCGAGTTGCCGCGTGGTCACGCTCGGCGTCAAAGAGCAGTATCGCAACCGGGGCGTCGAGGCGGTGATGCTGGCGGAATGTCTCAAAACCTGTCTGCGCCTGGGGTTCACCTACGCGGAAGCCTCGTGGATTTTGGAAGACAACGAAATGATGCGCCGGTTGCTGCGGCCCTTCGGGGCCCGGGTTTACAAGACCTACCGGATTTACGAGCGCCCGCTCTGAGGCGTTCTTGCTAGCCGAGGGGTTTCAATTCACGACCACCGGATACGCATCCCAAAACCCGTAGGCCCGCCGGCGGGCCGCCGGTCCTACTGGATAGCGGCCTGTCAGGTTGGCAACGAGCCGGGCGGCTTCCCCGGTGGCTCGGGTTCTACCTGCTCCGGCGATCCGCCATCTCGGTTCGCGAATTTGAAATAGAGCCGGTTGCCCAGCGGGATCAGTACCGCCGCGGTCAACATGCCCGCCGCCACATCCACCACATAATGGTAACGACCATAAACCGTGGAGACACACATCAAGATCAGCGCCGTCAAATGCACGTAGCGGATTTTGCGAAGATAAAGGAATGAAAAATAGAGCGTGCAAAACGCCACCGCCACATGGCTGCTGGGAAACGCCGCGCCCGCCGCCTCAAAGTGATCGTAAATCCAGGCCATGAGCCGGAAGCACACCGCGCGCGCAACGGACGCCGGCGGGTCGAAATTCGCCGCCGGAATCACTTCCTGCGGCAACGGTTGTTCCACCAAGCCCCGGTACACGATCCGCGGCCCCACGACCGGCACGAAGATGTAGATGGTGTAGCAGATGTAAAACACGAACGAGACGACCGCGATGAAATGCGCGAACTGCCGCCGGTCGCGCAACAGCAAGGTCAGGCCCACGCCGGCGATCATGAGGTAGTAGGAGAAATAGGCCGCATACAACACTTCGGCCAGCCACGTTGCCGGAAACCGCGGCATGAGTTCCAGTCCGGGCTGCATGCCGAACAGCCATTGTTCCAACCTGAGAAAATGGGGGTCCAGGTAGCCCGCATGGAACATCTGGTTTAGCAACTCCGTCTCGCGGTAGAACGCGATGAACAAAGGAATCGCATAATAGTGGCGCACCAAATCGAGCAGCCCATTCGTCGGAAACCGGGCGTAAAGCTGGGTTAATCCGTGGATGAGGAGCAGCCCGGCCCCGTGGGCGAGCAACAGCCACGGCCAGGCCGCCACGCGCTCGCCGTGGAACAGCAGGACCAGCACCGCCACGAACGCGATGTAACCCTGCGTGGCAAAATCAACAAACGCGTAGCGTTTCATGTGTGGCCGGGAACGAATCCGATAGACTGCAACCGCGGCAGCTTCCCCACGAACTGACGGTAGCCACGCGGGCGGGCCCTGCGGATTGCCAATCCGCGACACAGCAGTCTGCCAGTTTGCGCGACGTCGCCGACGGTCCAGTTTAGCAGTTCAGGGCGGGAAACGCCCTTCCGGAGAATTTTCTCCCACAGTGCGCCCGGACAAACGGCCAATTCGCCAAAGGCCATCGCGCGATGTTCCCCCCTGATTTCACTACCGGCTGCCATGCACTCAGAGACGTTTCGCCAACTCCGCCTGGCTCCGGGCTAGGACCTCCTGGTGCAGCGAATTGCCGTGCGCATCCATCGTCACCACGGCCGGGAAATCCGCCAACTCCAATTCCCAAATCGCTTCCGGCGCGCCAAACTTTTCATAGAAATAAACATTCCGCACTTCTTTGATGCACTCAGCCAGCACCTGCGCCGCGCCACCGATGGCGTGCAGATAAACGCAGCCGTGCTCCTGGCAGGCCGCCAGGGTGCGCTCGCCCATGCCGCCCTTGCCGATGACGCCCCGCACGCCAAAGTCGCGGATGATCTGCCCTTGATACGGCTCCTCGCGGA
Source organism: uncultured Verrucomicrobiota bacterium (assembly GCA_903828255.1). Classification (GTDB taxonomy): domain Bacteria; phylum Verrucomicrobiota; class Verrucomicrobiia; order Limisphaerales; family JADLHS01; genus CAIKLQ01. The sequence goes on from CAIKLQ010000875.1 coordinate 4,855, forward strand.
TGGACGTGGTCGGGCCGGCGGCGGTGCATTTCCACGCGCCAGCGTCCGACTTCATCATCACCGGCCCGCAATGATAGATAATGCCATCGCGCAGGCTCACACCCGGCGGCAACGTGCCGCCCTCGTGGAGATACTTGTGGACCGCGTCGCGCCCGGTAAAGGCGACGCCGGAAATCAAAACCTCGTCGCCGACTTTCAGCTCGCGGATTCTTGCCGCGGTGAACGGGAAGCTCAACTTCATCATGCCCCACATTCAATCCCATCCCGCCGGAATGTCCAGCGAACTGCAACAACTCCAGCAATTCCCATTTTGGCGCGGCGCGCGGCTGGGTCGTCGCGACCAACCGCAGCCCGCCCGCACCAAACCAGGCGGCGGCTTGGCGCCAGGCGCTGCGGCTGGCCTTCGACCCCGCCGCGCGCCGCCAAAATGAGAACGATTGAACTGGAATCCCCGCAACCCCATTGTGATATTTGCGTTGCGTTTTCCGCCGGGTGTCGTTCAATTTGACCAGCGAACGTAGTAACTCAACAACGAAAGACCTCGTATGAAATCAAACCCCAACCCATTGAAAACCCGCGCATCCAAAACCAGCCGCCGGAGTTTCCTCCAGCGCACCACGGCCACCGCCGCCACTTTTTCCATCGTCCCCGGCTACGTGCTCGGCACGCGCGGGCAGACGCCGCCGAGTGGCAAGTTGAACGTCGCCGCCATTGGCATTGGCGGCATGGGCCGCAATAACATCGCGAAGCTCGCGGAGCAGGAGAATATCGTCGCCCTGTGCGATCTGGACCCGGGCGAGCGCGCCGCCAAAATCTTCGCCCTCTATCCGAAGGCTGTGAAGTATCGCGATTACCGCGAGTTGCTCGACAAGCAGAAGGATATTGACGCGATCATCATCGCCACGCCCGACCACACACACGCGGTCATTGGCATGGCGGCGATCAAGGCCGGCAAGCATGTCTATATTCAGAAGCCGCTGGCGCACTCGGTGTATGAGGCGCGCACGCTTACCGAGGCCGCGCGGCAACACAAGGTCGTGACGCAGATGGGCAACCAGGGGCATTCCGGCGACGGCACGCGCCAGATTTGCGAGTGGATTTGGAGCGGGGCCATTGGGGCCGTCCGCGAAGTTCATGCGTGGACGAATCGCCCGGTCTGGCCGCAAGGCATCGAGGTGGAGCGGCCCAAGGAAACTCCGCCCGTGCCGGAAGGCTTTAACTGGGACCATTGGATCGGCCCGGCGCCCATGCGCCCGTATCATCCGACCTACACCCCCAATGCGTGGCGGGCGTGGTGGGATTTCGGGACAGGCTCGCTCGGGGACTTGGGCTGTCATGTCGTGGATTCGGTGTTCTGGGCGCTCAAGCTCGGCCATCCCACGAGTATTGAAGGCTGCATCTCGACTTATTGGGAGGGGTTCTGGAAGCGAACCGAACCGAAGAACGAAACCTATCCACGATCCAGCATTGTGCGTTACCGGTTCCCCGCGCGCGGCGACATGGCGCCGGTGCTCCTGACCTGGTGGGATGGGGGTTTGATGCCACCGCGCCCCGAAGAACTGGAAGAGGGCAAGCGCATGGGCGACGCCGACGGTGGCGTGCTGTTCATCGGCGACAAAGGCAAGTTGGTGTGCGGATGCTACGGCAAGGAGCCGCGGCTGATTCCGGAAACGCGGATGAAAGAGTTCAAGCAACCTGTGCCGACACTTGATCGCATCCCTGGCGGCCAAGATGGACATGAGAAGGATTGGGCGCGGGCGTGCAAGGGTGGCAAACCGGCGAGTTCCAACTTCGAGTATTCCGGGCCGCTCTCCGAGATGATTCTGCTCGGCAATCTCGCCGTGCGCTTCCCGGATCAGCGCCTGCTTTGGGACGGGCCGAACCTGAAAGTCACTAACGATGACGAAGCGGATGCTTATGTCCGGCGCAAGTATCGCGAGGGCTGGACACTTTAACCGTCGCTGGCCGGGGAGCGCGGAACTCCAGTTCGGCGCGTTTCAATCGTTCGCCTGCATCGCGCCGAATCAGAGTTCGGCGCTCCGTTAGTTGGTCCAGCCAATTCTGCAATTGGCGTTGTCAAAGCATGATCAAGAAGCTTCTCCGCAAAGCGGCCAAAGTGGTGGGAATTCTTTTGGCCGTGGCGCTCTTTTTCCTGATCGGCCTCAAGCTCTATCTGGATGCGACGTATTTCAACGGCTACGATCCCGCCGCACCACTGAAGCTTGAACTCGCCGAGGAAAAGGACGCACCAGGCTTCCACTGGACCAAGTTCTACTACGCCGGTTCGCATGGTGATCGCGTGCCCGCCGTGCTGGCTACGCCCAAAGACCGCTCCGGGCCATTCCCCTGCGTGGTTTTCCTGCACGGGATCGGCAACGACAAGGAGTTCATGCGTCAGCACCAATTGGATGAGCCATTCGTGAAAGCCGGCTATGCGTTTGTCTGCTTTGACCAACTCATGCGTGGCGAGCGGAAGATCACGGCCAAGTCCGGGCGTTCAGAAGCCGAGGCGTTTCGCGTCCGGGCCGCGCACACGGTCAACGATACGCGTCGGCTGATTGATTACTTGCAGACGCGGCCCGACATCGCCACGAACCGGATTTATCTGGTCGGCGCGAGTTACGGCGCAGTCACGGGCAGCACCGCCGCCGCGTTTGACGAGCGGGTTCGTGCGGTGGTGCTTGTGTATGGTGGCGGCAATCTCCGGAAGCTGCTCACTTCGGACCTGCTTCGCCAGGAGATCGGGCAATGGTCGCTGCCGGTGAATCTCATCGCGTGGTATTTCGCGAGCGTGGTGGACCCGGTGAAATACATCGCGCAGATTTCGCCTCGGCCAATCCTGTTGCAAAATGGCAAAGCCGACACCGTGGTTTCTCCCGCTGCCGCGCAAGCCTTGCAAGCCGCCGCCCGTGAGCCGAAAACAATCCTCTGGTACGAAGGCGACCATCTCGGCAAAACCAGCGATCTCGATCTGCCATTAACCATCCGCGTGTTGACGGACGCGCTGAAGTTTCTTCAGGAAGTAGATGCGAAGGCATTGGCGGGAGCCGGCAACATGAAGTAACCATGAAAATGAATTTCCCCTCACCTTGGCCCGCTCCCATTCCGAAGGGGAGAGGGAATCCGCTCGTGACTCGGTTGGAGAATCGGGCGGTCTCGGAGCCCGCGAGAGGCGCACCTTGCTGCTCCCTCTCCCCCGCAGAGAGGGAGAGGGTCCGGGTGAGGGGGCAACTACGTTTCGCCACCTCGCTTTTTCTTCTTCTCCTGACTTGCCTGTCGCGCTGCGTCGCCAGTGAACTGCGGATCAGCGTTTATTGCACGGCGGGCGAGGTGCGGCAAATCCTGGAATCGCCGGACGGGAAGCAGCGGGTGCTCCGTGCGATCCAGCCACTGGGCGTCTCCCGCCTATTCCTCGAAGGCCGGCGGGGCGATGAATATGTTCCGCCCGATCAATTACGCGAGTTGCGCGGTTTTTTCGCCGGGCACAAGATCGAGTGCAGCGGCGGCATTGCCACCGTGCCGGGTGCGAAGTTCGGCGCGCGGCAAACCGGCGGGCTGGACTGGCTCAACTGGGAGAATGCGAACACCCGCGCAAACGTGGCGGAGTTTTTCACCCAGAACGCGCCGGTGTTCGATGAGTTGATCGTGGACGATTTTTTCTGCACGGGAGACATCTCGCCGGAAGCGGAGCGCGCTCGCGGCACCCGCACTTGGGGCGAATACCGGCGCGACCTGCTCACGTCGCTTGTCCCGCCGATGATGATTGCGCCGACCCGTGCCGCGAACCGGCACACCCGGCTCATCCTCAAGTATCCGCAGTGGTACGATCGCTTCCACCTCTTCGGCTACGACCCGTTGCGCATGTCGCCGCAATTCGAGCAAGTGTGGGTCGGCACGGAAGTGCGCGATCCGAACACGCGGCGCTGGGGCTTCGTCCCGCCCACCGAAGGCTACATGAACTTCCGCTGGCTCGCGGCGGTGGCGGGCCAGAAAGTGCGCGGCGCGTGGTTCGACCACATCGAATGCAGCGCGCAGAACTTCGTGGATCAGGCGTGCCAGAGCGTGCTGGCCGGCGCGCAGGAGTTGACGCTCTTTCACCTCGGCGATCTGCTGCAACCGCATCCCGGCGACACGTTGCTCGCCAGCCGGATGCCCGAGTTGCGCGAGTTGGCGGCGCGCGTCCAGGGCCAGCGCCGCCGCGGCATCCCGTTTTACAAACCGCCGGGCAGCGAAAGCAGCGAGAACATGTATCTCGCCGATTACCTCGGCATGATCGGGCTACCGATCCTGCCGGTCGGAAAGTATCCCGCCGACGCCAAGGTCGCCTTCCTACCCGTGCAAGCTGCGGCCGACGCAACGCTATTTGCGAAAATGCAACGCCACTTGTCGCGCGGCGCAACGCTCGTAGTCACCCCGGCCCTGATGCGGGCGCTTGGCTCCAAAGCGGCGCAACTCGCTGGTGTCGCAATCGAGCCCGCCGCCCGCGCGGAAGCAGCGCGGACCGCGCAGATTCGCGGCGAACCCCTGGCCCTCGATCCGCCGTTGGAAGCAGACGGCGCGGTGCAGTCCCCCCATGCCGAAACCCTCGTGACCCTCACGGTGAACGGGCAACCCGTGCCGTGGTTGACGCGCCAGCGCGTGGGCCGAGGCCAACTCCTGTTGCTCAACGTGCGGACGTTTTCCGAATCGGATTTCCGCGCCACTGGTGAATGGCTGCTCGCGCCCAAGCAACTCGGCCTGCCACGGATTCCGCAATCCTTGGCCGACACCCTCCGCGCCAGCCTGCTCGCTCCGCTAGGCCTGGACTTCCGCGCTCCGGCGGGAATTGAACTGGTGTTGGTGGGCAAAGCCGCGGGCGTTTACAGCTTTCGCGAGGACTCCGCCCACATTCAGTTTGGCAGCAAAGTTTTCGATTTGCCCCCACACGAGATGGTTTGGCTGAAATGAGCGGCAGGGCTGCGCGATTCTCGGTGCGGCCCGGCGAATTTCAGTTTTCGGCGAAAGGAGTTTCCCTGAAGCCAGCCTCACAACTCCGGACCCGCAGCGGGGCAGTTGAACTATAGGGAAATGGGTTGAGCCAAGCACGCCTTGGCAGGGGTCCCGGCCTTACGAACCGGGTTTTGAATTGCTTGACGGGCCGATTCATCAGGATCACCGCAGCGCAATCGTTTACGCGGATGCCCACCTGCACGCAATCCGGACGCTGGTCCCGACGATAGCCAAATTTGCGTTTGTCCGCCGCGGCAAAGGGGCGGTCTTCACGACAGCCACTTTCAGGCATTTCCGACAGGTGATCCCATTGCAAATCAATCACTTGCGAATTGAAAAATTTTCCCACGGGGGTCGAATCCGCCAAGTCGGATTAAATCACAATCCAGGCTCTCCGCGCTATTGCATGTTCCACTGACGGATACGATGGAAGGAAGCGCTCTCCCTCGTCCCGGCTCTCTCCCGCTGGGAGAGGGAGAAAGCCTCGCGCTCTCCACCGATAAGCTGCACTGGCGCGCGCGGCAGAAACTCCAGACAATCTGGTGGGGGCCGCTCGCTGTTCCCTCTCCCAGCGGGAGAGAGCCAGGGTGAGGGAGAGGGAGAGCCTCTCGACCGGAGGAGGAGGTTGCCATTCCTTGAGATGCTCCCTCGGCCGGGTTCGACTGAAAAATTGAAAATTGACCGGCGCCCACCCGGTTGCTAGGGTGCGCCTCCCTGAATTTCGGGGATTTTATGCGACACACCATTTCAGTTCTGGTTGAAAACAAGTTCGGCACGCTCACGCGCATCGCCGGCCTGTTCAGCGGGCGCGGTTACAACATCGACACCCTAAACGTCGCCCCCACGCATGACCAGACGGCCTCGCGCATGACCATCGTGACCCATGGTGACCAAGCCACGCTGGAACAAATCTGCAAACAGCTCAACAAACTGCCCGACGTGCTGGAGGTCCGGGATTTTGGCTCGGACGAATACGTGGACCGGGAACTGGTGTTGATCAAGGTTTCCGTGAACGCGAAGAGCCGCGCCGAAATCATGCAGATCACCGACATTTTTCGCGCCAAGATCGTGGACGTCCAGCCCAAGAGTCTGACCATCGAAATCACCGGCAACGAGAGCAAGGTCGAGAAGTTCATCGGGTTGATGAAACCGTTCGGCTTGCTCGATTTGACCCGCACCGGCAAGGTAGCTTTGGCGCGGAAATAGGCGTCAGGTGCAAAAGGCCAGGTGTCAGGTGTAATGATCAAACCGAATTTCAAACCGCCGATCGCCAATCCCGAATCCAAAATCCAAAATCCCGAATCCAAAATCCAAAACCGTAAATCCCATCATGCCTGCCAAAGTTTATACTGACAAAGACGCGAACCCCGCCGTCCTCAAGAACAAAACCCTTGCCGTGCTCGGCTTCGGCTCCCAAGGCCACGCCCACGCGCTCAACCTCAAAGAGTCCGGCCACCATGTCATCATCGGCCTCTACGAAGGCAGCAAGTCCATCCCGGTCGCGAAGGAAAAGGGCTTCGAGGTGTATCCGACCGCCGAAGCGGTACGCCGCGCCGACGTGATCTTCGTCGCCATTCCGGATACCAAACAACCCAGCGCTTACGAGCGGGACATCGCGCCAAACTTGACGAAAGGCAAGACGCTGCTGTTCTCCCACGGCTTCGCGATTCATTTCAAGACCGTCGTGCCGCCGAAGGACGTGGACGTGATCCTCGTCGCGCCGAAAGGCCCAGGGCACATCGTCCGCCGGCAATATACCGAAGGCAAGGGCGTGCCCGCGCTGATCGCCGTTTACCAGAACCCTAGTCGCGGCGCCAAGAAAGTCGCGCTGGCCTGGGCGCATGGCATTGGCGGCACCCGCGCCGGTGTGCTGGAAACCACGTTCAAGGAAGAAACCGAAACAGATTTGTTCGGCGAACAGACCGTGCTGTGCGGCGGCGCGAGCGCGCTGGTGCAGGCGGGGTTTGAAACGCTGGTCGAAGCCGGCTACGCGCCGGAGATGGCGTATTTCGAGTGCCTCCACGAGTTGAAGTTGATCGTGGACCTGATGAACGAAGCCGGCATCAGCGGCATGAGATTCTCAATTTCGGAAACCGCCAAGTGGGGCGATGTTTCGGTCGGCCCGAAGATCATTGACGCGAGCGTGAAGAAGCGGATGAAGGCCGCGCTCAAGGACATTCAGTCCGGCAAGTTTGCCAAGAACTGGGTCAAGGAATACCAGACCGGCTACAAGCAATACAACGCCCTCCTGAAGCAGGGCGAGCAACATTCGATCGAGAAGACCGGCGCCCGCTTGCGCGGCCTGATGCCGTGGATGAAGAAGCGCTCGATCAAAGGCGCGCAAGCGGCGTATTGAGTTACGCAGCCAAAGATTGATTCCCGTCGCCGCCGCGGCCCGTGCCTCGGCGGCGTAATTTTTGGCAGGTTCGTGCAACCAATTTTTACTGGTGGTGTTTGCACCGAGGAACATTATATTCAAAACATGAAACACGTTGGAAAAGTTGCCATCTGTCTGGCGAGCGGGCTGGCTCTGCAAACAGGCTTGCCAGCGGTCACTGCGGACAATGCCGGCAATCCTTATGCTGGCATTGTGGACCGGAATGTTTTCGCCCTGAAACCGCCGCCGCCGCCGCCCGTGGCGCCGGATCCGAACGTGACCTCGCCGCAAAAAATTATCCTGACCGGCATCGTAAAGGCTTTCGGCAAGAAGCGGGTTTTTTTCAAAACCCCGCCGACCGGCAAGCCGGGTGAGAAGGAAGCCAGTTTCATGCTCAGCGAAAGCGAACGCGCCGGTGAAATCGAGGTCTTGGAAATCAACGAAGCGCTCGGCACGATTCGGGTCCGAAATCACGGTCTTGAGCAAGCCCTCAGCCTGGAAAAGGATGGGATGAAGCCGCCGGGCAGCGGGGCTGCGGCGGCCCCGGGCGGAATGCCCCTGGCAGCAGGGGCTTTCCCGGCAGTGCCGGGCGCGGGAGTGCCAAATTTCGGCACGCCAAACATGGGCGTGCCCGGCGGCGCGGGAACTTCCCCGGCACTGACGCCAGTTCCGACCTTTGGTGGCGGCGGGGCCGCCTCGGTGCAACGCCCGCTGCGCATCATTCCGCCACAAAGTGCCCGCCCCCAAGTCCAGCCCCAAGCAATGGATCCTGCCGAGCAGGCTGCAGTTATGGAACTCCATCGGGCGGCCACCTTTGATCAGGTCCTGCGTGGTGAGCACCCACCGCTTCCGCCCATCCCAGGGGTGACCCCGCCGCACCTCATGCCGCCGGGCAGTGCTCTGCCAGAAGGGCAGTAATCGGACGGGAATAACGTCCCGCCACCGGAGAATCCCGCTCCTCTCTTGCAGCATCAGGAGGGAATAATCCCCGCCAGATTCCCGGTCGCAAGGCAGTTGCCGGGGTGGGGGGTGCGATTGGAAGTGGCGGTCAACAGGCGTCTTAATCTTAGGTCCCGCGGGATAGTTGGCCCCGCTGCTCACACGCCAGCCATCACCGCCGCGAAGCGCAGCCCACGCGTGGTGACGCGCAGTTCGGCGAAATCGAATTCCTCCATCACCGCTTCGTAAATCGCCCCGCCGGAGAGGATCACGTCCGCGCGATTTTTCGGCAGGCCGATGATGTCCCGGCGCTCCGCCAGCGGCAAACTCCACAGCCTTTGCACTTGCCACTGGACGCGGTCGAGCTTCAGACGCGTGGCCTCAATGCGGGCGCGGTCGTAATCCGCCATACTGGCTTCGATGCGCGCAAGAATGGCGGTCGTGCCGCCTGTGCCGACCAGTTGGACCCGGCGATGCTCTGGATCAAATTGCCTTTCCTGCCGCAGCTCACCCTCCAGTTTCGGGCGGACCTGGTCGCGCAGAAATTCCCGCAGCCACTTCCGGCAGGCGGCGAGTTCGCCGGGCGTGGGCGGGTCGCTCGGCGGGGTTTTCTCCAACAACCGCACCGTGCCGAGCGGGAAGCTGTGACGGAAATCCTGGTGCGTGCCGTGGCCCAGAATGAACTCAGTGCTGCCGCCGCCCACATCGAGCAAGAGGAGCGGATGCTTTGCCAACTCAGGATCGGTGGTCACGCCTTGAAACGCCCAGTCCGCCTCCTGTTCGCCGGAAATAATTTCCACCGGCAGCCCGGCGGCGGCGTGGATGGCGGAAAGCAGGTCCTGCGAATTCACCGCATCCCGAGCGGCGCTCGTGGCGATGACGCGCAACGAAACCGCCTGCCACGCGCGCGCGGTTGCCGCGAACTTCGTCACGGCTCGGGCCGTGCTCGCAATCGGCTCGGCTTGCAACTGATGGGTTTCGTAGAAGCCGCGACCGAGCCGGGTTTGTTGGCTTTCCTCCCACAGCGGGTTCACGACCAAGCCCGCGACCTCCGCGACGAGCAACTTCACGGAGTTCGTGCCGATATCAATGACGGCGCGGCGCGTGGCAAGCATGGCAGCAGTAAAGCAGTCGCGACCCCACTGCCCAAGTCAAAAGAGGGCTGAGGTTGGTGATTAGCCAGACCGTTTCGGTTTCAATTTTGCCGTTCTTGAGCTGGCGCTCGCGATCCCCCCGGGCCAGTTGCAGCGCGTGGGGAAAACCTATTTGGGCCGGCGTCACTGGGCACACTTGGGAATCGCCCGGCGTTCGCGCTCCACCAAAATGAGAATTGCCGATTTCCGCCACGGGATAATTTGGCAATCCTCCGCCCGCCTGTTACCGTCCGCGCCGTTGGAAGTCAGCCCATGCCTCTCGAAACAATCCAACTGGTCACCGTGACGCGGGTGTTCGGCGATGGTGTCGAACTCGCCGAGGCGTTGGGCTTTCCCGAAATCTCCGCGCTGGACGCGACCGCGAGCCAGTGGCGCGCCTGCCTCCAAGCCAAAGCCCGCACGATTTTGGAGGATGCCACGCTCGCGCCGGCTTTTTCGCTGCACCGTCGGAAGGTCGCCGCCACGGTGGAACAGGATGCACTGGAGTTGAAAATTGATCCGCCGCGCCGCGCGCCGGATTGGGAGCAGCCGTGGACGCTGCGCATGTTCTATGTTCATTGGCAGGAGAATGACTGTCACCACGCCATGGTGCCGGGGACGGACATCCATGTTTTCGCCAGTCGCGCCGCGTTGTTAGCCGAGCGGCTAGAGATTCACATCCGGCTGCTGCTGGCCGGCCGGGGACGGCAACTCACTTTGAGCCGGCTCGCGGAAGTGTCGCGCGTGACGGAACTGCGGCTGGGGCAATTGGAAGTAACCGCCCACCGCAAGACCGCGAAGGAATCAGCCGCGGCCCGCGAGACGACCGAGGAAAAGAAATCAGTTCTGGACACGCTGGCCGAACAACTCCCGCCCACGGTGACGCCCGCCGGTGAAGCGGCGAAATCCGCCGCGCCGGATTCGGCTGCGGCAACGTCGGCGGCTTTCGAACTGGAGCTGGAACTGACGCAACTCGCCGAATCTCTCGCCGGGCCGCATCGCCGAAGCGTGTTGATTGTCGGACCGTCCGGCTGCGGCAAGACGGCGCTGGTGCGCGAACTGGCGCGGCGACGGCGCGAATTCGGATTTGGCCACACGGCGTTTTGGTCCACGAACGGCGCGCGGCTGATGACCGGGCCGATCGGCTTCGGCATGTGGCAGGAGCGCTGTCAGGAAATGTGTCGCGAGGCGGCGAAGTCCCAGGCGATTTTGCATCTCGGCAATCTCGGCGAACTCCTCGAAGTCGGCAAAACGTCGCGCGGCGAGCAGAGCGTCGGCGGTTTCCTGCGGCCGTGGATTGCGCGCGGCGAGGTGCTGGCGATTGCGGAATGTACGCCCGAGCAAGTCAGCGTGATTGAGCGAACCGAGCCGCATCTGCTGGGCGCGTTTCAGCAATTCGTGCTCAACGAACGAACGCCGGAACAAACGCTGGCCATTCTGCGCCAGGTGC
>CAIKLQ010000876.1 GCA_903828255.1 uncultured Verrucomicrobiota bacterium
CAGCTCGAATTCCTTGGGCGCGACGGCGAGGCAGAGGTCTTTGAAGGTGGCTTTCGTCGGTTGGCCACGTTTGAGGCTCCACAGGACTTTTTTGCTGCCAAGCGCGCTGTAACCAATGTCCACCTTCTCCTCGACCACCGTCGCCGGGCTGTAGCCGATGGCGTCAATGATGCGGCCCCAATTCGGGTCGCCACCGTGCCAGCTTGTTTTCACCAGCGCGCTGTTGGCTACGGCACGGGCGGCGGCATCGGCGTCCTGGAGATTCTTTGCGCCAGTTACGCGCACGGTCACGACCCGGTGAACGCCCTCGCCGTCGCGCACGATCTTCTTCGCGAGTTCGAGACACACATGGTTAAGCGCCGCCTGAAAAATTCTGACTTCTGACTTCTGACTTCTGACTTCTGCATTCCCCGCCAGTCCGTTGGCCAGCACGAGCACGGTGTCGTTGGTGCTCATGTCGCCGTCCACAGTGATGCGGTTGAAACTTTGCGCGACGGCTTCCTGCAACGCGGCTTGAAGCGCCTTCGCTTCGATGGCGGCGTCGGTGGTGATGAAACAGAGCATCGTGGCGTGGAGTCCGCTGGGCAAGGCGGCGGGGCGCTGGCCCGTGGCACTCATGCCGGGTTGAATCATGCCCGCGCCTTTGCAGATGCCGCCGATGCGGACCGCTTTGCCGCCGAGCTGGAATTCCACGGCGACCTGCTTCGGCTTCGTGTCGCTGGTCATGATGGCTTCGGCGGCTTCTTCGGCGTGCGGAGCGTCGTGACCGAGAATTTGCACGGCATGAAGAATGCCCGACTCAACGTTCGGCATCGGCATGTTAACGCCGATACGGCCGGTGCTGCCGACCAGGACTTGTTCCTCCGGCATGTGCAAGTGTTTCGCCACCAGGGCCGTCATGGCGAGCGCGTCCTTCATGCCCTGGCGACCGGTGCAGGCGTTGGCGTTGCCGGAGTTCACGACGATGGCCTGCGCCGTCCCGCCACGCACGCGCTCGGCGCAAACTTTCACCGGCGCGGCGCACACTTGATTGGTCGTGAACATGCCGGCGACGGTCGCGGGCAGTTCGGACACAATGAGCGCGAGGTCGCGCTTCTTGCCTTTCTGCGAGCCTTTGCCCGTGCCGAGGCGTTTGATGTCACAGAAGACACCGCTCGCGAGAAAGCCTTGCGGCGCGGTGACGGATCCTTCGATGGGTTTGAGTTTTGTTTTCATCTGCAAAGTGTGTTTGGTGGCCTAGTCAGAAAAAGCCGCGTCCGGCTCTCATTAAAACCTGGCTTCAGCCAGGTGCGAGCCGGGTGCTGATTCTTCAGCCGCTTCAGCGGCTTTCCGTGCGCCGATCAAAGCCCTTGAAACGGCTTTGACGCTGCGCCCCGTCCCCACCGGGCTGAAGCCCGGTGTTAATGGGAGCGGTTTCGATGACAGCAGTTGCGCGGACATATTCTTAACTTGCCGGGGCATCTTGTATTTCAATTTCCCCGCGCAGGTAAAGCACGGCTTTGCCTCCGATGTGGACGCGATCCCCCGCGAGTTCACAGAACAGTTCGCCGCCGCGTCGCGAAATCTGCCGGGCGAAGAGCTTGGTTTTCCCCAGCCGCTGCGCCCAATACGGGATCAAAGTGCAATGCGAAGAGCCGGTGACGGGGTCTTCGTCAACG
>CAIKLQ010000877.1 GCA_903828255.1 uncultured Verrucomicrobiota bacterium
AGAAGCTATTCATAAAGCACTGGGGTCAATGTTGTCGGGCGCGTAATACGTAGCAAGCGTGTTGGTGTAGAGTCGGCTACGGCCGAAACCGCGGAAGTTCCAGACGACGTCCACTTTCACCATCTGAAGCTTCACGGCGGCTAGGCCGGTAACATTGGTCAATACCCTGAAAGACACATAATTGGTGGCTGGGATAGCGTTCGTTCCGGTGATGGGGAGATCCAGATTCGTCCACGAATATCCGCTGCCCACGCCGGTCGCGGCGTTGTAAGTCCAAGCCATGAGGTTCAGATTCGTCATTTCGTTTTTGGCGATGGAATCATCCCACATGGCGGAGCGAGCCTGTTCCAGTTGCTGGGTCGCTTGCGCCTGCGCGGCCAGGGACTGCCCGGACCATTCTGCGCGCTGGGTGAGGGTGATGTTGGCCGAAATGATGCCGCCGAAGAGCAGTGCGATAATTGCCACAGCCACCACTACTTCAACCAAGGTAAAGGCAATCTTCTGGCGCCGCTGGGGGAGAGTTAGAGACTCATGTGTGAATGTTGTGCCCCACCCGCCCCCACCTTGGGGCTTAACCGCCGCGAAGCCGAGTGTGTTGAGGGCGACAATGTGCTCAAATTTGGGGTAAGCGATTTTCATTTTCAGTTCTCCATTGCAGCTTGTAAATTTAGCATTAGTAGTGCCGTACGGCCCTAACAAGGCAATCCCCGACCGCGCCCCCGGTTCACGGGGCAGTTCCCGCAGCGGTTCGCAGCGCGCTTTGACTGCTCTGGAGTTCCCCGCAACCACCGTCTAAAGCCCATTGATCTATGTTGAATGACCAGAGTTCATTCTAAGTCGAGCGCAGCAACTTGTCAGAAGTTGTGTGATTTCAGGACAGGCAAATGCAAAACGGGGCACCTTGGACACAGCTTCCCTGGCAACCATCGAAACAATGCAGGACAACGGTTGGCAGTTCACTATGGCCCAACGACCTTGCAGGGCATCCGAGGGCGCAGATGCTCTGCAACACTCTGGAAGCGTTCAAGACTCTTGCTTTTAGAGGCGACTGGCACTATTCTTGAGGCGGTTCGGATTGCGTCAATTGGTGCGAACCGGGCTTGCAAATAGAGCCTTTCGACTCAAACTGGGAAAACTGATAACGAACATCAGGGTGGGAGTCGCTTTGCTGACGAAGAGGCCGTCGGATTCGCTATCCGTATGTGGAATACAAAAGCATTGTCCTATTGCGGGTTTTTGGTAGCCGCGGGTATGGCAATGGGTGCCGCACAGTCGCCAATTGTGGGCCTGACGGGTCCCGATCCCTACACCGTTATCACCAATGCCGCAGGAATAGTCCGGCTCTCACCGGAGCTGGCGAAGTCGGGATTGCCGGTGCGATTGCGCGGGCAGGTGACTAGTTACGATCACCTCCGAGTGCTGTTTGTTCAGGATAAAACGGCGGGAGTGTTTGTGTATTACACTGGCGACCGACTGCCGCTGCGGCCGGGTCAGTATGTCCAGGTGACCGGGGTTGCGCAGCCTGGCCGTTTCAGTCCCATAATCACTGCACCGGTGATTGAGCTTTTGGATTCCGGACCCACCATCAATCCGCAGTCGGTTTCTCTGGCTCAAATTCAGTACGGCGGGCTGGACGCTCAGTGGGTTGAATTCAGCGGGGTGGTGCGGAAGCAGGGAATCATCGAAAGCCGCCTTTGGCTTGAGGTGGCGGATCCACCGCAACGCGTCGAAGTGTGGGTTGCGGATTATCAAGCTTCTGACCAACTCCCGCTTTGTGGTGGCCGGGTGCGTATCCGTGGCGTGGTGGGTTCCCGCGTGAACCCCGCGGGGGAAATATTGGGCTTCCAGGTTTTTGCCAATTCCCCCGCTGCCCTCACGGTCCTGCAGCCGCCACCTTTGGATCGGTTTACAGCCCCGCTGCGGTCAATCAAAGATTTGCAGGCTTATGATGCGCGAAGCGGTGATTTCGGCGGCGTGCGCGTTCGGGGCTGCGTCACCCTTTGCCAGCCGGGCAAGGCCATCTTCGTACAGGATGATACTGGCGGTGTGGAGGTGCTGCCACAACCGCCCTTCGCCGAGCTGATGCCCGGAACCTTGGTGGAGGTCGTCGGTTATCCGGGTCCGATCACCCAGCCGCCGCGGCTCGAAGATGCCCTGGTTCGGAAAGAGCAGGCGGGTCGCGCGCCCGAACCCATGCGCCGGAATCTGGAGGATGTCATTCCCGGCCATTACGAAAACCAGTTGGTGGCAATCGAGGCGAGTTATGTGGGAATCGTCACCACGCCCTCCAACAGTGTCGCGCTGGTGGCGCAAGCGAATGATCGCCAGTTGACCGCTTTGCTGGATACGCGGAACCCACCGCCGAACTTATCGCGGTTGTTGCCCGGTTGCCGAATCCGGCTCACGGGCGTCTATCGGTCCAAGGTGGGCCCTGTAGGCAATTTGGAGGTTGTCTTGCTTTTGCGCTCCCCAACTGACATCACCGTCCTCAGTCCGCCGGCTCCGGTATCCGGGTCTGGACTGCCCGTGTTGGGGGTTGTGGCCGCGGTGGTTGGTGTCGGGCTCGCGGTGGCACTGGGATTCATCCTTAAACAGCACCGCCGCACCGAACACATGCTGGAACTGCAAGCGTCCCTCCAGACCGAAATGCGCCAGGGCGAGCTGCAGATTCGCCGCTCGCTTGAGGAGCGCGAACGGATTGGCCGGGACCTGCACGACGACATCATCCAATCCATCTATGCCGCCGGGCTTGGGCTTGAGGATTGCCGCCGGGTGCTGCGGCTCGCCCCCGACCAGGCCGAAAACCGATTGACCACGTCCATCCAAACGCTCAATGATACCATCCGTACCGTGCGCGGCTTCATTGCGGGACTGGAACCGAAAGTTGTGACCGGACGGGAATTCAAGACCGCCCTCAAGTCCCTCGCCCTGACCAGCGGCGACGCGCCCTCCCAGTTTCAATTCCATGTGGCGTCAGAGGCGGCCAACAGCCTGACTTCCACGGAAGCCACCCAACTCCTTCACATCGCCAAGGAAGCCATGAGCAATAGCCTGCGCCACTCCTCGGCTTCCGGAATTACCGTTTCCCTTCAGGCCGTCAGTGGCGGTATCAACCTGGAAATCCGCGACGACGGAGTCGGCTTTGACCCCGGCACCGCCGGAGGCAAAGGCCAGGGCCTGCGCAACATGGCGGCCCGTGTGCGCGAAATCGGTGGCCAACTGGAAACGATCTCGGCACCGGGCCAAGGCTGCCGTACTATCGTCACCGTTCCCAAGCGGAACCCCAATGAACCCCAATGAGATAAAACCCATTCGCTTGCTGATCGTGGAAGATCACCAGATCACCCGGCTGGGACTCTGCACCCTGCTCGGCTCGTGCCCGCAATTTGAGATCGTTGGCGAAGCGGGCTCCGTCGCGGAGGCCCTCGCTGCCGTGACCCGCCTCCGTCCGGACTTGCTGCTCTTGGATCTGCGGCTGCCCGATGGCAGCGGGATTGAAGTCTGCCGCCGGCTCCAGCAAATGAACTGTGACACGAGAGTGCTGGTGCTCACCTCTTACGCGGCGGACGACCTTCTGTTTGAGGCCATCGCGGCTGGTGCTGACGGCTACCTGCTGAAGGAGATTCAAGGCGCGCAACTGATTCAAGCCATCCAAGACGTTGCCCAAGGCAAGTCCATCCTGGACCCGGCGGTCACGCGCCGCGTCATGAGCCGGGCTCAAAACCCCTCGCCGCCAGTGGTGCCAGGCAAACTCGACCTCCTATCTGCGCAAGAACGGCGAGTAGTTGCCCTTGTCGCGGAAGGCAAGACCAACAAGGAAATTGGTCGCGAAATCGGCCTCAGCGACAAAACGGTCAAGAACTACCTCAGCAACGCCATGGGCAAACTAAACCTCACGCGCCGTTCCCAAGCAGCCGCTTTTTTCGTCACCCAATCCCAGGAAAAACGTTCGGTGTTCGATTTATGAACTCCCCTATTCAAAGTTTCCTTCTGCCGATTGTGTCTCTCACGCTGACGTCATTGATTCCCGCTCCGGCGCAAAACCTCCTTCTGACTAATCCAGGCTTTGAGGCGAAGACGGCCTACTATACCCCGGCTTGGGGCTACCCGGAGGGTGCGTCTAACGCTTTGCCGGGCTGGATAATCACGCTCGACCCCGGAGGCGATGGTTACGGCGGCGCCGCCGACAACCAATCCCCGGCAAACCTCGAAGGCACGAATTTCGGTTACATTTACAGCGGCACCGGAGTGGCTGGTTCACTCGAAACAGCCCCAGAAGCCCGGGCGGCGGTCACGGCCGGCGTCCCCTATACTCTTTGGTTTCTCGCCCGCGGGGATAATTTGGGGAGCGAAGCCGCCGCCACCGTCAGCCTGATCTGGCACCTCAATCAGAACAACAATGACCCTGTCGGCGATTCGACCAATCTCGATCTCGCCTTGCCGGCATACGTTTCCACGGGAGATCCGCTGGAAACTTTTCACCTGACCGCCATGGCGCCACCCGTAACACACTACGCTGGTGTGCGAATAACCCGGCCGGCAAACAGTTACGTCTCTGTGATTTTGGACGATTTTGTCATCATGGCAGAGCCAACTGAGGTGTGGCTCTCCCTCAAGCAGCACGGTTCGCAGACCATGCTTTCCTGGCCCCGTAGCGCGAAGTATCGCCTGGAGGCAAGCAGCAGCCCCGCTCGGTCCAACGGTTGGAGCAGGGTGGACCAACCAGCAAAAGGCATCGGCACCACGAACTATGTCGAACTGGCACCCACCGAAGCCGCCCGGTTCTTCAGGTTAACCACTGCGGAATAGTTCTCTGCTAGGGCCGAGACAGTCGATAGAAAACCGCCGGGTTGGCCTGATTTATGGTTGTACCGGCATCTTCCGGGGGATTTTGATGGGGTGGAATGGGGCTGGGGTTAGTTTGACCGCCGGGCGGCGCGAGCTGGGGCTCAAAGCTCGCCGCCCGGCTCGTTTTAGCTCGCGGGGGCACGCGTTCGGATTTACCAAGCAGGGCTGAAAGATTTTGAATTGTATCAACAGCTTCTGGGCTTGAGCCAACCGTGGCGCGTGGAGCAGGTCACGCTGAAGGTTTGAGCGTGCGCACG
>CAIKLQ010000878.1 GCA_903828255.1 uncultured Verrucomicrobiota bacterium
TGGGCTTAGTCGTAACCGCCGGGGTTGGGGTAGTGTTGACGGCCTTAATCTTCGCCCAACGCGCTATTTGGGCGGCTTTGACTCTGGCCCGGCCCTCGGCGCTCATTGTGCCTTTTTTCGACACGACGCCAGCAATGACGGGTGCGGGAGCAACGACGGTTGCCGGAGCGGTTTCAGCAGGCGCACCCGTTTCCAAGACGCTCGCAAGGTCACCTTGCAGTTTCTCGATTTGAGCTTTGATATTCGCGGCTTGGCTCAATTGAGCAGCCGAAAGGTCAGATATATTCATGCGGAAAGCCTGTCAGGTAGGAGCGGAAAAGTCAAAGCAGCATAAGCTGTGCTTGCTACATGCGGACGCGTCGGAGTCAGGGATGGGGTCTTTCGGGCGGGGTTCTCAAGTCCGGGAACATCTCGTGGTGAGCTTGCCGCAGCGCGATAAGCAGCGCGTCGGGCCATAATTCTTCCGGCAAGCCGGAGAGTTGCGGTTTCTTTGCGAGCAATCGGCTCGTGTAGGTGGAGATTAAATAATCCATTTTCTCGCGGGCGCTTCCCGTGCTCGGCTCCCCAATTTCCGGCTCCCCGAACAAGCGCATGAAAGAATTCACCATCTCATATTGACGAGCGACATCGGACATCAAGGTGTTCATTATTACAGTTGTTGTTTTCTCAGTGGCAGCAAAGTGTGGCGGTGTTCCCGGCGCAGGGTTGGTGCGATTCGTCACCATCCCTCAAAAGTTGCCACAACATTTTTTGAATTTCTTCCCGCTACCGCAGGGGCAGGCTTCATTCCGGCCAATCTTGGACTGTCCCCGCAGGCGCTCTGGAAATGCTTGGCTGTCGGACGCAGTCGGCGGTTCGAAATCAAACGGCAGGCTGAAGTAATCGAACACCATTTTCGTCCGGTCGTAAATTCCGCGCTCGGACATCTCGGCCCGCTCACACATCAGGTTCATGGGCATGAAATCACGTTTGAGGAACATTATCAGGTCGAGCGGATCACAGGTGACCGCCACTTGGGTTCGACCATCCACCTGCATCGTTTCGACGGACGGCAGGCAGCACAGCGTCATGGCTCGGAGTGTGTCCACGTTCAGGTTGCAAAAGTAGAGCCAGTATGGCCATGCCTCGTTGAAGGCGGAATAGAACCGGCGAATTTCCGGGATCATGTGAATCTCACGCGGGTCATCGTCCCAGCCTTCGATGCCAAACATCATCAGGTTCATCAACTCCTGCAATCGTCGCCCGGCAGGCAGCTTGTCGGGTGCGTACAGGCTCAGGAAATGGCTGAAATCGCACTGTTCCACTTTCGAGCGGCTGAACTGGTAAAAAATGAGATCGTGTTTCATTATGCTATCACGAGCGTTTTCGCGGTCGGGCCGGTCGAGAGCGTTTTTTTCGCGGGAACGAGAACAAGTCCACAACCTTCACCTGGAGCACACGAGCAAACTGCTCCAACCCCGCAACCGAAGGCGCGTTCACGCCGCGCTCGCGCCGACGGTGACGAGGTCTGGCGCCGCTTGGGAACCCGCCCCAATTCTCCGGGTGCCGTAGCTGAACCGTGCGCGAATCGACCCTGATTTCCACGCCCTTCGCCCTTTGCGCGCCCGCAAATCAGCCCGAAACTATTTTTCCCACCCGGACGGTATTTGTCCGACCCCCTCAGTCAGAATGAGCGCGCATGAAAATCAAAAA
Organism: uncultured Verrucomicrobiota bacterium; assembly: GCA_903828255.1. Lineage (GTDB taxonomy): Bacteria > Verrucomicrobiota > Verrucomicrobiia > Limisphaerales > JADLHS01 > CAIKLQ01. The sequence goes on from CAIKLQ010000878.1 coordinate 1,693, forward strand.
CGTGATTCGTTTCCTCGCTCGCCTGCTGGTCTGGCGACTGCCATTTCGGTCCGGCCAGCCCACCACCCCCAAGCCGCCGCCCGAACAACTGGACCTCGGCTTGGACCAACTCACCGCCACCGGCCTGCCGTTGCGGGCCGCTCTGCCCGTTCGCAGTGCCGAGTACTGGCTGCAACTCGGCGAGCCAAACCTCGCATTGCAAGAACTGGCCTCGCTCCCCGACGCCGTGCGCCGGCAGGACTGGCCGATGCGCGTCGAACTCGCCGCCCTCCACGCCGCCGCCCGCTGAACCCCGCCATGAAAATCAAACGTCTCCGCGACCACCTTCGCGGGCGCGACGGTGAAACCCTCGCTGTCTTCGGTGCGGCCCGGCTCGTCAGTCACCTCGACGGAAAAATTCAATTGCTCGGCGGCTCGCGGGACGACCGCCGCGCCGCTCGCGAGTGGGGTTCGATGTTTTTGCACGAGGCAGAGGTGGCGTGCGGGGCGTGAATCTTTTTCCGTGCGGTGTTCACGACTCTCCTGCATCCTGCGCCAAGTGAAGTCGTCGCGAAGGAATACATTCATTGAACGCTGAAGACCTGAAGCCCAACAAGATTCTGCGCGGGCCGATTTTCCCCGAACCGGTTCAGATCATCGTTTGTATTCCCATGGGCGCCGCCGTGAAGCTTATCGCCAAGGGCCTCAACACCTCGCGCGTGTACGAGCCCATTCTCACTCCCGACCAGTTGGCGTCCCTGGAAACCACCCCGGACATCGAACCTTTCGACGGCGACCCGCTGCGCTTCCGTCTCGCCGTCGAAGCCATGCGGCTCGCGCTGGCGTTTGAGTACGACCCTTACTTTTCGCTTTCCATTGCGCGCGTTGACCCGCTCCCGCATCAACTTGAAGCGGTTTATCAGTATTTCATGGCACTGCGGCGGATTCGCTTCCTGCTGGCCGACGACCCCGGCGCGGGCAAAACCATCATGGCCGGTTTGCTGCTCAAAGAATTGAAGATTCGCGGCCTGGTCAAACGCACGCTTATCATCACGCCCGCCAATTTGTCCTTCCAATGGCAGCGCGAAATGAAGGATAAATTTCGTGAGAATTTCGAGGTCATCCGGAGCGACGTGCTTCGCGCGAATTACGGCTCGAATCCGTGGCAGGACAAAAATCAGGTCATCACGTCCGTCTCGTGGGTTTCGCGGATCGAGGACGCCAAGGAAAGCCTGCTCCGCAGTCATTGGGATTTAATCATCGTGGACGAGGCGCACAAAATGAGCGCGGCGAGCCGGGACAAAACCACGCTCGCCTACGACTTGGGGGTGGAACTTTCCCGGATGACGGACCATTACCTCCTGATGACCGCGACGCCCCACAAGGGCGACCCGGAGAATTTCTGCCTGTTCCTGGAATTGCTCGACCGCGACGTTTATGGCGACGTGAAAAGCCTGGAAGAAGCGATGCGGAAGCAGGAAGCGCCGTTTTACCTTCGCCGCGTCAAAGAGGCGTTGGTTTCGTTCCCCGACCCCGAAACTGGCCAGGTCAAGGCGTTGTTCACGAAGCGCAACGTCCGCACGACCGAGTTTCAAATCAGTCTCGACGAGTTGGATTTTTACGATGCCTTGACCCGCTTCGTTGAGGATCAGTCTATCCGGGCCGCGTCGGAAGATTCCGCCCGGAGCCGGGCGCTGGGGTTCACCATGGCGATGCTTCAGCGCCGCTTCGCTTCGAGCATCTACGCCGTGCGTCGCAGCCTCCAGCGCATGAAGGATAAGCGCGAACATATTCTCGCCGACCCCGAAGGCTACCGGCACTCGCAGATCAATAAACGCCTCCCCGACGACTACGAGGACTTGCCCGAAGAAGAGCAACAGGAAATCGTTGCCGAACTGGAAGACCTCGTCGCGTCCTACGATCCGGCGGCGTTGCGCGATGAAATCACTGAACTCGCCAAGTTGATCCAAAAGGCGGTGGATTTGGAAAAACGCGAAGTCGAATCCAAACTCGTCCGGTTGCGGGACCTCATCAAGGAATACGGCATCTTCGCCGACCCGAAGATGAAATTGCTCATCTTCACCGAGCACAAGGACACGCTGGATTTCCTCTGCGCGGACGGCAAAGACGGCCGCCCGCTCGGCAAACTCCGCGAATGGGGACTCAGTGTGACACAGATTCACGGTGGCATGAAGATCGGCGACCGCGACACGCCCGGCACCCGCATCTTTGCCGAGCGCGAGTTTCGCGAATCCGCCCAGGTGTTGGTCGCGACGGAAGCCGCCGGTGAAGGCATCAACCTGCAATTCTGCTGGTTGATGATCAACTACGATATCCCATGGAATCCCGTCCGGTTGGAGCAGCGCATGGGCCGCATCCACCGTTACGGCCAGGAGAAGGATTGCCTCATCTTCAATTTCGTCTCCACGAACACGCGCGAAGGCCGCGTGCTGCACAAATTGTTCGAGCGCATTCAAGCCATCGAGGCCGACCTCGATCCCAAACGCACCGGCAAAGTGTTCAACGTCCTCGGCGACGTGTTCCCCGCGAATCAATTGGAGAAAATGATTCGCGACATGTATGCGCACAACCAGATGGACGAGGAACTCATCAAGCAGCGCATCATCGAGCAGGTGGACACCAAGCGCTTGCAGAGCATCACGGATTCGACCTTGGAAGGTCTGGCCAAGCGGGAATTGAATCTCTCCGCCATCATCGGCAAATCCGCCGAAGCCAAGGAGCGTCGGCTCGTGCCCGAAGTCATCGAAGATTTCTTCACGCAGGCCGCGCCCATCGTCGGCGTGAACCCCAACGAAATCCGGGAAAACGGCCACGTGTACAAATTGGGCAAAGTGCCGCGCTCCCTCTGGCCGGTCGGTGAACGCTTGGAACCTCGCTTCGGCAAACTAGGCCGCGAATACAAGAACATCGTTTTCGACAAGGAATACCTCAAACGCGATCCCACCTTGGAATGGGTCACGCCCGGCCATCCGCTTTTCGAGGCCGTGCGCGAGGACGTCACCGAGCACGTCCGGGAAGATTTACTGCGCGGTGCGATCTTTTTCGATCTCCATCAGGCGCACCCCTACCGGCTCGACGTGTTCGCCGCGTCCATCAAGGACGGCCGCAACAACCAGCTTCACCGCCGCATCTTCGTCGTGCAGACGTGTCCCTCGCCCACGGGAGTGGGAGCGGGTGGCGCGATAGCGCCGGGTGAGGGTTCAGGCGCATGGCAGCCGATGACCATCCGCCAACCGACCATCTTCCTCGACCTCGCGCTCGCATCAAAGGACGCCCGCGCCCCCGACGGCACCGGCTTGCCCGACCGGGCCGCCGCCGAGCGATTCCTGGTCGCCACAGCGCTCAACCCGTTCCTGGCCGAAGTCGCGGCGCAACGGGCGCGCGAAACCGCCATTATCGCCCGCCATCTCGAAATCAGCCTCAAAGAACTGATCCACCGCCAAAATCTCCGCATGGCGGAAATCCACGAGCAGGGCCAGTTCGGCGACGAAACCCTGATGGCCGCCAACATGAAGAAGGTTGAGGACAAGCTCGACGAGCTGAATGGCCGATTGGAACAACGCACCGCCGAACTGCGCCGCGAAGCCGAGTGCATGATTGGCGACATCCAGCACGTCGGCCGGGCGTGGGTGTTGCCGCATCCCGAGCGAAACACGCCGCAAATCCGGGAGATGGTCACCGACCCGGAGATTGAGCGCATCGCCGTCCAAGTCGCCTTCAAGCACGAGGAAGCCGAGGGCCGCGTGGTCGAAAGCGTGGAGGCGGACAATCGCGGCTTCGATCTCATCTCGCGCAAACTGCATCCCGAAGACCCCAAAACCGCAATTGACGTGCGCTTCATCGAAGTCAAAGGCCGCGCTCAGACCGGCGACATCGCCTTGACCACCAACGAATACAACACCGCCCGGCGCCTGCGCAAAGATTACTGGCTCTACGTCGTCTTCCACTGCGCCTCGACGCCGTCGCTCAATATCCTGAACGACCCCTCAACGCTCGACTGGCAGCCCATCGTCAAGGTCGAGCATTACCGGCTCAAACAAGATTCCGTAAAACATCCGGTCGAATTGAGAGAAGAACCGCCACCGTACCGGACAGGAGGTGCCCAATGACACGCTTTGCCGACTTGACTGCGGCAACGGACTCAGGCGGGGTTATTTTTTCTTTTCCCACTTCCCTCTTGAAGGTGGCCTGGGAACCGACCGAATATCGAATCAGCCAATTATATGAATGACGTGGAACTCGAAGGTTTTTTGAAGGTCCTTGAATCTGACGTGGTAGAACGCAAGGAATCGCTCAGTGGCGACGCGCGCGACACGATCCGTCAGGCAATTTGTGCCTTCGCTAACGACCTCCCAGATCATCGCACCCCGGGCCTCGTGTTTGTCGGCGTCAGAGACGACGGCTCATGCGCGAATTTTCCGATCACGGATGAAGTATTGCTCAGCTTGGCGAGCATGAAAACGGACGGAAACATTCTCCCATTACCCACGCTGACAGTGGAAAAGAAGAAGCTCTCAGGCTGTGAAGTGGCTGTGGTAACGGTTCATCCCTCGGATGCTCCCCCGGTCCAATACAAAGGCCGCATTTGGGTCCGAATAGGTCCACGGCGCTCGATTGCTTCCGCACAAGACGAGCGGATTCTTAACGAAAGGCGACGCCATCGCGACCTGCCCTTTGACCTTCACCCCATTCAACACGCATCGTTGGACGATTTGAATCGGCGACTTTTTGAAGAGGAGTATCTCCCCGGCGCGTTCGCAGCCGATGTCCTGGAAAGAAACGCCCGCTCCTATCAAGAGCGTTTGGCTACGTGCCGAATGATTCAGACGGTGGACCAGCCCCCCCCTACCGTCACTGGCTGCCTTGTCATTGGCAAGCGAACGCGAGACTTGATTCCTTGCGCCTACGTTCAGTTCTTGCGCATTGACGGGGCATCCCTTACCGACCCCATTAAGGATGCTGAGGACATTGACGGCCCGGTTGGCGAGATCATCAACCGACTGGACCAGAAATTTGAAGCCCATATCCAGACTGCCGTTGACCTGGCTTCTGGATCGGTTGAAATCCGCCAGCCCGATTATCCTTTGGTTGCTCTTCAGCAATTCGCTCGGAACGCCATCATGCACCGGGCTTACGAGTCCACCAATGCCCCCATCCGAATCACCTGGTTCAATGATCGCATTGAGATTCAGAACCCGGGCGGCCCCTTCGGGCAGGTCACCAAATTCAATTTCGGGAAACCCGGCGTCACTGACTACCGTAACCCAACCGTCGCCGAAGCTATGAAAGTGCTCGGCTATGTCCAGCGTTTCGGCGTCGGCATCCAACTGGCCCAGGAATCTTTGCGCAAAAATGGAAATCCCCAGGCAAAATTCATAGTCGAAGATACGTTTGTTCAGGTTGAACTCAGGAAGGCCCAATGAACGTCCCAGTTCTGACCTTCTTTAACAACAAGGGCGGCGTCGTCAAAACGTCCCTCGTCTATCACCTTTCTTGGATGTTTGCTGACTTGGGAATGCGCGTCGTGGCTGTGGATCTGGACCCTCAAGCCAATCTTAGTTCCGCATTTCTGACGGAAGATGATTTCGAATCCTTGTTCGAACACGATGAAGCGGCCCCTCCAGGCACTATCCACGAAGCCCTCCGGCCGCTCATTGAAGGCTACGGCGACGTTCAACTCCCTGCGCTTTATCACGCGAGTCAACCCCGCCATACGCTTCAACCAGATTTGCCCATGGGAAATGGGGCTGGCGAGACTCTTTGGCTCATCCCGGGAGACCTCCTCCTATCCACTTTTGAGGATCACCTTTCAGAAACATGGCCCAAGTGCTCCAATGGCGACATCCGGGCCTTTCGCGTCACGAGCGCATTTTGGCGTGTGATGCAAATGACCGCGGCGAAAGTGTCCGCTGACATCATTCTCGTGGATGTCGGACCAAACCTGGGAGCGATCAATCGCGCGACCCTCATCGCTTCAGACCATGTCGTCATTCCTCTTGCGCCCGACCTCTTCTCTCTTCAAGGGCTCCGCAATCTGGGTCCCCGTCTGCGTTCCTGGCGGCAGGATTGGCAGGAAAAGCTCCTCAAGTATCCTGGCGACGACTTGAGCCTTCCCCCGGCCCACACGAAACCCGCGGGCTACATCGTTCAGCAACATGCCGTCCGACTTGATCGTCCCGTTAAGGCGTACGCGCGGTGGATGGACCGCATTCCGAATGAATACCGTCAATCGGTTCTGGCCAGCGCGTCAGAACCAAGCGTGCGCGTCGCGAATGATCCTCATTGCCTGGCAACCCTAAAAAACTATCGTAGCCTGATGCCCCTCGCACAGGAGGCTCGCAAACCGATGTTTCACCTCAAGGCAGGTGACGGTGCCATGGGCAGCCACGCGACCGCCGCTCTCGATGTGTATAAAGACTACAGACAACTGGCCATGCGGATTGCCTCTCGCTGCAACATCCCCCTGCCTGCGGATTCTATGGATCTGCTCGCCACGGCATGACCCAATACCCCAAACGCCTCATCGAAGTTGACCTGCCGATCAAACGCATCTCCGCGCACGCAAGGCGCGAGAAATCCATCCGGCATGGGCATATTTCGACGCTGCACATCTGGTGGGCGCGGCGACCGCTGGCGGCGTGCCGGGCGGTGATTTGCGCGGCGCTGTGGCCGGACCCGGCGGATGCGGATTGCCCGCCGGCGTTCCGCGAGGCGGCGGCGAAAATCATTTTGGATTTTGCCGGCAAGATCACCACCGACACCAAACTCGCCAACGACCATTGCTCGCCGGAGAACTACAAGGCTTGGAGCAAGCTGGTCGCTCAGCCCTCAACCCTCAACTCTCAACCCACCGAACTCCGCACTGCCCTCCTCGACTTCATCGCCGACTTCGCCAATTGGGACAACTCCACCGTCCGCGAATACCTCGACGCCAGCCGCGCGCTCACGCAGGCCGCGCACGAGGCGCTGGGCGGTGCGCCCGGCACGCGACCGCTCGTCGTGGACCCGTTTGCCGGCGGCGGCTCGATTCCGCTCGAAGCCTTGCGCGTGGGCGCGGACGCCTTTGCCAGCGACCTCAATCCCGTGCCGGTGCTGCTCAACAAGGTCGTCCTCGAATACATTCCCAAATACGGCCAGCGCCTCGCCGATGAAGTCCGCAAATGGGGCGAGTGGATCAAGCGCGAAGCCGAGAAGGAACTGGCCGAGTTTTACCCCAAGGACGCGGACGGCGCGACGCCCATCGCCTATCTCTGGGCGCGGACGGTTCAATGCGAAGGCCCCGGCTGCGGCGCGGAAGTGCCGCTCATCCGCTCCCTCTGGCTCGCCAAGAAAGCCAAGCGCCCCGCAGCGCTGCAACTCGTGCCGGACAAGAAGGCCACGCGCGTGGACTTCAAAATCATCGTCAAGCAACGCGAAGGCTGGGTGGACCAAGCCGAGCCAAAAAGTAAAATCGGAGATCCGAAGTTCGATGGCACAATCAAACGCGGCTCCGCAACCTGCCCTTGCTGCGGTTACACAACACCCGCGCTGCGGCTGCGCGAACAGGTGAAGTCTCGACAAGGGGCCGCCCATGACGCTCGCCTGTATTGCGTGGTGACCACCCATGACGATGAACAAGGTCGCTTTTTCCGTCTTCCGACGGAGATAGACCGTAAACTCGCGGCGAAAGCAGCATCCGAAATCGAGCGGCAAAACAAATCCCACACCGGGCCGATCAGTTTGGTGCCCGATGAGCCATATCCAGATGCCACTGGGGCAGGAGCGATTAGTTCATCTGTCTTGTATGGGTTGAAATCATGGAGTGATCTTTTCACTCCACGCCAACTCCTCGCGCTTTCGACCTTTATCAAAGTCCTGAACAGAATCGGTCAAGCGCTCACTCGGCCGATCGATTCTGATTTCACAAAGGCTCTCAAGTGCGTCCTTGCGTGCGCTATAGACCGCGAGGCAGAGCATTCCACTTCTCTGTGTCGCTGGAACTCCACGGGTCAGAAGATGCAAGCAACATTTGGACGACAGGCTCTGCCGATGATGTGGGACTTCTGTGAAACCAATCCGTTTGGTGGCTCTGTCGGCTCGTGGGAAAGCATATTGGAATGTGTGCTGATACCTTTTGAAACGGGCGAAGGCATCGGCTGGCAGGGTCATGTTGAAAGAGCGAGTGCGACAGGCATCCCTCTCCCTGACGATGCAGCCCAAGCGTTCTTTACCGATCCGCCATATTACGATGCGATTGCATACGCCGACCTTTCAGATTTCTTTTACGTCTGGCTTAAGAGAATGCTCCAACCCGAACACCCTGAACTTTTCAACACTTGCCTGGTCGAGAAGGCCGAAGAGGCCGTTCATCTTTCCAAGCGATTTCCTGGCCCCTACAGGCACAAGACGAAAGAGTTCTTCGAGGCAAAGATGCGGGATGCCATGAGGGATGGTCGCCGCGTTCTCGCCCCAGCGGGCATCGGGGTTGTCGTGTTCGCCCACAAGACAACGGCTGGTTGGGAATCACAATTGCAGGCGATGGTTGAAGCGGGTTGGATAATTACAAGCAGTTGGCCTATCGACACAGAGATGGGAACGCGGCTGAACGCTATGGGTGCCGCCACACTCGCGTCCTCCGTCCACCTCGTCTGCCGCCCGCGCGAGAATCCCGACGGCTCGGTGCGCACGGAGGAAATTGGCGATTGGCGCGACGTGTTGCAGGAGTTGCCCCGCCGCATCCATGAATGGATGCCGCGTCTGGCCGAGGAAGGCGTCGTGGGGGCGGACGCCATCTTCGCCTGTCTCGGCCCGGCCCTGGAAATCTTCTCCCGCTATTCGCGCGTGGAGAAATCCAGCGGCGAAGTCGTCACGCTCAAAGAATTCCTGGAACAAGTCTGGGCGGCCGTCGCCAAGGAAGCGCTGGCCTTGGTCTTCAAAGACGCCGACGCCACCGGCTTTGAAGAAGACGCGCGCCTCACCGCCATGTGGCTCTGGACGTTGAACGCCGGCAACACCGACGCCGCCACCGCCGACAGCGCCGAGGATGACGACGACGAATCCGAAGGCGGCCCGAAGAAAGTCAAAGCCACCGGCTTCATCCTCGAATACGACGCCGCCCGCAAAATCGCGCAGGGCCTCGGCGCGCACCTGGAAGACTTGGGCAGCCTGGTGGAAATCTCCGGCGAAACCGCCCGCCTGCTGCCCGTCGGCGAACGCGCCCGCCATCTGTTCGGCAAGGACGAAGGCAAAGGTGCGAGCCGCACGGGCCTCCACGGCAAGAAAAAGATAACCCCGCAACTCGACCTGTTCAAAATTCTCGAACAAGCTGACGAAGGCGGGACGACCTTCGGCGAAACGAACATCGAACGTCACGGCGCGACCGTCCTCGACCGCATCCACCAGAGCATGATCCTGTTCGCCGCCGGTCGCAGCGAAGCCATGAAACGCTTCCTCGTCGAAGACGGCGCTGGGCGTGACCAGCGGTTTTGGCGGCTCGCGCAGGCATTGTCTGCCTTGTATCCACCCCACACGGAAGAAAAGCGCTGGGTGGACGGCGTGCTGGCGCGGAAGAAGGGATTGGGTTTCTGAGATGAATCTCGACCATCTGTTGAAGTCGTTGCTTAACTTGCCACGGGAAACCGAATGGCTGGAATTCAAGCACAACAACGACGCGCCGGAGGAGATTGGCGAGTACCTGGCTGCCCTCGCCAACTCGGCGGCGTTGCATGGCCGGGACGCCGGCTACATCGTCTGGGGGATTGAGGACGTGACCAAGCGGGTCGTGGGCACGACCGCGAATCCGCGCCAGAAGAAGATTGGCAACGAGGAGTTGGAGAACTGGCTGGCGCATCTGCTGTCGCCGCGCGTGGATTTCCGGTTTCACGAGTGGGAGTATCAGGGCCGCCGGATGGTGCTCTTGCAAGTGCAACCCGCGGTCGGTTCGCCCTTGGCGTTCAAGGGAACGGAGTGGATTCGCGTCGGCAGTCTCAAGAAAAAGCTAAAGGACCATCCCGGCAAGGAGAAGGAGCTTTGGCAGGCGCTGGCGCGGCTGAGTTTCGAGAAGGGCATCGCGGCCCCAAGCGCAACCGGCGACGAAGTGCTGGCGTGGCTGGATTATCCGAAGTATTTCGAGTTGGCGGGGCTGAATCTGCCCGCCAATCGCGCCGGCATTCTGGAGCGTTTGGCCACGGAGCGGTTCATCGTGCCGAAGGGCGGCGACCATTTCGACATCACAAACCTGGGCGGAATTTTGTTCGCGAAGAGCTTGAACCAGTTCGAGGGTTTGGCCCGGAAAGCCCTCCGCGTCATTCAATACAAGGCCAACGACCGGCTGGCGACCATCAAGGAGCACGTCGAGACGAAAGGATACGCCGCGAGCTTCGAGGCGGTGGTGGACTACATCAACGACCAGCTTCCGAGCAGCGAGGAGATCGGGCGGGCGTTGCGCCGCGAGGTGCGGATGTTTCCAAAGATTGCCGTGCGCGAGTTGGTGGCGAACGCACTGATTCACCAGGATTTCGCGCTGACCGGCACCGGGCCGATGGTGGAGATTTTCACGGATCGGATTGAGATCACGAATCCGGGGCCGCCATTGATTGACCCGTTGCGGTTCATTGACGAGCCGCCGCAATCGCGCAACGAGGCGCTGGCCGCGATGATGCGGCGGTTGAACATCTGCGAGGAGCGTGGCACCGGCATCGACAAGGTCATCGCCGAGATTGAGCTTTACCAACTGCCGGCGCCGGATTTCCAGGCGACGCCGAAGCACACGCGGGCCTTCCTTTTCGCGCCGAGGAAACTGAACCAAATGGATGCGGCAGATCGCGTGCGGGCCTGCTACCAGCACGCCTGCCTCTGCTGGGTGGTTGGAAAGGCGATGACGAATGCAGCACCCTGCGGGGACGTCTGGGGATCGCGGAACACAACTACTCCATCGCTTCGCGGATCATTGCCGAAGCCATCAAAGCCGGCCTGGTCCGGCACGCCAACCCGGACAACAAGTCACGAAAACATGCACAATACCTTCCTTTCTGGCTCATGTGACGGTCATGTGATGGAACCGCCGGGTTGGGCGGATTCATCCCGCCGACAGGGCGCGCAAACCGCTGGTTTTCGGCGTGCAACCGAGCCGCACGCTTATGTGATGGTCATGTGATGGAATTCTCCTTTTGAACTTCGCCTATGTCCCTGAAACCTTGGTATAAAGTCGTCACCCCGCGCGAGGATTTGCGCGAGGGCAAACCGCTCGATGCGTCGGAATTCGCCGTCCATCTGGATCAGGTGCGCGAAGGTAAAGCGCCTGCTGATTACCAGAATCCGGAGCGGTTTTTCGAGCGCACCTATCTCACCAAGAATCTCGGCAGTCTGGCTTCCGAAGTCATCCGCCGTTTGTCCGGTGAGAAAACGGAAACCAACGCCATCTTCAATCTGGCCACGCAGTTCGGCGGCGGCAAGACGCACGCGCTGACGCTGCTCTATCATCTGGCCAAACAGGGGTCGGCCGCGAACAGATTCGCGGGGGTTGGGCAACTGCTCGCTCGCGCCGGTGTGGTTGGTGTGCCCAAAGCCGAGGCCGCCGTGTTCGTCGGCACGGAGTTTGATTCCATCAGCGGACGGGGCGGCAAGGACGGCACGCCGTTGCGCAAAACGCCGTGGGGCGAGATCGCCTGGCAGCTTGGCGGGGGGAGTGCCTTCGCCATCGTCGCCGAGCACGACAAGAAGGGCGAAGCTCCCGGCGGCGAGGTTATCCGCCAATTTCTCCCCAAGGATAAACCCAGCCTGATCTTGATGGACGAGCTGATGAATTACGTCAGCCGCAATCGGCGCAGCGGGTTGGGCGGTCAGCTTTACAACTTCCTGCAAAACCTTTCGGAAGTGGCGCGGAGCAGCGACAACGTCGTGTTGGCGGTTTCCATACCCGCATCGGAATTGGAAATGACGGCGGAAGACCAGTCGGATTTTGAGCGGTTCAAGAAAGTTCTCGACCGGCTCGGCAAGGCCATCGTCATGTCCTCGGATTCGGAAATTTCCGAGATCATCCGCCGCCGGCTGTTCGAGTGGGACGAGCGCGCCGTCACCAGCGAGGGCAAGGTGATGTTGTCCAAGGAGGCGCTGGAAACGTGCGTGGAATATGCGGATTGGGTGGTGGAACACCGGCAACAACTGCCCAGCCAGTTCAACGTGGACGGCGCCCGGGAGGCGTTTCTGGCCACCTATCCCTTTCACCCGGCGGTCATCTCCGTGTTCGAGCGCAAGTGGCAGGCGTTGCCGCGCTTCCAGCAAACCCGTGGCGTTCTGCGCCTGCTGGCACTGTGGGTGTCGCGCGCCTACCAGGAAGGTTTCAAGGGCGCCCACAAGGACGCCATCATCGGTCTCGGAACAGCGCCGCTCGATGACGCCATGTTTCGTTCCGCCACGTTCGAGCAGTTGGGCGAAACCAAGTTGGAAGGTGCGGTGACGACGGACATTTGCGGCAAGCGCGATTCGCACGCGACGCGGCTGGATACCGAGGCCACAGAAGCCATCAAGAATTCCCGCCTGCATCGCAAAGCCATCACGGCCATTTTCTTCGAGTCCAACGGCGGCCAGGCGAAGGCCGACGCCACGGTGCCGGAAGTCCGCTTCGCCGTCGCCGAGCCGGGACTTGACATCGGCAACGTCGAGACCGCGTTGGAGGCACTGACCGAGGACTGTTACTACCTGGCGGTGGAGCGCAATCGCTACCACTTCAGCCTCAAAGAAAATCTCAACAAGCGGTTCGCCGACCGACGCGCGACCATTCCGCCGGCGCAGGTTGAGGAACGCATCCGCGAGGAAATCCAGAAAGTGTTTTCCACCGGCAACGGTATGGAGCGGGTTTATTTCGCGGAGAAGACCATTCAAATCGCAGATCGCCCGGCGGTCACGTTGGCCGTGCTCACGCCCGATCAGTCATTGCAGGACGAGAAGGCGACAGTGGCGTTCGTGGAAACCATGATTCGGGAATACGGCACGTCGTCGCGCACCTTCAAAAGCGCCGTCATCTTCTGCGTGCCGGAAGCGCCGGATACCCTGCGCGAGGACGCCCGCAAGGTGCTGGCGTGGGAAGCCATTGACGACGACGATTTGAAACTGGACGAAACCCAGGTCCATCAACTCGCGGAAAACCTCAAAAAAGCCCGGCGCGACTTGAAGGAAACCATCTGGCGCACCTACAAGAACTTGATGTTGCTCGGCAAAGACAACACGGTGAAGCGTGTTGATCTCGGCTTGGTCCATTCCAGCGCGGCGACGGATTTGGTTTCCCTGATTGTCACCCGGCTGAGTTCCGACGGGGATTTGGAAACCAAGGGCATCAGCCCCTCATTCCTGATTCGCAACTGGCCGCCCGCCTTCAAGGAATGGTCCACCAAGTCAGTGCGTGATGCGTTCTTCGCCGCGCCCCAGTTTCCGCGCCTGACCAACCCCGACCTTTTGAAAGAAACCGTTTCTCGCGGTGTGGGCAACGGCGTTCTCGCCTATGTCGGCAAAACCGCCTCCGGCGAATACAAACCGTTTTGTTACAACAAGGCGCTGATGACCGCCGACGTCGAACTGTCGGACGACATGTTCATCATCACGAAAGAGACCGCCGAGGCCTACCTGAAAAGCCGCGCCACGCCGGCCCCA
>CAIKLQ010000879.1 GCA_903828255.1 uncultured Verrucomicrobiota bacterium
CGCCCAAAGCTCCGCGCCGCCTGATCGCGCCATGTCGCACCCGACGGTGCTGGATACCGACCAACTTCAGGAGATCACCGTGCTGGCGCTCGAAGTGGCCGGCGGCCTCACGGGCGACACCTTGACGCTGCCCGCCGGGGTCGCCAACACCGATCACACCGGCGAAGTGGCGTTGCACCGGACCGTGCCCGCCGTGGGCGACCGTGCGCTGGCGGGTGGCCAGCGGCCCGGAGCTTGAGTGGGCGGCCTGGCATCTGGCCGTGATCTGCACCGGGTTCCCTCTCAGCGCCTGAAATCGGTTTGCAATCCGGCCGCGCCGGGCGCAGAGTCCGCGCGTGCATACGGCGCGAAGCAATTTGCGGTGGCCCGCGGAGGGCCAAAACCCCAAGCCCGATCAAGTTGGCATGGGTGCAAACGAATCATTTTTTAGAAGGCTGCCGCTACTGCTGCTCTCGATCCTGCCAGCCGTGGTGGAGGCCCAATTCACATTTACGACCAATACTGACAACACAATCGCGATCACCGGATACACTGGAGTGGGAGGTGCCGTGACCCTCCCCAGCGCGATCGCCGGTTTGCCCGTTACCAGCATCGGAAGCGATGCGTTTGCGTGGAACGCCACCCTGACCAGCGTCACGATCCCCGCCGGCGTCACCCGCATCGAGGCTGGGGCGTTCTCGAGCTGTACCAGCCTGACCAGCGTCACGATCCCCGACGGCGTCAGTAAAATCGGGGACGAGGCGTTCGAGCTCTCCACCAACCTGACGGGAGTCTATTTTCGGGGTAATGCCTCTGCCCATAATAGAAGTCTGTTTTCCGGAGACAACAATGCAACCGTCTATTACCTGCCGGGGACCCAAGGCTGGAGCGGGACCTATGCCGGCCGGCCGACGGCCCAGTGGTGGCTTCCGTATCCGTTAATCCTCAGCAACCCGAGCGTCGGGGTGCAGACGAATGCTTTCGGATTCGTCGTTTCCTGGGCCACAAACCTCTCCGTCGTTGTGGAAGGCTGCACAAACCTGGCCAGCTCAACCTGGGTGCCGTTTAATACCAACGCCCTGACGACGAACGGGTGGTTCTATTTCAGTGATCCGCAGTGGACGAACTATCCCGCCCTTCTCTACCGCATCCGGTCGCTATGAGACGCGGCGCTACACCTGCGGCTCCTTTCTGCTTTGACCGCAGGAAAGGGGCGAGGGATGAGGGCAACTTCCACGCCACGAAGCGCGCGGATGGCTCGCTCGCGTTGCTGGCCATCAACAAGAGCGCCACCGCCGCGATCAGTGCGAAGATCGCCGTGGCCGGGTTGATGCCCAACAGCACCGCGGAGGGCCAAAACCCCATGCCCGATCAAGTTGGCGTGAACCCCGAACCCTCCCCAATACCAATTCCTGCTCCCCACCGCGCAGCGGCGGAGGCCCAGGCCCGCGTTGCCCAGATCAAGGCGGCGCAGGCCGGGTATTTCCAAGCCTATTACGCCAAGCACAAGGCGAAGATTGCGGCGCGGGCCAAAGCTTACTACGCCAGGAACAAGCTCCAGTTTTCCGCGCAGGCCAGAGCCTACGCTGCCAAAAAACAAGCTGGCGCGGGCGTCCGCTACTTGAATTGTCGCTGAAAAACCCGGTCAGGTTGTGTCACCCTGCGGGCCTCGCTTTCATCTCCGGAAAACCTCAGTGGCCGCTCGGCCATTTAATATCCCGAGTGTGGGCTTGTGGGCGGATAGGGGTTGAAGTATAAGTTTCTCCGCCATTAAGGCCATTGGACCACTTCAAACATTATGCAATCGCGCGCGTTTTTCCTTCCCCTGTGCTGCGGGCTGGCGCTGGCCAGTTCGTCGCTCGCTCAATCCGATCTCCCGATTTACACCGACTCGCTCCTTAATGGCTGGCAGAACTGGAGCTGGGCCGTGGTGAACTTGAACAACCCCACCCCTGTCCACTCGGGCACCGCGTCAGCAAGCGTCACGGCGGACGCCTGGGAGGCGATTGACCTGCACCACGATGCCTTTGACCCCAGCGCTTACTCGGATCTGGTGTTCTGGATGCACGGTGGCGCGGCGGGCGGTCAGCTTTTGCAAGTGCAGGCGTTGCGCTACGGCGTGGCGCAACCGGCGGTCGCGCTGGCGGCCCTGCCCGCCAACAAGTGGCAGCAGTTTGTCATCCCGCTGGCGACGCTCGGCGTGGCCAGCCAGCCGGACTTCGACGGCTTCTGGATTCAGGACCGCAGCGCACAAACCCGCCCCGCGTTTTTCGTGGACGACGTGAGCTTGAAGGCGAAGCCCTTGCCAGCGGTTGTCAATATCCGGGTGGACGCCGCCAGCGTCATTCGCACCGTGGACGCGCGGCACTTCGGCGTCAACGCAGTCATCTGGGACAGCGTGTTCGATACGCCCACGACGATCAATCTGCTGACGGAGATGGGCAACCAGACGCTGCGTTTTCCGGGCGGGTCGCTCTCCGATGAGTATCACTGGGAGTCCAACACCACGCTCAACAACACCTGGCAGTGGGCCACATCGTTCGACAAGTTTGCGCACGTCGTCGCGAGCACTCGGCCGCAGGTTTTCATCACCGTCAATTACGGCACGGGCACGCCGGCAGAGGCCGCCAACTGGGTGCGCAACGCGAATGTCACCCGGGCGCTGGGCTGCAAGTATTGGGAGGTGGGCAACGAAAATTACGGCGACTGGGAAGCCGACAGCCAAGCCCGTCCGCACGATCCCTACACCTATGCGGTGCGGTTCAAAGATTATTTCAACCAGATGAAGGCCGTGGATCCAACGATCAAACTCGGCGCGGTCATCGTCCTCGGCGAGGACAGTTACGCCAATTACACCGACCATCCCGCGCTCAACCCGCGCACCAGCCAATCGCACAACGGCTGGACGCCCGTGATGCTCGCGACGCTGCGCAGCCTCGGCGTGACGCCGGAGTTCGTGACCTATCATCGCTACGCGCAAGCACCCGGCGCGGAGAACGACGCCACGTTGCTCCAATCATCCAGTTCGTGGGCGAACGACGCGGCGGATTTGCGTCGGCAACTGAACGATTACCTCGGTGCGGCGGCCGCGGGGGTGGAATTGATCTGCACGGAGAACAACTCGGTTTACACGACGCCCGGCAAACAAAGCACCAGCTTGGTCAACGGACTATTCTACGCGGACAGTTTGGGCGCGCTACTGCGCACCGAATTCAAAGGGCTGGTCTGGTGGGATCTGCGCAACTCGCAGGACCTCGGCAACAACAACTCGGCGGCGCTCTACGGCTGGCGGCTTTACGGCGACTACGGGATCGTCAACAGCGCCAATCCCGCCGGGCCGGCGGATCGCTACCCGACCTTCTACGTCGCCAAACTGATGCAAACCTTTGCCCGCGGTGGCGATCAACTGGTAACGGCTTCCAGTGATTACCCGCTGTTGACCGCTCACGCCACGAAGCGCGCGGATGGCTCGCTCGCGGTGCTGGCCATCAACAAGAGCGCCACCGCCGCGATCAGTGCGAAGATCGCCGTGGCCGGGCTGTTGCCCAATAGCACCGGCTACGCCTACACCTACGGCATGGTGCAGGACACCGCCGCGCGCACCGGGGTCGGCTCCGCGGACGTGGCGACGGCCGCCCTCAGCGGACTCGCGACGAATTTCAACTACACCTTCCCCGCCTATTCGGTGACTGTGCTCGCGTTAAGCGGGAGCGCCCCGCCGCCGCCCGCGACTCGGCAGCCCGACAACGCGATCAAACTCAGCAGCGGCGCGGCGTATCTCGGTGACAACATTTACAACGCCGACGGCAACAGCCAGTCGCGCACGCAATTGCTGGCCGCGGCCAGCAGCGCGACCTTCCTCATCCAGATTCAAAACGACGGCTCGGCCAGTGACTCGTTCACCGTGCAAGGCACGGCTTCGTCCACCAGTTTCACCGTGAAATACCAGACCGGGACTTCCGGCGGGAGTGACATCACTTCCAGCGTCACCGCCGGCACCTATCGCGTGAACAACCTCGCGGCCGGCGGCAGCACGGTCATCCGCGCCACCCTCACCGCCGCCCGGAAGCTGGTCGTCGGCGCCACGAAGGATTTCCTCATCACCTCCTCCTCCGTCGCCACCCCGACGAAGCGCGATGCGGTGAAAGCCACGGTGAAGAGCAACTGAACCCGACTGCCGAAGT
This sequence comes from uncultured Verrucomicrobiota bacterium, assembly GCA_903828255.1. GTDB lineage: Bacteria > Verrucomicrobiota > Verrucomicrobiia > Limisphaerales > JADLHS01 > CAIKLQ01. The sequence goes on from CAIKLQ010000879.1 coordinate 4,164, forward strand.
AGCAACCGCTAATCTGCGCGCATCACCGCTAATGCCCGAGGCCCGGAGGGGAAACCGCGCTGGGAGATCGAGTCGGCGGCCTGGCATGTGGCCGTGATCTGCACCGGGTTCCCTCTCAGCGCCTGAAATCGGTTTGCAATCCGGCCGCGCCGGGCGCAGAGTCGGCGCGTGCGCACGAGCAAGCCAGAGATTACCGAATCAAGACGCGTAATTCGACCCCAAGGAAAAAAATGCAATCACCACAAAGGACCGATGGGATCATGCTGACACCGCAACCCGGCGAAAGCTGGGCCGCCTTCGAGTTGCGAGTCATCCAGAGCTTTCAAAGCGCGGGTATCCTGATCGAACCTGACCAACCGCCAACAGATCCCCCGCCGCCGTTGACCAAGCCCAAGCGGAAACCCAAGCAGCCGACGCGGAAACCCCACCGACCGGACGACGGAAGTTTGGGAAAGTAAACCGCTCGCCCTGAGCACAGATGAATCGGCCCCGCTCCGAGCTGGCCGCCCGCCCGCGCTGGCGTCGCTCCGTTGTTTTCGCTCGCCACCCCGCCTCCGTTGGCGCATCGTGCCGTCCGGTTCACCATGAACGTGGCAAATTGCATGCTCCCGACGGCCACTGACGCGCCCCCGGTCCGTCGTGCCCTGCGGCCGTATTGCTCCCGGCGCCACGTCTTTGCGGCCGTTCCGCCAGAGCCCCGCGTCCGGCGATACGAAGCCCCGAAGCCAGGTTCAAAAACATGGCCGCACGCAGCCCGGAGGGCGAGTGCCGGAGGCTTTCGAAATAATCTTTCATCCGAGGTACTTTCAAAACCCCGCCCGCTGAGGGCCGCGGGCCTACAAATGCTGGTTTTGGGCCGCAATCTAGTAGGCCGCGTGCCCTCACGCGGCGTTTGGGTGGGTTTTGAAAGAACCTCATCCGTCACTGTTTAACCATGGCTCGCGCTAAATCCAACGCCAACTCCGCTCAGTCCTCCGCCAACCTCGGCTTCGAAGCCAAGCTCTGGCTCACCGCCGACAAGCTCCGCAACAACATGGACGCGGCGGAATACAAGCACGTCGTCCTCGGGCTGATTTTCCTCAAATACATCTCCGACACCTTCGAGGAG
>CAIKLQ010000880.1 GCA_903828255.1 uncultured Verrucomicrobiota bacterium
CGCTGCTGCCCGGCACCTACACCGTGCTCACGGCGAGCGGAGGTCGCAGCGGGGCCCATTCCTTTAGCTGGTCGGATCCGGTCGGACAATTTGCCACCGCCACCTTTGCCACCAACGGCAGCGCGATCACGGTGAGCCTCGCCGCCGCCGCCCCGACGGTCACTACTTTGACGGCGACCAATATCACCGCCACCATGGCCACGCTCAAGGGCACGGTCAATCCCAACGGCGCGGTGCTGTCCACGAACTATTTTCAATATGGCTTGACCACCAACTATGGCAGCTTTAGCGCCACCAACACCCTGACAGCCACCTACGGGGTCTCGGCGGTGACGAACCTCCTCACCGGCCTGGCGCCGGTCACGGGGTATCATTACCGGTTGGTGGCGGCCAACAGCGCGGGCACCAGCTATGGCAGCGACCTGACCTTCACCAACCTGAGCGCCGCGCCGACCGTGACCACGCTGGCGGCCAGCAACATTACCGCCACCGGCGCCACCCTCAACGGCACGGTGAATCCGGGCGGTGGCGTGACCACGGCGTATTTCCAATACGGCCTGACCACCGACTATGGCAGCTTCAGCCCCACGAACGCGCTGGCGGCGACGAATGCCGTGTGGAATGTGCCCAACCTCATCAGCGGTTTGGCGTCGGCGACGGTTTATCACTATCGCGTGGTGGCGGCGAACAGCGCTGGGACTAGTTACGGGAGCAACTTCACCTTCACCACGATCGTGTTGGATACCGGCATCAAATATGTCGCTCTGAACAATTCCAACCCGGCGTCCCCTTATTTGAGCTGGGCGACGGCCGCGACCAATATTCAGGACGCCATCAATGCGGCAGTGCCAGGGAACACCGTGCTGGTTTCCAACGGCGTCTATGGTGTCGGCACTACCCAAGACGATCAGGCAATCGCTAACCGGGTGGTCATTAATAAAGCGCTCACGGTGCGCAGTGTGAATGGGCCAGCGGTCACCACGATCAGCGGCGGATCTAACATCCGCTGTGCTTGGATGACGAACAACGCCCTGCTCGCGGGCTTCACCATCACCAATGGGTATCTAATCAACGGCTTCTCCAGTGGCGGGGGTGTTTACGCGGCTTCTGCCTCGGTGGTTATCAGCAATTGTTTGATCACGGGCAGTAAGGCCCTCAACGCCGGCGGCGTGTATCGAGGGACACTCTATGACTGCACTCTGTCGAACAACATCGCAACGGCCACCGCCGGCGGGGGCTACTCCAACACTCTCTATCGCTGCACGCTGGTGGGTAACACCAGCCGATACAATGGTGGCGGCGTTGAAAGCGGCGTTTTATTCAGCTGCATTCTCATCTCCAATCAGACCACCGATGTCTATTCCGATGGCGGCGGCGCCTATGCCAGCACCCTGACCAACTGCACGCTCACGGCCAATAACGGGTTTAATGGCGGCGGGGCCGGCAACAGCACGCTGGACAACTGCACGCTCTCCAACAACATCGCGCGGGCCAAGGGCGGCGGGATGTCTTATAGCGGGCTCATCAATTGCACGCTTTTTGGAAATACAGCGTCCCTAGATGGCGGCGGGGCCGCTTGGGGCACGCTGACAAACTGCACCCTTGTGAATAATGCCTCCGGCAAGTCGTATAGTGGTGGCGGAGCTTATACATCCGTCTTAAACAACTGCTTAGTGGTCTCCAACACGGCTAATAATGGTGGCGGAATCCAGTCCGGTGAACTGACTCGCTGTCAGTTGCTGAAGAATACCGCAACCGCACAAGGTGGCGGTGGAAACACCGCAAATATGAACAACTGTTTGCTCCTGGGAAACACGGCCCATGAGGGGGGTGGTTCATACGGGGGAAACCTCACCAACTGCACCATTGCCGGTAACTTGGCGACCCTCCGCGGCGGCGGCTTGGCCGGGGCGGGCGCGGTAAACTGCATTGTGTATCTCAATACGACTGCCTCTGGTAATTACCCAAACCACTATAATGGGGTGTTCTCCAGCTCCTGCACCTTGCCGCTGCCTCCTCCTTACCGGAGCCCGAACATCGATGCCGATCCGCAATTCGTAAACGCCGGTAGCGACGACTACCATTTGCAGGCCGCCTCACCTTGCCTGGATATCGGGGATAACGCCGCGGTCGCCACCGTCCTGGATTTGGATGGAAATCCGCGCCTTAGCTCGGGCACCGTGGATCTGGGCGCCTATGAGTTCCCGGCGACCAACGCGCCGGTAGCTTTCCGCCTGGCGGGCACTAAATTATCGGCCGGCGGCGCGTTCCAATTGAGCTTCACCAACCTGAGCGGTCTGGGCTTCAGCGTCCTGGGCAGCACCAACGTGGCCTTGCCGGTGGCCCAATGGACCGTGCTTGGCCCCGTGGTGGAATCCCCCGCCGGCTCGGGCCAGTATCAATTCCTCGATCCGTCCGCCACGAACCACGCGACCCTATTCTACCGCGTCCGTTCGCATTAGACGCGAACGAAAGTTTGCTCGGGCTTCAAGTCCGATTTGCCGAGCCCGGCGGATTCGGCAGCCCATAAAACAAACCAAACGAAACCGCGGGAGATCTCCGATGTTCCACTATAATAAAGAACTCATCCGCCGGTTCGTGGAGGAATTTCAAAACCAACACAATGCCGAGGCGATGGACCAGTTCTGCGATCCGGGTTTCGTCAACCACAGTCCAGGTCCGGGCTTGCCGCCTACGTTGGAGGGCAGCAAACAGTTTCACCGGATGCCTTTTACCGCGTTGCCCGACCTGCACATGACCATTCAACATCAAGCCGCCGCGGGAGACAAAGTTTGGACCCACAAGACCGCTGCGGGCACGCCCCGGGGCGCGTTGGAGGGCGGCGCCACTACCGGGAAGCCGGTCTCCTGGAAAATCATTGAGATCATGACCATTCGGGGCGGGAAAGTCACAGAGCATTGGGTTGCTGCGGACATCATGGGTTTGATGCAACAGCTCGCTGCAGGGGCGCGAAATCGGACGGCCGCTGGGGCTGCAGGACGAGAATGCCGGTGAAAATGGCCGCCCATCGGCCCATGATCCCCGGCCAGCAGGGCAGGGGAGGCAGAGTCAGTGCTTCACGGCGACATCCGGCGCGGCATAGGGGCCACCCTTACTCAGAATCAGGGTTGCCCTGATGGCGCAACGACCCCGGTTCGGAGATGATGTTTGTGTAAGCGATGCAATGGCCAATGCGAATCTGCCTTGGATCATTGAATTATTCATCGCAGATCAAGCAAGAGAATCAAGTATTATGAGAGACATGATAGCAAAGATGCAAGGGCGCAACGCCCGTAAACCGTGGAGCGTGAAAAGTGCACATTCCCCGGCCATCAATAAAGTGCCAGTTCGTATCGGTTCTGTGGGCACTCTTAGGTTAGCGCTAATTACTGTGGCGATCATGATGGCAGTGTCGACGCGAGCGGGGTTATATGGAACCTACGGGTTCGCGCAAACAAGCGAGCCTCCCACTGGCCTCGCCACTGGTGTCAGCTTGTCCTCAAGCTGGACTTTTCCAAGCGTCAACGTCAATCACCAGGGGGTCGGCAGCCCGCTCGATTTCGTTCTCGAAGTTAAGGGCTGGGGACAGGCGTTTGACGCCAGCAAGTATTTGGAATACGAGGTGAGGCCGACTGCGGGCTATGCACTGACTTTGAACCAAATCGTTTTTAACGCCCTTCGAAATAACAGCCCGGATGCTCCAACTACAATGCGCATTGAGATATTTGTCAACGACGGGGCGGTTCTGCGCACCAGCTCCGATTTCACCCTTAACACCA
>CAIKLQ010000881.1 GCA_903828255.1 uncultured Verrucomicrobiota bacterium
CGCGACTCCGAATCCGCGCCCGCCTTCAAGACCTCCGCGCAAGCCGTGCCTTCCGGATATTTCAACTTGCCGTGCTCCGCCACGATGAGCGCACGGCGCAGCGGAATCATCATCAGAATTCCCAGCAACCCGCCGAGCAACGCCACCAACGTCACGCGCGCGATTTCCAAATCGAATCCGAGAATCAAAATCGCCGGCATCGTGACCCCGATCCCGAACGCGATGGATTCGCCCGCCGAGCCGGCGGTCTGCACGATGTTGTTTTCGAGGATGGTGGCGTCGCGCCCGCCGAACTTGGAATACATTCGGAACAGCGCGAGGGAAATCACCGCCACCGGAATGGACGCGCTGACCGTGAGGCCGACCTTGAGCACAAGGTAAAGCGACGACGCGCCAAACACCACGCCGAGGATCGTGCCGAGAATCACCGCCCGCGCCGTCAGTTCGCGCGGGCTGGCGGAGGCAGGAATGTAGGGTTGAAAAGTCTCAGAACTGCCGGGCAGCGGCGGATTGTCACGGGCCATATCGGACGTCACGCTAGACGAAAGCTTCAGCGGGTTGCGAGTTTTTTCTCGGGGTCGGGGCAGGGGCAGCGCGCAGCATTTCCGGCAACTCCTCACTCATTCGTTGCCAAGTCCGTCACGGCCCGCCTTTCTTGGGGTCCAACCAAGGCGAAAGACTCCAATACCACTTGGATGGCTTCAAGCTCTCCACATGCCCATCCAGAAAAGCGATGGCGCTGCGCCCATTGTGGCGGGGGTGTGGGCCACCCCAGTTCGGGTCGTCGCCGGTCACGCTGCCGGTGGCGGGGGCATCGTCCCCCGGATCGTGGAGGATCCAGCATCCAGGTTTTTCCGGAGTCTTCTCGGTCACACAGGTGAGCGGATTGCTGGTGTTGAGTGGCTTGGTGCCGGAATCGGAGATGTAGGCCAAGCTGGCGGGTTTGTTAGCGGTGCCGCGCACGCCCGGCCACTGCGAGTACGGCCAGGGAGCGAAATCGCAGCCCCCAACGCGGAAGTTCATGCTGTAGGTCGTGACGCCCAAATCCGCTGGGCCGGTGGGGTACAACTGCATGAACTCCTTGAATTTCTGCGACCGGACTGGGCACAGGAGGAGGTTCGTGGTCTTTTGGTAAGGCAGGAGGAAGCCGAACCAGGATTTGCGCCCGCCGGCCAGCGAAGAAGAGTTATCTCCGGTCACCTGGAAGGTCAGGCAATACCTTCCGTTGGAGTCCTCGTTATACAAATGGGTGGCAAGGAACATCTGGCGCAGGTTGTTGACGCAGGCGATCGCCTGCCCTTTCTGTTTGGCCTTGGCCAGCGCCGGCAGGAGCATCGCCGCCAGGATGGCAATGATGGCAATGACCACGAGCAGTTCGATGAGCGTGAAGCCCGCGCGGCGGGAACCGCGCCGGGAGCAATGTTGACTTGCGTTGGGTGATGTGGAGTTCATGGTTTGCTTGGGTTTGGTTGCGTTTGATTAGCGCGCCAAGTCGGCGCCCGTGAGTCCGCCAGCGGTCCAGTCCAGGTTGTAGATTTTCTTCGTGCCATCCAGGAAAGTGTGGTTCAAGTCCAGATAGCGGGCAAACTGGGCATGACCGTCCACGAACAGCAACGACATGCCCTTGGTCCCGTGCCCGCCCGTCGGCGTGTCTTGCAGGATGTCGTAGGCCGAATTGGGCGCGCTGGCAAAACAGGGCGAAATAGCCTTCCGCGTGGGAAAGCGCACTTCCGCCACCCGGCGCAGTTTCAAGGAGGGACTGCTGGAGTCGTCATTGAAAAACTGATGGTAGTAATAGTAGGAACAGGGGAACAGCAGTTGATTGGTGGAAATCCCGGCGCTGCTGCCGTTGCGGATGACCCATTCCATGTTAAATCCCCGCCCGCGGTCGGCGGCACAGCGGAAGAAAGCGCGGTTGTTTGTGCTGATGTAAGGATTGAAAAGCTTCAACAAATCCACGAAACCCATCTGCGGCCAGCCGTTGCCGGAATACGGAAATTGATCCCGATTGTCGCCGGTGTACATGGCCAGCGTGATCCCGATTTGCTTCAAGTTGGAGAGGCAATTGGCCAGTTGCGCCTTCTGTTTGGCCTTGGCCAGCGCGGGCAGCAGCATGGCGGCCAGGATGGCGATGATGGCAATGACCACGAGCAATTCGATAAGCGTGAAGCCGCGTCGGGTTTTCATAGGTTCCGGTTCCATTTGAGTCCGATCGTTGGACAATGGCAATGTATTTCTCGTGCTGGCGTTGCTGTCGTCCGGCGGGACTTTCACCCGGGTGGCATCCAGCTTCACCGGCGATCCGGCATGAAGGGCTGGATCTGTCGAAGGCTGATTTCGACAGGCTGATCAAGACCGCCGCTGGCATGCTGGTGGCCAAGCGCATTTGCACTTCGCTCGGTATCTCGAATAAGGAGGAGCATTATCGGTTCGGCTTCACGGCTTGAGCCAGCCGCTTGTGGCGGTGGCGGTGTGCATCATGCGGCCCGGCGCAGGAGCCATCGACCACCCGACGGGACAGCCTCCTCTCGAAGAGTTGCTCCTGGCCATCCGGCAGGTGTTCGATGGTCGGGTCGCAGTCAGCCAGGAAACTTCGGAGAGCCTTCTGCGGCGGTTCTCCGAGAATGCGGCCCGAAAAACAGGCCATTGGAGATCCTGACCGATCGCGAATTTGAGATTCTCCAACTGTGGGCGGAGGCCAGTCGGCCAAGGAAATCGTCCGCGAACTCCACCTCAGCCCTAAAACCGTAGCGGTGCATACCGCCAACCTGCGCCGGAAGCTTGAGCTTGAGACATTCGCGCAATTGATTTGGTTCGCTATCCGAATCGAGGACCTGAAGAATCTAGTGGCCCCCGAATCCCGGACGATCCCGCTAAAATTGCGCGAGAGCGCGCGGCATGTGCTCCCCCATCCGTCTCGCCCGCCGGCAAAGCTGAACCAGAAAACCTCGCCGCAGTTTCGGCCGGAACTCCGGCCCGAAAGGTTTTCCGGCATCGGCGCTCGCGGCCTGGCGGACTAGGTGATTTACTTAGTTCAGATAAAGCAATTCCCAGCGCCGGGTTGGGATTTCATCCAATGGCTAGCGCTCGGCAAGCTGTGTAGTCTCGTCGCATGAAAGTGATTCACAATAAAATCATAAACCATAAAATGGTAGTATTCAGTTGATTATGAAAACAAAACGACTCCTCACGGAATCCCCGACGGTACGATCCAGCGGTTTCCACCGCTCATTCGGTTTGATCGCGGCCATCGCGACAACCATTGCCACCACCCACGCCCAACCCATCACTCCGGTCTGGGAATATACCCTCAAGAACCTCCCCGCCCCGCTCCCGGTCCTGACCAACACGTTGAATGGATGGACGACGGATCTTGAAAACGGTGATGGCTTATCACTAATGGACTGCATCGGGCCGATGCGGCGTTACGATGCCAACCGGCTGCTGATCGGCATTCGCGAAAATGGCATTGACGAGTCGGGCGCCTCGGGTGCCTACAACACCAACTTGGCCACCGCGTATCCGGATCGTTCGCTGATCTGGATCAATCCGACCAATGGCGCACCCTTGGGCATTGCGCTCAACGTCGGGCTAACTCCGGTACCGCTCGACCCAAACATCGTTGCGGCGGGTGGAGTACCCGGAAGCTACTACTGGAGTTTCGACGTGTCCGATGATGGTTACGTTTACTCGGGCTACAAGAACCAGATCGTCCGTTATGCCCCGAATGGTTCGGGTGGCATTTCGTCCTCACCCGCAGTTGTGTTTACGCTCGACAATGCGACAGCGCTCGCCAACGGGGTCAGCCAGGCCCAGTGGGCTGGCTTCCGCTGGGCGCATATCCGCGTCCGCGGCTCCGGTGTCAACACGAAAGTCCTCGCTGGCGGCATCGGGGCCCGAGGCGTTTGGCTGCTCACCACCGCCGACGGCAACACGTTCACGGCGGGGGCCCACATGAACGGCGGCTTCGGCAACGCCGGAGGCAACATCAGCAACTTCATTCCGGACCCAAATGGAGCCGCGCCGGACGACTACGCATTCTACGGCGGCAGTTATCCAGGCAACAGCAGTGGTGCCGATTCGACGCTCTACAAGGCCAAGGCTTCGGCACCGTACGCCGACCCGGCTAACCTGTTCGTGAACGATGGCTCGTTCTCCGTGCAATCGGATCCGAACACCAATAACCTCACCCGTTACCAGAAACTGTTCCAAGGAAGTTGCGACGTGCATCCCGACTTGGATTTTCTGGTGAATTTCAGCACCCCGCCGTACAACTCGCCGGCCGCAGCCCCCCATCAGCCGGGTTGGCTGGCGATCCATAACCGGACCAACGGCAATTTCATCACCTCGTATCAGCTCCCGTGCAGCGATCTCGATGAATACTTGCCCGCCGATTCCAGCATGCTCTTCATGGGCGCCATCGGCAGCGTCTCCTTGTATCCCTTGGCAGATGGGACGGCGGAAGTCCTCTGGAGCAGCCAAGTTTTCGGCTATGGCCGTTACATCGTGGGCACACCGCGCTACACCAAGGCCGCCGCCATGAGCAAGGTCATCAAGCCGCTCTGGGAACAATTGCAGGGACAACCGAACCAGTTGCCCATCATTGACACGGATGTGAACGCCAACCCCGTGCCGAGCACCGGTTCCTCCGTCATGCATGTCTTCACCGGTTTGAAGAAGTATGATGCGACCCGCCTGCTCCTCGGCATCCGCGACAACGGCATCAATGAAACCGTGGCGCACAACACCAACCTTGCCAATGCCTATCCGGATCGTTCGCTCCAGTGGCTTGATACGGAAACCGGCGCGCCTCTGGGCACGGCTCTCGTCGTGGGGTATCCGGCAGGCACGGTTGGCGATGACAACCATCTGAACATGGCTTTCGGCGTTGCCGGGGATGGCGTCCTTTACGTCGGCGTCGGTGACACCATCCGCCGTTATGCGCCCAGCGGCAGCGGATTCGCCGCCCCGACCGTGGCCTTCACCGCGCCCGGCGGCACGCCGCAGCCGGCCAAGATTCAGTTCTCCGAATTCCGGGTCAGCGGCAGCGGTGCCAGCACCGTCATAGTCGTCGGCTGCCGGGATTGGTACGGCGATGTGGACCGCGTCCTGACCACGGCGGATGGGTTGACCTACACTGAAACTGAAACCGTACCTACGGCGGGTGGCATCAGCAGTGTGGTACCCGATCCAGCCGGGACCGGTGATAATGTGCTCTTCAAAACCTCCTATCCGGCCACCAGCAACGGCATTGATTCCACGATGAACCGGCGGCGACAAGCGGGTGGTACCGGTCCCTTCAACAGTGATTCCTTCCCGGTCGAACAAGTGCCTGGAAGCACGATCAGCAACAGCGTAGATGTGGTTTATCGCACTTATTTCCTCTCCGACGTGCAGGCGCTCGCCGGCCAGGACTGGGTGCTGGCCTACAGCACGCCCAGCTTCCGGACGTTCGACAACCCGGATGTGCAAAGGTACCTCAAAGGTAATTCTCCAGACCCGATGCCTTACCAACCCGGTTGGCTCGCGATCCATGACCAAATCACGGGCGAGGTTCGGGGCTTGCACAAGCTCAATGTTACCGAAGCCTTGAATGTCATTCCGGCCACTGCGGCCCCGCCGATTGACTTCTACACGGGCTGGTACTGTTATGCCATTCCGCAAGGCGGCGTGGAGCTGTATCCAGTGCTGAACGGTTCCGGTGATGTGGCCGGTGTGGAAATCCTCTGGTGGAGCGCCACCTACGGGCTGGGCCGCTATTACGTTGATACCGCGCCCACGGCAAACCATTTGCGCGGCACAAAGGCCGCCAATGGTCTCAAGCTCGAGTGGAATGGTGCCGGCGTGCTCCAAAGCGCCAGCAGCGCCACCGGCCCATACGCGGATGAAATCGCCGCTTCCTCCGGTTACATCTATAGCGGAGCGGCAACGAAGTTCTTCCGTCTCCGCTTGAAGTAATCCAGAAAACAGTTGAAACTATCGCCCGCCGCTCGGTGGCCACATGCCGCCGGGCGGCGGTTTCACAATTACCAATTCACAAATGAACTTTCAAGACTCCGTAGCCGCTGACGTTAGTCGGCGCGCATCACCAAAGAAGTCAGCGGAGACGCCCGTCTGCGGCTCCGGTTTTGAAAGCGGCTCACAATTACCAATAAAGACCCCGGGTAAATGGGATGCGGAAGCGGCGGTGAACCATCCTAGCCCAAAGACTCGGCCAAAAGAAAACAATTCCCGAATGAAACCATTTTTTATCTCCACTCACCGCCTGGGATTCCTAGCAGTGTTCGCCGCGGTATTCTCCGGCTGCGTTCTCAAAGCCCAAGTTCCCCCAACCCCATTGGATGAATGGCGGCGCATGGAGCAGATGCCGCCCCGGAGCTACGGCTGCGGGCGCGCCGAGCTCGCCCCGGTGATTGACGGCCGGCTGGATGACCCGGCCTGGCAGATTGTGCCTTGGACCCAGGACTTTGTGGATATTGAAGGCAGTGACCGCCCCCAACCCCGCTATCGGACGCGCGCCAAAATGCTCTGGGATGCCGAATACTTTTACGTCGCCGCCGAGTTGGAGGAGCCGCACGTTTGGGGCACGCTCACCAACCACGACGCGGTGATTTTCCAGGACAACGACTTCGAGGTGTTCATTGATCCGGACGGCGACCGCCACGAGTATTACGAATTTGAAATCAACGCCCTTAACACCGGTTGGGATTTGCGGCTCAAGAAGCCTTACAAGGATGGCGGGCCGGCCCTGAATGAGTGGGAGATTCCCGGACTAAAAACGGCGGTTCATGTGAAGGGAACCCTCAATGACCCCGCCAACACGGACGCGGGCTGGACGGTCGAAATCGCCTTTCCCTGGAAGGTTCTGGCCGAGTTCGCTCACCGAAAAACTCCCCCGGCGGAAGGCGACCAATGGCGGGTCAATTTTTCCCGGGTGGAATGGCATACGGACTTCGCGGACGGGAAATACCATAAGTTGCCGGGTCTGAAGGAGGACAACTGGGTCTGGTCGCCCCAAGGCATCATAGACCTGCATCGCCCCGAGCAATGGGGCTACGTCCAGTTCACCCACCGTCCCACCGGCGCCATTCATTTCGTGCCCGATCCGGCGGGCAAAGCGAAGCAGCGCTTGCAGGAGATTTATTACGCTCAGCGGGCCTACCGGGGAAAGAACGGTCATTGGGCAAAGTCGCTCGGGGAACTGGATTTGAGTGTGAATCCCAAAGCGATCAATCCCGCGGAAATGAAACTTACGCCGGACGGATTTGAAGTCACGGTCGAGGTCCGACTCTCCCGGAAAAAAACGCAGCGCTGGCACATTCGCGAGGACGCGCGCGTCTGGCCCGATTGACGGGGCGCTGCCGGGGTGCGTTGGGCTGGCGCGTAGCGGTCGCGCATCTCGGTGGAGCGCGGGTGGGTCGTCCGCGGCCAACCGCCGCGCCCCAGCGCGCCAGTGGCTGAGCTTCGCCACCGCCGCGCTCCGCTGCAGGTGACCGCTCCAGCCAAAGGGCGCTTGGAAGTGGCGGTCAACCGGGGGGCTTAATAAAACTCCTCGGGTTTTTCGAAGACTTCGCGGTTCACGTAATCAATGACGCGGTCCCACTGACCGGCCTCGACGCTAGCGGCGATAAAGTCATTCTCCCGGACGGTGTCCTCGAATTTCTCGTAGAACATGCGGTCGATTTTCATGCCCTCGTAGCCGATGGTCGCTTCCTTGATCGAGGCGAGGATGTCGTCGCCGAGGTGCTCGTAGGTGCCGCCCGTAACCACTGGCCCCGTGAGGCTGTCGGCGACCAGCATGTCGGTCTTGCACACAAACCGGAACATGCCGGCGTGGATTTGATAACCGCTGCCACGGTCAACGCGCCGCAGATTGCGGGCCTGCATGGCTTGTTGTGGCGACTGTGCGGGCAGAAAGACCCGACCACGCTGCCGGGCGTAGCCGATTACGTCCTGCGGCAACTGCTGGGCGAAGTGGTCCCCGATCTGAGCGGGCCGTGGAAGACCGAGAAGCAGTTCACGGCGTGGCTGGGGCTGGCGCCCGGCAGCCGGCAGAGCGGCAAACGGCGCGGCAGCCAAAAGCGTTCGCGCAACCGAGCTGGACGGTTCTTCAGCGTGATCGCGCGCAGCGTGGGCCGCAGTGGGGACAAGGCGCTGGGCGGATTCTACCGGCGCTTGAAAGGGCGGCGGGGCGGTCTGGTGGCCAACCTGGCGTTGGCGCGCAAGCTGGCGGAGATGTTCTGGCGGCTGATGGTGCATGGCCGGGCGTATGTCGAAGCCGGACTCAAAAAGTAGGAAGAAAAAGTGGCGCAAGCTGAGCAACGACTCCTCCAGAAACTGGCCGCCAAATACAATCTGGTGCTCCAGCCAAAGGCGGCCTAAGTCGTGGCGGTTCATGGGAAGAATTGCTGACAGACTGCGCGGCGGCTGCGACCTCCCCGAAACCCGGAGTGGAGCGCCTGAGCCAGTCCATCGGGACCATGGACTGGAAAGCCGCATGAGGGAGAACCGCCTGTCCGGTTTGGGTGGTGGGGCGACAGAGCAATCCGTTCTCCCTCCTCATCGGTTCCGCCGAACAGCGGATCGTTTTGGTGGTGGTAACAAGCTGCCCCCGTTCACGCGACCGCCCTGCAAGAGGGTGGACCGCGTGAGGGCACGCGGACTACAAGAATCCAGGCCATACTTCCGTTTGTAGGCCTGCTGCCCCCAGCGGGCAATAGCCTTCATCATCCTGCCGCTATTATCCTGGCCGTTGGTGAAACCGCAACCGCATGAAGTGGTGCGTCGCGCTGGCGACAGGCAATAGTCCCCGGACGGTTATCCGTTCTCGCGCGCCCAGGTCAAGGACTGCTTCCATCTGCGAATAAGCCGGTCCGGAAGACCAGTTGACCAAGTCCGTCGAAACCTCAGCTATGCAATCCACATCGTTGGCCAGCTTGTCATGGGTGTAGGACATAGCCAGATAGAGTTGGTTGCTCACCGTGAGCAGCGTGCCCGTGGGCAGACTGCCCGCCGTGGCGGGCGTGCGGCCGGGCAAGCCTAGATAGTATTTCAACAGGTTAGGAACCCTGTCCGGGTCCGGGCGGGCTGCCGCGCCGCTGATGTCCGGATTGACGAATTCCTCGGAGCCAAAATACCGCAGCCGCCAAAGGTCGAAGCTGGTTGTCCAGCGGGCGACGGCGAGTTCGTACCAGATCGAAGCGGCGTTGGTGGTAATAGTGACGGTGGTATTGGTGGCATTGCCGGTGAGCACTAGCACCGCTTTGCGCTGGCCGCGTTCGTCGAGCGACCAAGCTTGGATGTAGTTCGTGGCTACCGGCAACGTGAGCGTGAACGGCACGACCTCGGTCAGCACCGGCGCGTGGCCCCATTGATTGCCAAGGGAAGTTTTGTTGGTATCCGTCCAAACCTGACCCGGGTTCTCCCACCACCCGCCGGCGATCGCGAGCATAGTGCAATCGTTTGTGAACACTTCGCCGTGCGTGAGGGTAGCGCCCAGGGTACACCAGCCCAGTTGGGTCGGGCCTGGGCGCAAGGTCAATGGTCCGAGCGTGGTGGATTGGTTGTCGGCAAAACCAATGAGTGCCTTGGTGCGCGCGGAGTTGAACGTGACCAATCCCTGACCGGGCGAGTTTAGGTTCCAAACCAGTTCCCCGGTGTCGCTGGTGAGCACATAGCCCGGTGGCGCAGCAGGTGGGTTGGTGAGGCCGGGAGCATCCGTGCCGACACTGGTGCTCAAGCGGCTCGTAAAGGCCAGTTTCCCCGGCACGCCAAGCTGACCACTGCTGAAAAGATTCCAAGGCCAAGTGGTTTGCAGCAAGTCCAGTTCGCGCTCGGGCGTCAAGGCCATACTGTACTCCTGCACGGCGGGCCGGACGTCGCCGCGACGGAACAGGTTCGCGGCCAGCAGTAGGTTCGCCATCTTTGTCGGGTGCTGGGCAAGCTCGAAGAAGCCGCGCACGTAACCCATCGTGGCCATGTCATTGCCTGGGCCATAAGCGAATAGCCACAGACCATCCCAATCCTGCAAGCCGGCATAGGCGGCTAGGAGCAGCGGACTTTCCGCGCCGTGGTAATTGGGGGACGGATGCTCGTATTCGGTGACGGTGAAGGGCTTTCCTTTGAGGCGCTGACGGGCGAGGCTGGCTAGAGTGTTATCATCGCCGAACGTGTTCACCATAGAGACGTTTGGTTGAAACCAGTTCACCGAATCCCACGGAATGCCGGGGAATTGCGGGTGTTGCCAATAGGCGTGACCATCAATCACGTCGAGGCGAGTTTGTACCGTGGCGGGACTGTTGGCCATTATCGTGCCGAAGATCAGGCCCGGGTAGCCGCAGTTGGTGCGAACATGCGCGACCATCGTGTCGTAATAGGCGGCTTCGAGATCGCGCAAGAATCGCAGCCAGTCACGCCGGGCCTCCTGCGTCCCAAGGTAGCCCGTGCCGGAGTAAGCCAGATTCGGCACCGTGCGCGCCGCGAGCGACGTTCCCGGCGGAAGCTGCCCGATCTGACCACCTACCTGAAGGCGCACGTCAGCAAACCAAAACGCCACGAGCTTATCGCCCATGTTGCCGAAGTTGACGCGGGCGTTGGGGTCGCTGGCGGAAGGTTGGAAGGTGTTCGTGAACTGCTGCCAGTTGGTCGTGAGGCTAAGTCCGCGGTAGTAACCAAGACCGTTCCAGTCAGCGTGGGCTTGCATGACGGAAACATCCGCGTTAGTCGCGGAGCTGGACTTCGCCCAGAACGCAATGGTGTAGGCCTGAGTAGAAGTGAGCTGGAGGTTGGCTTGGTTGAACTGAATATACCAACCAGTCGTGTCGGCGTTGGTGACGGTGATTTTCGCGGACGGCTGGCCGCCGGTAAAATCATAAGTACGCGTGAAACTGGCCTTGGCGTTGTTGTGCTGTTCGTTCGTCCAGGAAGCCAGTCCGTTGCTGAAGTCCCCGTTGCTCAAGAGATTAGTGCCGAGTGGTTGGTTGATGACATTCCACGCCACCAGCATCGCGGCTTCGTTCGGGTAGCGGGCCGCGAGCCACCCATTCCAGCGGGCTTGCAAATTCGTGGCATAGCGACTGGGCAGCCGATCCAAGCCACCGTCCAGCCACTTTTGGATGATTCCGTTCTCGTTAATGATTTCGACGAAAGCCACCGCCGGGTCTTTGGCCAGTGGTAAGCCCGTGAAGCGATTAGTCGGCGCGAGTAGTTTCGTGGCGTAGTCCTTGTGCAGTGCCAACGCCGGAGCGTAGAAACAGCCGAGGATGTGCGCGTCCTTCCAATCCATGCCGGTCACCTCCGCGCCCAACCCATCCGCCGCACGGTATTCGCGGCCGACGAGTAGGTTGATGTCCGAGTAAATGCCGTGCGCCTTCAGCCGCGCCACGAGGTAATGCAGGCGCTCCAAGTTCGCAGGGTTGAAGTTCGTGCTGGAAGTAGAGGTGTAGGCGAGCAGTCCTCCGTTATAGGCCCACGAGGCGTCCATGTGATGGAAGCGAATAGAGTTCACCCCAAACTTCGCGAGCCGGGCGGCTACGGCTTCCGCGTTGTTTGTCGGCATGAATGGGGAATCCCCAGCGAAGTTCACTCCGAGGAAGCGCACCCGTTGTCCGTTGACCACGAAATGTCCATTCGTATCCGCCGCCACGCGGTTCGTGCCGATCGGGGCGTTGAGCGCCGAGAAGTCTGTCGCACTTGGCGTGGCGTCGTTCCAGGGCAGAACGAAGGGAACCGTCTGAGCTGGCACCGCGCCGACCAGTGTGAGCCACGTCAGGCCCAGCAGCGGGATAAGGACTCCGTGGGCTGCTGACCAGGGCGTGGCCATACCTCTCTGCCGGGTGTGTTTCTGAAATGTTTTCGCGCGCATACGGGCACTGGGCATCACGAGCTTCAACCAAGATAGCAATAGCCGGTTCAAAAGCCACGGCCAAACAGCGAGGAATTTCCCGCACGCTTTCGACGTGACAAAGAACGGACGTCAAAGTTAAATCCACGGCATGCAATTTATATCTTCGCTCTTGAGTGGTCGCTTGACGGCATGGCTGGTTTTGGCCGGATCGCTGGCTTGGCTCGGGCAAGCGCAAGCCCAGCCGACAATCCTTTCTACCGTGCCTGCGGACGGCGCCACCGACGTTTCGACAGCCACCACCGTCAAGTTCACTTTCAGTGCGGCGCTGGTCCCCGCTTCGACGATAACTGTTTTTTACGACCCGAGTTTTAGTCCAATTCCAACGACGCCGGCGTGGAGCGCCGGGAATACAGTGTTAACTTGCACACCGCTTGCATCGTTTCCAGCGAACTCGACGATCACTTGGTTCGTGAGTGGCGCGGGAGGAATCCCTACCGGGACATTTACCACCGGCGCGGGTGGTGGGAGTGTGGGGTCGGGCACGAACGCCATCACGACTTTCACCCTCGGCAAAGTGTACAGCTACCACCAGACCTCGACGGCCGCGCCATCTCTGGACACAAATGCGCCTTACGAGTTCAGCGCCGTCACCTCCCTGTCCTCAAACCGCACCGCCACGAATATTACGCTCACCCTGCCGACGGGTGGCGTGTCCAATCTGACGCAGAACTTTTTCGCCCACGAGCGATACTCCCTTATCGGGCTTAACACGAATTTAGGCACGTTCGACGCGACTTATCCCTCGGGCACTTACGCCTTCACCGTCAGGGCGGCGACCTCCAATCAGACCGTCAACGTCACATTCCCTGCGACCAACGTGATGGTGCAGCCGGGCGCACCCCATGTGACCAATTACCCGGCGGCGCAGTCGGTGAATCCCGCCTTGCCGTTCGTGTTGGCTTGGGATGCCTTCCCCGGCGGGACCGCGGCGGACTTCGTCTATGTGGCGGTGGGCAATGTGTTCAGTTCAACGAATGCCGGATCCCCCGGCGCACTGCCTGGTACCGCGACAGCTATCACGATTCCCGCCGGCACGCTCCAATCCGGCTCCAATTACGACAGTTGGATTTACTTCTACCGGCATGTCGCGACGACGAATGGCAGCAGCTATACCACGACGGTTTATCGCGCCGCAGCCACGGATTTCAATTTGAGTACCACCAGCGGCGCCGCGTCGGGGCCGCTCGTCCTGACCAATGCGGTGTTTGCCCCCGCCAATTTTAGTTTCGATGTCCTCTGCTCCACGGGGCAGACCGTGACCGTGGAATACCGAACGAATCTGGCAGCAGGGACGTGGAAAACCTTGCTCACCACGAACAGTCCGGGGAGCCGCTTCCGATCCGTGGCGCCGCAGGCGACTACGAACCGCTTCCTCTTCTTCCGGGCGCGGAATGGGCCGTAGGGTTAATGCGCTGTCGGTTGCCGCCGCCAAGCCGGCCCGATGCCGTAAGGGAAGCGGGCAGAAGCAAGGCTGGGTTGAGTGAGGCGAAAGCGCAGCGTTCCCGCCGCACTCCGGCTGCTTCCAACCGCATTGTTCCGGCATGAGGTAGTGCGCGAAACCCATGCGAACCGCGCCCGGCCATCACTCAAAGCTTCCCAATAAACCGGCGCAAGCGAACCATCGCTTCCTTGATGTTGTCCAGGTTCGTCGCATAGGCGCAGCGGACGAAGCCCTCACCACATTCGCCAAACGCCGTGCCGGGCACCACGGCCACGCGTTCCTCTTGTAATAACCGCATGGCAAAATCCTTTGCCGGCAGTTTGAACTTCGCCACGCTCGGAAACGCATAAAACGCTCCGAGTGGCCGGTGACATTCCAAGCCCATGTCCGCGAACGCACTCGCGATGTAATTCCGCCGCCGCCGATATTCGGCCACCATCTCGCCCACGTCCGTTTCCGGCCGCGCCAGAGCTTCGATCCCGGCTTTTTGCGCCAACGACGACGCGCAGAGCATCGTGTATTGGTGGATTTTCATCATTGCTTCGATTAACTCCGCCGGGCCGCAGGCGTAGCCAAGCCGGAAGCCGGTCATAGCCCAGGCTTTCGAGAAGCCGTGGAGAAAAATGGTGCGGTCACGCAGGCCGGGCAGGCTGACGATGCTGGTATGCGGCGCGTCGTAGGTCAGCTCACCGTAAATCTCGTCCGTAATGACGATGAGGTCGCGCTCGCGAGCGAAGGCGGCGATGTCCTCCAAATCCTCCCGGTTCATGACGGCGCCGGTGGGATTGTTGGGGAAATTCAGCATTAACACCTTCGTCTTCGGCGTGCATTTCGCTTCGAGCATTGCGCGGGTCAGGCGGAAACCATTTTCCGGTTTTGTCGCTACCGCTAGCGGAACTCCGTTGGCGAACAGGATCGTCGCGCGATAGGAGACGTAACAAGGCTCGTGGTAGAGCACCTCGTCGCCGGGGTTGAGGAGCGCACGCAGCGCGAGATCAAGCGCCTCGCTCACGCCAACGGTGACGAGCACTTCGCTCTCGGGATGGTAGTCCGCGCCAAACGTCTTGCGCACATATTTGGCGAGCGCCTTGCGAAGTTCGAGATAGCCGAGGTTGCTGGTATAATGCGTCGCGCCGCGTTCCAACGCGAACACCGTGGATTCGCGAACATGCCAGGGTGTGTCAAAGTCCGGCTCGCCAATGCCCAGACTGATCACGTCCTTCATCGTCGAAACGATGTCGAAGAAATCCCGGATCCCAGAGCGCGGGATGTCGCGCACGGTCAGGTTGAGGCGGTCACGGAGAGATCGAGAGCCGTTCATCGGGAGAATCCTGTTGCATCAAGACGCCGTGGCGCTTGTAGGTTTTGAGCATGAAATGGGTCGAGGTGGAAACCACGCCTTCCAGTGGCGACAGCCGTTCGCTCACGAACGCGGCGACCTCGCGCAGATTCCGGCCCTCGACGAAGAGCAGCAGATCATAC
Organism: uncultured Verrucomicrobiota bacterium; assembly: GCA_903828255.1. Lineage (GTDB taxonomy): Bacteria > Verrucomicrobiota > Verrucomicrobiia > Limisphaerales > JADLHS01 > CAIKLQ01. The sequence continues at coordinate 14,829 of CAIKLQ010000881.1, forward strand.
GCGCCGCTCACCAGATGCGTGGACCGGACTTCGGGAAAACGGCTGACGCGTTCGGCGATGGAATTAAAGCCGCCTTCGCGCTCCGGCGTGACCTTGACTTCGATGACCGCCGTGACCTGATCGAGATCGAGTTGATCTTCGTTGAGGATGGCTTGATAGCCGCGAATGACGCCGCGTTTCTCGTAATCGGCGATGCGGCGGTTCACCTCCGCGAGCGGAAGATCCAAGAGTCTTGCCAGGTTTTCCCGGGACTCCAGCGCGTTCGCCTGTAAAAGTTTTAGTAGTTCGTCCATAGCTGCCTCGTCGAGGCGGCGCGTAACGTATTTGCCAGCGCGCGGTTCGTCGAGAGTGAACTGGCGCGGATCGTAGTCTGGCCTGAGCGCAGCTACCGCCGCCTGGGACGGCTGGGACGCTGTTGGCGAAACGGCGGATGACGCGATTAAGCGGCGAATTGGCGGTCAAATTCCGTGTGCCTGCCAAGCAGAATTTCTTTCGTTCGCTGGAAGAAAGTGTCCGGATTGCCGCTTCGATTTCACATGCCGTGCTCAGGCCGCGCAAACCACGTCGGGCCGGTGGGGAATTAACACCTCATTTCGCTTGGGGTCGGATTCACGCACGCGCACTGGCCAGACCGAAGTCGGCTGGCGCATGAAGGTATTGGCGGCAAAGGTCCGCCAATCTCAAAACCTACCGCAAAATAGTCTTGTCCGCGAGATCGCCGCCGCGTAATGCTTTCAATCATTAACCGCTTTTCAGTCAGGATTGAAACCGGCCCGGCTCGCGGGTCAGTGGCCTATGTTGCCCGAGGAAAAGCGAGTTGCCAGGCAAACTGTTAGAACCCGACCTCGCTTTATGCACCCCATCAAATCTACCAGCAGCATTTTCACGCACGGCCTTTCGAGCCTCTTTCTCGCCGTGGCCATTTGCAGTGCTTCCGCGCAAGTCAACTGGCCGCAGTTCCGGGGCGGGGAGGCGCTCGGCGTGGCCACCAACCAGAATCTGCCAACGACTTGGGGCCCGAGTCAAAATGTCGCCTGGCAAACCAGCGTTCCCGGCATGGGTTGGTCGTCGCCGGTGGTTTGGGGCGACAAAATTTTCGTCACCTCCGTCGTGCGGGACGGCCCCGTGGAGCCGCCCAAAAAAGGCCTCTACTTCGGCGGCGAGCGGAAGACCCCCTCCACGAATACTCAGCATTGGGTGGTTTATTGTTTCGACTGGCAGAGTGGCAAAAAGGTCTGGGAGAAGCAGGTCCATGAGGGCACTCCGAGCACCTCGGTTCACTTAAAAAACACCTACGCCTCGGAAACTCCGGTGACCGACGGCGAACGCGTCTATGCTTACTTCGGCAACCTCGGGCTGTTCTGTCTCGACCTGGCCGGCAAAGAGTTGTGGTCGCAACAGTGGGGACAGTTCAAGACTCGCTATGGCTGGGGCACGGCGGCTTCACCCGTGTTGCACAAGGATCGGATCTTTGTCGTCAATGACAACGATGAACAATCCTTCCTCGTAGCACTGAACAAGCAAACCGGCAAACAACTTTGGCGCGTGGAACGCGACGAAAAAAGCAACTGGGCCACGCCGTTCGTTTGGGAAAATGCGCAACGCACGGAGTTGATTGTCCCCGGCACCAAACGAGTCCGCTCCTACGACCTCGAGGGCAAGGTGCTTTGGGAATTCGGCGGCATGTCTTCCATCGTCATCCCCACCCCGTTCACTAAATCCGGGCTGCTCTACGTCGGTTCGGGTTACGTTGGCGACAAGATTCGTCCCGTGTTTGCGATTCGTCCGGGCGCATCCGGCGACATCACCCTCAAGGACGGCGAAACCAATAGCCAATACATCGCGTGGTATGAAAAGACGGCCGCGCCCTATAACCCCTCGCCGCTGGCGTACGGCGATTACTTCTATGTGCTGTTCGATTTCGGCTTTCTAAACTGTCGCGACGCGAAGACGGGCAAGGAGCTTTACGACAAGCAACGCATCAACCTCGAAGGCACCTCCGC
>CAIKLQ010000882.1 GCA_903828255.1 uncultured Verrucomicrobiota bacterium
ACACCGAGGGCCACCTTACCTACGGAACCGAGTCGGGCAAACTCGCCTGTCGCACCCCTGCGCGCCGGTTTCAGAAAGGCGCGCCGGTGGAAATCGTGCTGCCCGCGCTTCAGGCCAACACGCGCTACTTCTATCAGCTTTGTTCCGCGCGAACGAACAGCGCCGAACTCACTTTTCATACGGCCCGTCCGCCGGGCGCGGCTTTCACCTTCACGGTCACGGCGGATTCGCATTTGGACGCGCACACCGTTTCCGCCATCTACCAGCGCACCCTGGCGAACGCGCTCGCCGACGCGCCGGATTTCCACATTGATCTTGGCGACACGTTCATGACCGAGAAGCACGAGAAGCACGAGAAGCACGAGAACCGCGCCGCCGCCGCGAAGCAATATCTCGCGCAACGCTACTACTTCGGCCCGCTGAGCCAGTGCGCGCCGTTGTTCCTGGTGCTCGGCAATCACGATGGCGAAAGCCCGCGCGGCCGCGACAGCGACGCCGACAACCTCAACGTGTGGTCGAACCAGATGCGGAAGCGCTATTTCCCCAATCCCATTCCCAACGCCTTCTACACCGGCGACGGAACGAAGCACCCGGCGGCCGGGCTGTTGCAGGATTACTATGCGTGGCCTTGGGGCGATGCCTTGTTCATCGTGCTCGACCCGTTTTGGTTCACGCAAAAGGAGCGAGGCCGGAATGACAACTGGAAGCGCACCTTGGGCGCGGAGCAGTATCAATGGCTTCAGCGCACGCTCGCAAGCAGCCGCGCGAAATTCAAGTTCGTCTTCATCCATCATCTCGTAGGCGGAGCGGATGAACAGGCCCGCGGCGGAGCGGAAGCCGCGTCGTTCTACGAATGGGGTGGCAAAAGCGCCGACGGCACCGATGGTTTCAAGCAGAACCGCCCCGGCTGGCCCGCGCCGACTCATCAACTCCTGCTCCAGAACAAAGTGACCATCGTGTTCCACGGTCACGACCACTTCTACGCGAAACAGGATTTGGACGGCATCGTGTATCAGGAAGTGCCGCAGCCTGGTTCCCCCGGCAACGACCGGGTGCCGCGTTCCGCCGCCGAATACGGCTACCGCAACGGGGTCATTCTCGGCGGTTCCGGGCACCTCCGGGTCGGCGTGTCCGCGACGAAAGTCATCGCCGAGTACGTCCGGGCCACTCTACCGGAAGACGAAGACGCCGAACGGAAGAACCGACAAGTCGCTCATTCATACACCATCACCCCCAGCGGCAACGCCGCTTCTTCCGCGCCAGGAACAACCCGATGAATACTGCAAAACACATACTGGTCATTGGCACGCTGCTCGCCAGTTCGGCGCTCGCCTACGAGCGCCTCCAAGGCCCGACCGAACTGCTCTTCTGCAACAAGGAGAAAGCCTTGAACGGCTACACGCTCTTTGGTGTGGGCAACCGAACATTCCTGCTCGACCTGGACGGGCGCGCCGTCCACAAGTGGCCGGTCGGGACGAATCCGCACTTGCTCGACAACGGCAATATCGTGGATGCGTCGAAAGATGATCCCAGCGGCTTTCCGGGTTTCAAGGAAGTGGACTGGGACGGCAAGACGGTTTGGGAATACACCGAAAAGCGCGAGAACTACGCGCCGCATCACGATTGGGTGCGCATCTTCAACAAGCAACTCAACGCGCCCACCACGCTCTACATCGCCAACAAGACCATCTCCTACGACCAAGCCGTCGCCGCTGGGGCCGACCCGAAGAAAGCCTCGACTGAGGGCGGCCAGATGGATGCCGTGGTTGAAGTGGACATGCAGGGCAAAGTCTTGTGGGAATGGGGGTTCTTCGACCACGTCGTGCAGGATATTGACCCGGCGAAGCCCAACTACGTCGGCGCGGGCAAGACCGTCGCGGACCATCCCGGACGCATCAATCTCAACTTGCCCGGCCGACCGTTGAAGCGCGACTGGCTGCACTGCAATTCGCTGGATTACAGCCCCGAGTCCGGCCACATCGTCATCAATTCCGTGCAGGGCGAACTCTACGTCGTGGACCACGACGGCACATTCGTCGCCGGCGACCCCAAGGCTAGCATCGCCAAAGCCGCCAGCTCGGCAGGCGATTTCCTTTATCGCTTCGGTGATCCGGCCCGCTACGCGCAGGGCGACCCACCGCGCGTTTTGGAGAACTGGGACAACGCGACCACTGGCCATAAACAAATGGGCGGCCCGCAGCACAGCCCACGGCTTGAAGGTCCAATTGAAGTCCAGGTTAATCTCCGAACCGGCGTAGCTGTCGTACCCGGGATTCCGGCCGTAGCCATTGCCATCACGTTTCGCGCCGGAGTCGCTGTAGAAATAGTCGGCCGTGGTGGCGAGCCAGAAGGAGTGCCACTCCAGACTGATCAAGGCAGGCTTCGCCGGTTTGAAGGAAAACGACACGCGCGGATCGTGAATGTTTTTCGCCCCAATCAAATCCATCAACCCGAGCGGGCGATGGTTGGTCGGGAACAGCGGTTCAAAAGTGCCGTTGTGGACGTCTCTGGGATCAGCGTCGCCTGAGAAGAAGTCGTAGCCCAAGCCCAGACGCGGCGATCCCCAAGCCTTCTTCCACGTGTAGCCGCCGCAGGCCATGACGGCGGAGGCTGCCTGTTCCAGACGTGTGCCGCCGACTTTCACGTTGCCAAACTGACCCGCAGCTTCGAGCGAATAGTCCCAACCGTTCAAGGCGTCGGGAAGTGATTTGAACCGGAAGCCAACGGTGTAAGTATCCTGCGGAGTGCAGGCCCGATTGAGCCACTGCGGATGAGGGCTTCCTGATTTGTCGCTGGCGTTGTGCGCAATCACGTAAAGCTGGCTTTCCTGCCATGAAATCAAAGACTTCGTGGAGGCGTATATGCCGGACAACCAGTCGTAACTGTTGACGGAGTTGAACGCGTGAGGATCGGCCATGACCGGTCGCCCCACGAAGGCATCCACCCAGACAACGGGTTTCTCAAATCGCAACACGGCGGAGTCG
>CAIKLQ010000883.1 GCA_903828255.1 uncultured Verrucomicrobiota bacterium
ATGGGCAACAACGTCGCCCGTATCGGGGAGTGGGCGTTCTGGTCGTGCAGCAGCCTGACAAGCATCACGATCCCTAAGAGCGTAGGTTGGGTCGGGGGTGTTGCGTTCCCTTTTTGCACCAGCCTAACAGACGTTTACTTCAAGGGAGATGCCCCAGTTGATACCGGAGCGGTATTTGATTACGACAATAATGCGACGGTCTATTACTTGCCAGGAACCAAGAGCTGGGCTTCCACGTTTAGCGGGCGTCCGACTGCGCTTTGGCTACCGCAGGTCTCCACGACCGATCCCAGCTTCGGCGTTCGGACGAACCAGTTTGGTTTCAACATCGCCTGGGCCAGCGGCATGAGAGTTGTCGTGGAGGCCGCCACAAACCTGACCAGACCGAACTGGCTTCCGCTGCAAACCAACCTCCTCAGCGGCGATTCTCAATATTTCAGCAATCCTGGTTGGACAAATTATCCAACCCGGTTCTACCGCATCCGCTCGCCTTGGGCCACAGCCAAAACAGCGGCGGCAACTTGAGCAGCGGGGATGACCAGAACGGCTACGAGTTGAAGTTCTCGGAGGCCAGCGGGATCGGGCCGGGTGACATGTCTGTGGAGGAGGTGGTGGTAATGAAAGGTGCTGGGGGCGAAGTTGTAACCAATACCTTCGGGCGAATGGCAGTTTGGTAGTCACCGCGACAGTGTACCTTCCGCATATATGAGAACGCAGATTCGCTGCAATTGGGCAATGCAAAATGCCGGTCAATGAATTTGATTGACTTGCAAAAGGCGTTGAAGAGAACTCTGCTCCCGTTGGAAAAGTAGTAGGCTACAATCTCCAATCTGGAAATCAAAAGTTTATGAACGCCGATTACCGAATCATAACATTCCTCGCGCTTCTGGTAGCCTCGGCCTGCGTATCTCATCTATCCAGCACCTTCGCCCAAGGCGTGACGTTCACAACCAACAGCTTTGACGCGGGGCAGCGACCTGTTTGCGTGATTTCCGCGGATGTCAACTGCGACGGCAAGCCCGATCTATTCTCTGCAAATGCTGGTGAATAACACTCTGACGATTTTCACTAACAACGGCACTGGTCGCTTTGGCTCTAACACCACATTGAACGTCGTTACCTCCCCGTCTTCTGTCTTGGCGGTGGACACGAACCGCAAAGGCAAACTGGACTTGATTTGCGCTAATGGCGGTCCATACCCCAGTTACGATAATAGAGTAACCGTGTGGACGAATAGCGGGAGCGGCAGATTTGGCTCCAATACGACGTTGACTGTGGGTAGCTATCCGGTGTGTCTCGCTGCGGCGGATGTCAAGGGTGACGGCAAGCCCGATGTAATTTGTGCGAATTCCCAGGATGACCCACTGACAGTGTTGACGAAAAATGGCTGTGGCAGCTTTGGCTTCAATGCCACCATCACTGTAGGATACCATCCAGTGAGTGTCCTCACAGCAGATGTTAATGGCGATAGTAACCCGGATTTAATCAGCGTCAATTTGGGCGGCAATACGCTAACAGTGCTTACGAACAATGGCACCCGCAGCTTTGCTTTCAGCGCAGCGTTGTCGGTGGGCAGGTTTCTCATTTCTGGAGTGGCGATTGACATAAGCGGCAAAGGTAAGCCGGACTTTGTCAGCGCCAACAATTTGGACGGCACGCTTACAGTGTTCACTAACAACGGGAGCGGCAGCTTCGGCTACAATGCCACCCTGACCGTGGGGACTTTTCCGTACTGTTTGTCGGCAGTTGATGTCGACGGCGATGGCAAGCCGGACTTAATCTGTTCCAACTGTGGTGATAATACGTTGACGATTCTTACCAATAACGGCAGTGAGGGTTTTGGCTCTAACATTGCACCCAAAGTGGGCAATGGCCCAATGAGCACTGTGGCAGCGGATGTCAACGGCGATGGCAGGCTGGATTTTGTGAGTGGGGACAATTATGGCAGCACTCTTACGGTGTTGATGAACACTACAGTCTTTGCCCCACCGACCTTCGTGCCGCCGCTAATGGTAAGTTTTCGGAACAACCGAATTTGCGTGGCTTGGTAATCGGCTTCCCCTGGTTGGTCTTTACAGCAGAATGTGGATTCATCGACATCCCAATGGAATCCAAGCGGGCAGGCTTCCGGCACTTCTGCAAATCCAAGTGCCGACTTTAACTACGGTGCCGGTGTCCAAAGACGCGGAACCCGCTGACTTGAAGAACAACAAACGTTGGAAAAGGCGGAATCGTGTACAAAGTTTACACGCCAAAATGGAGTTCTTGCAGGAGCATCCCGGCAAAAGTGTCGAGCTTTGCGGTTACAATTACCCGAAAGCCTGTAAACACGCTACGATCTACACGCCGGTCGGTGTCGAAATGCAGTACTCCACAGTACACATTTCAAGGAAACCTGGGTGGTCAACGTGGGGATTGAACGAGAAGACTAAAAGTCGTTTACAATCTATAGAATCAAGCCCAATGGCATTGTCATGCCATGTTTTTGCAGGATGGGTGTCACAGGTGCAAGTCCTGTCGTTGGCACCAATGGAATTGAGGAAAACGCAGGTTCTACGGTGCATTGCACAGAGTTTGCACAGAAACCGGCCAGACATTCTGACAAGCGAGTGACATTCCCGGCGACAGTCACGCACTACGAGCAACGGGCGAAGATTTACCGCCCGGGAGCCAACTTCCCGTTCTACCGCGTTGCCTTCAAAGTCGCCGGCCAGCGGCGCATGATGACGTTTGCCAGCTACAGCGAGGCGAAAGCAGCGGCAGAGGCCAAAGTCAAAGAACTCCACAATGGCCAGCAAGCCGCCGGCCTAACCGCCAAGGAAGGCCACGCCGCGCTCACCATCCGGGAAGCCCTCGCCCACCACCACCGGGACACCGGGCGCAAGGTGTCGGCGGTCGAAGCGGTGACGACCTACCTTGCGGCGATCAAGTTGCTCCCGCCTGGCTCCACCCTCCTGGAAGCCGTCCGCAGTTTCCGCGAGAACATCGCCGCTGTAGCGCGCAAGCCACTGGCGGAAGCCGTGGCTGAGTGCAACGCCGACCGCGAAGCGAAAACCGTTTCCGAAAACGGAAAGCGTCCGCAACTGAATCCCGTCTATGTGGCCGACACCGCTCGCGTGTTGCGCGGATTCTCCACCACCAACACCGCGCTCGCCGTGTGCGACGTGACGAAAGATCACCTCGACCTGTTCCTGAAAACCCGGCACGAGTTGTCCGTGAAAAGCCGCAACCACTTCCGCGCCACGCTCATGATGTTTTTCCGATGGTGCCAACGCCCCGATTTTCTTTCCGCCACGACTCGCTTGCTGGACGCGGACGGGTTGCACCGCGAGGAAGCGGAAGTAGGCGGCGGAGACGGCGTCAGTATATTTCATCCCGCCGTAGGGTTGCATCCCGGCGGGGTTGGCGAGCACGACGTGATCGCCGTGATCCTGGAGGCCGTCCCCCAGCCAATACCAGTTGAAGGTGGATGCGACGG
>CAIKLQ010000884.1 GCA_903828255.1 uncultured Verrucomicrobiota bacterium
ACTCAACTTTTTTGTCCGTTCTTTCAAAGCAAGCCCAACTACTGCCGCTTCGCACAAACACATAAGCGCTCCCAGCATCACCGCCCGCCAGCGTGTCATCACTCCTATCCCCCACCAGCGCCGTGTTTCCATCGCTGCTCAGGCTGACCGCCCAGCCGAAATATTCACTGGCCGCACCGTCGCCCGCCGTCAATTGGGCTTCCTGGCTGGTGATGAGCGGGTCAATCGTCACCGGATAGGTAGCGTCTCGGTCATTGACCACCAAAACCAATTGCTGCCCCCGCACCTCGATGTGCGCGGCCAGTTCCCGCTGGGCGGCGTCCCAAACTTTCAAGCCGCTGTAGCGCAGCGTCGCCTGCCCGTCGGCGGTCACGAACTTCACGGCGGAGGCGTGTTCCATCACGGGCTGGCGTAGCGGCGCCTCGGGAGAGCGCCGCATTTCTTCCCCAAGAACAGCAGAATGGCGGCGCTCTGCCGAGTCGCCGCTACGGGGATGGGGAAGCGCTGGTTCAGCTTCCAGTTCCGGCCGCAAGTCGCCTTCCGCTTCCAGGAGGAGCCGCAATGGTCCGGCGCCGCCCGCCGGCGCACTCCGCACCGTGAACCCCTGCTCCAACCCCGCCGCCTTGTTCTCGTACCACTCGACCACCGCGCCACTGGCCCGCGACAATTCCACGCGGTTTTGCCGGGCGCTCACGCCGTCCACGTTCGCCGCCTGCAAGGTCTCACGACCGTAGCCGCGCAGCCGCAGGTTCAGTTTCCAGGCGGATGTCATTGTCCCAGCGGACTGCAGTTCCAGCCCGTCGGGGCGGAACCAGCAGCGCAGGGATTGGGCAGGATTGCCCGCATAACACCCGGCGTCCGGGCCGGTCGCCGCGCCGTCCGGGACGGTTTCCACGGAATAACGCGCCGCCTGCACCGCTTGCATGAGGGAATCGTAATGGCCCGCTTCCTTGAGCCGCGCGGTGGCATCGGGAGTGGCGGCGGCGGGATCAGCCAGCACCAAGGCTAGGGCACAGAAACCCGCCGCGGTGGGGAACAGTCGAAGAGCATGTCTGGTGGTGGTCATGGGATGGCTGCGTAGGTACTGGTAGATGTTGATGGGTAAGAAACTGACTGGTTGGAATTTGCTTTCTGGGCGCTTCGCGGTTTAGTCATCCCGCCATTGGCCGCCGCCAGCGTGAGGGCGTTCTGGAGTTCCTGGGCGGTGGTCACGTGGAAGTCCACGACCTGGCCCGTCACGGCCAGTCCAACCAGGGCCAAGAAGGCGGCCAGCGTTTGAGGGATGGAGCAGAGGAGGTTTGGTTTCGTTTTCATAGCGTTCACTTGGAGCTTGTGGAGTTGGGAGAGTTTGTTTTGGATGATTTAGTCTCTGGGGTTTGTTCTGGCTTGATCGGCTGGTTGGTTTCGTTGGTTTGGGTGGGAATGGAAATGGGTTCCCCGCGTTGAATCTGCGCGATGACGTTGGTATCCACGGGCGACTTGGAGTTCCGACAGCATTCGAGATAGAGGCTGACGGATTTGGCGCGTTCGGCTTGCTCAACCAGCCGCGACGTTTCCACCGTCTGAATCACAGAGAAGAGTTGCTGCAAGCGCTGGTCGGCGGCGCTCTGAATCGTGGTGCAAGTGGTGGTGGTATTGGTGATCCCGTTGGCCGCCGTGGTGGTGACGAGGTTGGTTACCGGACCTTGCAGGCGGTTGTTGAAGGCCAATTCCCGGATGTTGTAGCCGCCATCGCGGAGGAGTTCTACAGTGGAAGTCCGTTCTCCAAGCTTCGTAATCGTCGAGTTAATGTAATTGGAAATCGCGGCATCAATGCCCTTGTATTTGGCGCTGAGGGCCAACACGCGCTGAATCGAGGTCGCCGCGTCCGGCGGCGTCTCAGAAAGCACCAACGGGTTCCCTTGTGGGTCGGTGATGAGGTGGCTGGCGCGGTAGTTGGCGTCGTAGTAGGCCCAAGCGGCCAGGCGGTTCGTGCGATTGGCGGCACGCGGATCATACATGGACACGGGGACAATCTTGGATTGACCCCCGCCAAAGGGCTGGCAGGTGCCATACTTGAAGAAGGTGCAGCCCGATGAAAACAGCAACACACCGAGCAGCAGCGCCCCAACAGCGCGATCGGAGGCGCGAGGCAACAACTGAGGTCGCTCCCGGTCGGGTGAACGGTGGGGCTTCATTCTGGGCTTTTCGTTTTCCCTTTCACGGCACCGGTATTTCCACCGCATTGCCCGGCTGGCTCTCGCCCGCCGAGTTGCGCGCGGTGACGGTGAGCACCACCACCGCGCCCGAGGCCAGTTTGTCGAGCGTGAGGCTCAACTGGCTGTCTTGCGCGATTTCATTCGCCACTTCCTTGCCGTCGGCTTTGGTCACGGCGCGCAGGCGGTAGCTGTCGGCGCGGCGGGCGTCGTCCCAATCCGCAATTAGCGTCTTGCTGCCGGGCGCTCCGGGCACCGCGGTCAGATTCGCCGGCACTTCGGGCGTGCTGGGGTCGGACGGCTTGTCGAAGCCGAAGGCATACCAGCGGTCGTCATCGTCGCTGATGAGTTGGTCCAGTTCGCCGCGCAAACCGGAGAGGCGGGCGCGGGCGCCTTTAAGTCCGTTTTGGTAGTTGGCTTGAGCCGTACCGGCATCCGTGTTGCTCTGGTTGCTGGCGGATTCAGCATCGCTCAAGGCTTGCGCAGTGGCTTCGCAAGTGGCGGCGTTGCAGTTGATGCCTTGCACCACGCTTTCGCGCGTGGGGTTGGCAATGTAGTAGGCGCGCATCTGCTGGAGCAGCGTCATGGGGTTGGCGGGCACGGCCAGCGAACCACCGGTGAATCCGGCGGCATTCCAATTGGCATTCCAACTTTCGCCCAGGACGGGAAACAGCGAGCGGATGCAGGTGCGGGCGTAGAGGCGGGCGTTGCTCTGGGCGGTGCGGAGCGCCGCGGTCTTGGCGGATTTGTTCGTCTGCGCAACATTCCACAACGACTTGAATCCGGGCACGGCGGGCGGCACGCCACCCGGCCCGGCCGGTTTGCCGACGAGGGCAACCAGGTCCGTGCGGATGTGGGCCTCGTCATTATGCACCAACCCGATGGCTGTGCCGTGGGTATGCGCGCCATCGGCGGCGTCTTCGAGCAGTTGGACGATGGGGTCGTAGCTGGTGGGGATGCTGTTGTCTGCCATATTTATTCCATTTCTGGTGGTTTCGGTTGATTTTTGTTTAAACTTCTGAAAATAAATGCCCTGGCCGTCCCTTTGCCGGGTTTTTTGTAGCAAAAAAAGCTGCCAAACGTCGTGAGGCCGGTTTTTTGGGAGCTAAAAATCCGCCGGAAGCCCCCGCGAGAGCTTTTGGGGAGCAAAAAACCGGGGCGAACGTCGTTGGGTTGGATTGGGGGAAGCAAAAAAAGCCGTCCGGGGTCGTCGGGGCAGAGTGCTGGGAGCAAAAAAACACCCCGAACGTCGTCGGGGTCATTTTTCGGGAGCAAAAATTCGGGGCTGGGGACGGTTGGGGAGTTTTTGAGCGCCCCGAAAACCGCCCTGACGGGGCTAAGAAACTCCCGCCGCCTATTGCGCGGTTGCGCGGTTGCGCGGTTGCGCGGTTGCCAAGAACTCCAGATCGCACATCATAGTTTTCGATTAGGACTTAACGAGGATGGCCGGTTGAGGTCAAGCATCATTTGTATTTCTTTGCGGGTTAAGTCGCGGCGGTCGAGCCGGTAACTTCCGAACCGGTGCGGCCGACCATGCGCAACAACGCTGCGGAAACCGCCGCCGTGCTCCGCCTCCGGGTCTTTCATACAGCTTTATAGCGACGAAGGCTGGACGCCGTTCGTTGCATGGGTTTCGTCCTACTATTTCGTAAACAGCAGGTCATTGGTTCAATCCCGATCACTGGCTCCATTTTCCGTCGCCTCCGTGCGGGCTCTCCCGGATAGCGTTTGCTAAATCAGCATTACCACTATTCCCAAGTGATCTGTAATGGCGCGCAAGCGCCGGGCCACGGCCCGGCAGAACATTTGCGGGCAGTAACAATGCGGACCAGACCCCAAAGCACTCCCCTTTATTCTGCCCGCAATTGTTCTGCCGGTTCATTTCTCCGGGCCTAGATCCAGAAAAGTGATCTTCACCCCGCCCGCTTTCGGTTTGGAAAAACTATCCAGCAATGTCGGCGCTGCCGGATCCGCGGCGGTGGCGGCAAATCCAGCCGGTTTGTCGCCCGCGGCGACTTGCGGACTGAGCGCCGAACGCAACGCGCCTTCCACGAGTTGCGCGCAGTGAATTTTCATCGGGGGTAATGGGCCGAGTTCGCCGGCGAGTTCCTCGGTCTTGAGCGAGAGCGCTTCCTCCGCCGTCTTGCCACGAATCAATTCCGTCGCGAGGCTGGCCACGGCGATGGCGGTCTCGCAGCCAAACGATTGAAACGTGGCGCGGTCAATGACCTTCCGGCCGTCCTGCTGTTTGAACTTCACCCACAGCCGCAGCATCTCGCCGCAATCCGCGTTGCCCACCGTGCCCACGGCGTCGGCGTTCGCCAGTTCGCCGAGGTTTTGCGGATTGGCCAGCGCCTCCTGAATTCGTTTTTGCAAATCTTCGTTCATTACTGCGGAAGTTTAAGCACAAAGGCTCACCGAAGGCGAAAGTGATTTTGCCCGATGCGGGTTGAACCCGACCTTCGCACTGGAAGCGCTCTTGGTACGGACCGGGGCGCTGGCTTTACCGGCGGAGCGCGGGTCTGTGACCCGCAGCGCGTCGGCAGTGGTGTGGGTGAGAATTTTTCCAGAGCCCTCGGGGGTAGCGATCCGCTGCGGGTCACAGACC
>CAIKLQ010000885.1 GCA_903828255.1 uncultured Verrucomicrobiota bacterium
GACGATGTCGGTGGTGACTTCGGTGTTGGCGTTTTTCTTGAAGGCGTCGTTGGGCAGCCGGATCGCACCAAGCAAGTCGGCCTGATTCGCGACGTATTCCCGCAGCGCGCCGTTCTGCTTGTCCAGAGTGCCTTTCGACGTGATGAACAGAATCAAACCGCCGGGCCGCACCTTGGCTAACGTGGCCGCGAAGAAAGAGTCGTGAATGAGGAAGTTCCATGAGTTGAAGCGGGCATCGAACGGCTTGTAATCGCCAAAAGGAATGTTGGAAATCGCTACGTCAAAAAAGTCGTCGGCAAGGCGCGACTCCTCGAAAGGTTGGTGGCGAACGTCCGCATCGGGGTAGAGCAATTTGGAGAGTCGGGCGGTAACGGAATCAATCTCGATGCCCGTGATGCGAGAGCGACCGTGCAGGTCTTCGGGCATCAGCCCGATGAAATGGCCGAGGCCGCAGGCGGGTTCGAGGACGCGCCCCCGCTCGAAGCCGAGGCGTTGGAGCGCGGCATACATCGCGCGGATGATGACGGGCGCGGTGTAATGTGCGTTCAGTGTGGTCGCGCGGGCCGAGTCGAGTTCCGCCGGTGTCAGTAATTGCTCCAACCGCTGGCGTTCCTCCTGCCACTCTTGATTTTCCGCATCGAAGACTCCCGGCAAGCCGCCCCAACCGACATAACGCACCAACACGCGCTTTTCCGTGTCGGTCGGCGGACGCTGTTCGGCTTCAAGTTGCTTGAGTAAGGCAATGGCGGCGAGGTTCGCACGGCACTTCTGCTTGAGCGAACCCCGGCCGACTTGGTCCGCGTCGGTGATGCGGTAATTGCGCAGGTTGCGCGGCGGCTCCGGTTCCTGGGGCGTTGGTGCAGGGATGGCAGGCTCGCCGTCCCCTACGACTCCGGCGGCAGAAACAGGTAGCGTTCCCGGACGATCTCCCACGCCCGCTGATGCGCCTGGCGTGGTGTTAGGCCTTGCTGGAGGAAGTGGCGGCGGAGCGAGTCCAGTTCCCGTCCCGTCTGGGCCTCCGCTTCCAAGAGCGTTTGGTGGAGCCGACCGGTCCGCTCCAGTTCGGCGACCATTCGCGGCAACCAGGTCCGCCAATGCTGCTCCGCTAACAAACCGTATGGCGTCAAGGGCGGCATGGTTGCGCACCCCCGTACCAAACAACTCCAGTTGCCCTTGCTCCTGCTGTCCTCCCCATCGCAACCCCATCATAACACCTCGTTTGTTTTTCCATCTACGCCAAATCGCTGGTCGCGGTCAAGGGGCGCAACCGCGAGGTCCATCGGCCGCGATTGAAGAGGCTGGACCTTCCCGCCGGGCACGGCGCTGGAAAGCCGCAATCAATCCGAGTAGTTGACTCGCAAGCTCACGATTCTTCCTGGGGCGGCAATACACCACGCCAGTGGGCGTCTCGCGCGTCGGTTCAGCGCACCAAGGTGAGTTCCAGTTCCGGCCCTTCGGCGAGACTCACGGCGGCCAGTTTTTCGTGACTGCGCGTCATGCGCTGGGTGACGTCCTCAAGGTCGTGGCCGACATACCAGCGGGTCGTGCCACGGGCACGCGACGCCTGCACGTAAGTCAACTCGCGATCGGCCATCACGCCGCCGGCGAGGATGAAAGC
>CAIKLQ010000886.1 GCA_903828255.1 uncultured Verrucomicrobiota bacterium
CCGGAATGATCTTGGGGATAGTTTCTATGACGGTCGGCTTGTGCTGTTGCTACGGACTTCCTTTCAATCTTCTTGGCATCGTCTTCTCGGCAATCGGGCTCGTCCAAATCAAGAACAACCCCGAGAGTTACACAGGCAAAGGCATGGCAATTACCGGGTTGATCCTCTCGATTCTCAGCATCTTTGTTGCTGCAGCGCTCCTCGCAGTTGGAGTTGCACTGAATTGGAAAGACATTCTCCAGCAGATTGAGAAATCCTGAACATTGTTGTCGCACCTGGAGAAAACACAAACCTCTTGCAAAACCCCCATGCTGAAACCACCTCGCTTCGACGAATTACAGAAACACGCAAGAGCAGCGCTACCGGAGCCGGCGAGCGGATTTCTAACGCCTTCCTCAGCAGCGCTCTAAAACCTCAAAGTTGATTCCCAAAACCTATGTTCAAAATCATCGGAACCGATGGCAAGCAATACGGCCCAGTCACCGCCGGACAACTGAAGCAATGGATTGGCCAAAACCTAGTCAATGCCCAAACCCTCGTCCAAATCGAAGGGACACAAGAATGGAAAGCCCTGGCAACGCTGCCAGATTTTGCTTCAGAGGTCGGCAAACCAATCGCACCACCAATCATCGGTTGCTTCCCCCCAAACATGTCGGCGCGCGCGTCCAGCAAAATTGCGGCCGGGATTTGCGGCATCCTGCTAGGCTCATTGGGCATCCACAAATTCATCCTTGGTTACACCGGCCCGGCCGTGATCATGTTGCTCGTGACCGTATTAACCTGCGGGTGGGGAGGACTCGTGATGGGAATTTTCGGCATCATCGAAGGCATCATTTATCTCACGAAATCCGACGATGAATTTGTGCGAACCTACGTTGATGGGCGCAAGGAATGGTTCTAAAACAAGTCCTGGTCCAATCCGCGTCATAAACTCCGTGACCCACAATCATTCTGGCACGACACTCCATGTGCCACCGAGAATCCAGGCGTCGCCTAGAGTCAATTATTCTATGCTCGCCATAGTGGCTTTTACCGCGGCAGCTTGCGGGGCAATTCTATTTCGGTTCAACCCAGCCGAGCACGCGTTTTATCCGCAATGCCTTTTCCACCAGATTACCGGCCTGCAATGCCCGGGCTGTGGCGGATTGCGCGCCGGGCATCAACTGCTGCATGGGCATTTGCTGGTCGCGTTGCACCTGAATGCCCTAGCGGTGTTGGCGCTGCCGTTGTTCGCTGGGTTTCTGTGCCAGGAGTTTGCGGGGCGCCGGAGCGGGATCCGGGGCGGGCGTTTTTTCATGAGTTGGTGGAGCTGGGGCTTCGTCGGGCTGCTGCTGGCATTCACGGTCTTGAGAAATTTTTCGGCGTTTGGGTTTTTGGCACCGTGACGGAGGTTGCGCGGTCCGGTCAAATCAGTCGGATAATTGCCTTGCGCCGTAGCCACGGTGGAAGGACGTTCCTAGCAGATGTATCCAATGATCACAGTCTATCACTGGCTGGACAAGTTGTTCACCGTCCTGGTGTTCACCTGCCTGATCGGCTGGGGGATGTATCGGTTGGTGCGGCGGTCGGAAGACCCGCGCTTGCTCATCTTCAAGTGGATCCTCACGGTGCTGGTCGGCGGCTGGCTCTGCTGGCAGGCGGAAGTGTTCCAGAACACGTCCTTGAATTTCTACCATGTCGCCGTGTCGCTGATCGGCGGATTGGGGATGGCCGCGATCTGGCGACGGAGCATCGGCGAATTGATCTCCAGACCGTTCACCTCGCTTTACGACGGCGGCAACGCTGAGATCGAACCACAACCCTATTACTCGGTAGCCGAAGCGAAACGCAAACGCGGCCACTATCCCGAGGCGATCGCGGAGGCCCGCAAGCAATTGGCCCGCTTTCCCACTGACCTCATCGGCCAAATGATGATCGCCGAAATCCAGGCGCAGGACCTCAACGACCTACCCGGCGCAGAGCTAACCATTCACCGCTTTTGCAGCCAACCAGGACACGCGCCGCGCAACATCGCCCACGCGCTGAGCACGCTGGCAGACTGGCATTTGAAATACAGCCTGGATCGCGACGCCGCACGGCAGGACTTGCAGCAGATCGTTGAGCGCTTTCCCGATACCGACCTCTCGCTCGCAGCGGAACAACGCATCGCGCACCTCGCCAGCATGGAGCAGATGCTCTCGCCGCACGACCGCCAGATTTATGCCGTGCCGGAAGGGATCCAGAGCCTGGGTTTGCGCGACCGACGGCCGCTGGCGCAACAGGCAGAGGCGGACCGCGAGGGAATTGCGGCCGATTACGTCAAGCAACTGGAGCAATTCCCGCTCGACTTCGAAGTCCGCGAGAAATTGGCGCTGATTTACGCCGACCACTATCAACGACTGGATTTGGCGACCGAACAATTGGAGCAAATGATTGCGGCCACGGGCCAACCCGCGAAGAAGATCACGCACTGGTTGAATCTCCTGGCGGACTTGCAGGTGCGTCACGGCGCGGATTATGCCACGGCCGAGCACACGCTGGAGCGGATTCTCGACCGCTTTCCGAACACGCCGGCAGCGGCGGTGGCGCGCACGCGGCTCTCGCATTTGAAACTGGAATTCAAAGGCCAAGAAAAGACCGCCGGAGTGAAAATGGGCACCTACGAGCAGAACATCGGATTGAAATCGAGGCGCAACCGGCGGGATTGAACCAGCGCCCTGCCGCCCGCAAATTCTTCCCGCCTTAGCCTCAATAGAGTCCTGGTTTTCCAAATCGCCTTCGGCACAGAGCCGGAAGCTGTTCCCCTCATGAAACCAACCCCTTTGCTACCGCTGTAGTCCTGACGCAGCTTACGCCAGATTTGGTTCCGCGAACGGCATCGAACCCGAAACCATCGAACCGATTCATCGGCGACGCATCACTTCCCCAACGAAGCCTCCCTCCTCCGGCTGGTCAGCGCGCTTCTGGCGGAGACCGGCGACGAGTGGGAGAGTGAAAATAATTACCTCAACGTCAAACCTCAAACCTAACCCTCGGTTTCTATGCTCAAACATTTAACAGAATTAGGATTTCGTAGCCATGTGAACTCCCCCAAATGTGGTATTCCCTCGCCGGCGCTTTCTGCGCTAGAGTAGTTGAACGATGCTTGCCGTCACCTCCGTCATAATTTGGTTTACAATCAGGATCGGAAGCCCGCCAACGACCGCTCCCGGTTCGTCGCGGTGGCGGGGAGCCGTGACCAGCCAGCAGTAGCGAAACCATTATAGTAACACCCAAAATCATGAATCCCACTCCGAGCTTCTCGAACCAGACTAACCGTCGCGAATTCCTCAAGACCTCGGTCGCCGCGGGCGCGGCCCTCAGCGCTCCCGCGATTATTTCCGCCAATCTTTTTGCCGCCGCGAACAGCGACACGCTGCGCATTGGCCTCGTGGGTTGTGGCGGACGCGGCTCCGGCGCCGCCGAGCAAGCGCTCAATGCCGACAAGAATGTCGTGCTGACCGCGATGGGCGATGCGTTCCCGGAACAAATTCAATCGAGCCTCGGCGAGCTGCAAAAGAAGCATCCCGACCGCGTCAAAGTTACGCCGGAGAAACGTTTCAGCGGTCTCGATGCTTACCAGAAGGTCATCGAGAGCGGCGTGGACGTGGTGCTCTTGTGCTCGCCACCGGGATTTCGGCCCGTGCATCTGCAAGCCGCCGTGGCTGCCGGCAAGCATGTTTTCTGCGAGAAACCAATGGCCACGGACGCGCCCGGGGTGCGCTCGGTGATCGAATCGGTGAAGCTCTCGAAAGAGAAAAAGCTTTCGCTGGTGGCCGGCTTTTGCTGGCGCTACGAAGGGGCGCGCAGGGAATTTTACCAGCGTATTCACGATGGCGCGATTGGGGACATCCGCGCCATCTACGCCAATTACTACACCGGCCCAGTCAAGCCGATGCCCCCCGCCAGTGCCCGGCCCGCGGGCATGGGGGACCTCGAATGGCAGATGCGGAACTGGTACAATTTCGTCTGGCTCTCGGGCGATGGCTTGGTGGAGCAAGCTTGTCACAGCATAGACAAGATCGCGTGGGGGTTGAAGGATGCGACGCCGCTCAAGGCGGTGGCGGTGGGGGGGCGCTCGACACCGAATAATCAGGGCAATATCTTCGACCACATGTTCATCACCTATGAGTTCCCCAACAACGTGCGGGCCTTTATGGGGCAGCGCCAGACGGGCAACTGCCACGGTGAAAACTCTGATTACCTCATGGGCGAGGATGGCTTCGCGAAAATTCCCGGCTGGGCCGAACCGCGGATTCAAGGCAAGGTGAATTGGAAATACAGCGGGCCGAAGACCGACATGTATCAGCAGGAGCACAACGAACTCTTCGCCGGCATCCGCAGCGGCCAATACCTCAACGACGGCGACCGGATGGCCACCAGTACGATGATGGCGCTCATGGGCCGCATGGCTGCCTATACCGGACAGGAAGTCACCTGGGAAGACGCGCTCAACTCGAAGGAACAACTCGTGCCGGCGCAACTCGATTGGAAGATGAACCTGGACATTGCGCCAATGGCGATCCCCGGTTTCACCAAGTTGGTTTAACTCTTGAAAGGTAAACCAGTGGGTTCTTCACGGGCTTAGCAGCTTGAAACTATGAAAACATCGCAGACCCGACGCGAATTTTTGAAACACGGCACCGCGACACTCGCGCTCACCGCGGTTGGTTCTCAACTGTTTGCCGCCGCGGAGAAATCGGCTACTCCGGTCACCTCGGGAGCGATGAAGAAAGGCATCATGTGGGACACGATTGACGGGAAAGGGTCGGTGCTGGACAAGATGAAAGCCGTGAAGATGGCTGGCTTCCAAGGGGTGGAGATGGCGAGTCATCTGGACCAGGCCGAGGTGCTCCGGGCACGGGCGGAAACCGGCCTGGAGATTACGAGTGTTTGCGGAGCGCAGCATTGGGCCAAACCCCTGTCGCACCTTGACCCAAAAGTGCGCGCGGAGGGATGGGAGGCATTAAAGCAGACGTTGCGCGATGCACATGCCTACGGTGCGGGGTCCATACTACTCGTGCCCGGGGTGGTGAACAAGGCGGTCAGCTTCGACGATTGCTGGACACGCTCGATTGAGCAAATCCGCCTGGCCATTCCGTTGGCCGAGGAGTTGGGCGTGAAAATTTCCATCGAAAACGTTTGGAACAATTTCATCACGACCGAAGCGCAGGCGGTGCGCTATCTCGACGCGATCAACAGTCCGTGGGTGGGCTGGCATTTTGACTGCGGGAATATCATCCGCTACGGCGACCCGATCGAGTGGATCACGGCGTTGGGAAAACGGATCAACCGGATTCATGTGAAGGAATACAGCCGCGACCTAGCCATGCGCAAAGGCGATGTGGGGGCGGGCTTCAACGCCCCGTTACTTACCGGCGCAAACAACTGGGCAGGTATCATGAAGGCCCTGCGCCAGACGGGCTACCAGAGCTATCTCATCACGGAACAGGACGGTAGCCTATCCGACCTCTCCCGCGCGCTGGACCAAATTATCGCTGCTTAAGGGCGGCCCCGCACTACTCCTGGTTGCGCGCCGGTCGGCATCGGCGCGGCGGCTGGTTACACTATGAAAGCACTGATTAAGAAACATGCGACTCCCGGTCTATGGTTGGAGGAGGTCCCTAAGCCCGACATCGGCATTAACGACGTTCTGATCCGGATCAATCGTACCGGTATCTGCGGCACGGACCTACACATCTATAAGTGGGATGCCTGGGCGCAGAAGACTATCCCGGTCCCGATGGTCGTCGGACACGAATTCGTCGGCGAAATCGTGGAGACGGGTTCCAACGTCGTGGATTTTCGTCCAGGGGACATTGTCAGCGGCGAGGGCCACGTCGTTTGCGGACGTTGTCGTAACTGCATGGCCGGTCGCCGCCATCTGTGCGCGGACACCAAAGGCGTGGGCGTCAATCGGCCCGGAGCGTTCGCCGAGTATCTGTCGCTACCCGTGACCAACGTGTGGCAACACTCGCCGGGGATTGACCTCGAGGTCGCTTCGATTTTCGACGCATTCGGCAATGCGGTGCATACGGCTTTGTCGTTCCCAGTGCTTGGCGAGGACGTCCTCATCACCGGGGCCGGTCCTATCGGCATCATGGCGGCGG
Organism: uncultured Verrucomicrobiota bacterium; assembly: GCA_903828255.1. Classification (GTDB taxonomy): domain Bacteria; phylum Verrucomicrobiota; class Verrucomicrobiia; order Limisphaerales; family JADLHS01; genus CAIKLQ01. The sequence goes on from CAIKLQ010000886.1 coordinate 6,129, forward strand.
CCATCGTCAAGCACGCGGGCGCGCGCTTTGTCGTCGTCACCGACGTGAACGATTACCGCCTGGAACTGGCGAAGAAGATGGGTGCGACCATTGCGCTCAACGTCAAGACCGGCAACCTGCGCGACGTTCAAAAGCAATTGGGGATGAAGGAAGGGTTCGACGTAGGCTTGGAGATGTCCGGCAACCCGGTGGCGTTCCGCGACATGGTTGACAACCTGAGCCACGGCGGAAAGATCGCGATGCTGGGCATCCCGACAGAGCAAATGGCGATTGACTGGAACAAGGTCGTTTTCAACATGCTCACGATCAAAGGCATTTACGGTCGGGAGATGTATGAGACGTGGTATCAGATGACCGTGATGCTGGAGAGTGGCTTGAACATCGCGCCCGTCATCACGCATCGCCTCCACTATACCGAATACGAAGCGGGCTTTGCCGCGATGAAGAGCGGCGAATGCGGCAAGGTGGTGTTGAATTGGAGCGACCCATGAGGCCCTGGCCAACCAGTCGGACTGCGCCCGTCCTCGGGCGCAGCGGCGCGAACATTTCGTGTGCGATGGAGCAGTTCGCGGCTTGTTTCATTCCTACCGTGCTGCACCGGAGGACGGGCGCACTTCCGTGGGGGATTTTCAAGCCATCCTTCAGCAACTTGCTCTTCTGCGCGTTAGCTTTGAATCTCCACGCCGCCGCAGGCTCCAATGACGCGGCCAAACCCCTGCCTCCGCAGCCCTGGCATGTCGCGGATGTCTGGTGGACCTTTGAGAGTCCGACCCCACACTTCGTATCCTTGGAGGTGGACGTCACGATTGATCGCGATGTGCCGGCGACCGTGAACCTCTACATCTCGCCCTGCGGCATTGCGCAGATCAACGGGTTGGATTTCTACGGTGGCTTGCAATCCAACATCAACGGTTGGGCCAACGCCACCAACCAGACGCGCGTCCATCCCGGCAAGGGCGCGATCTTCTCCCGCTGGTCGCGCGACAAGAAAGCGCCGGTAGGCTTGGAGAACGTGCGGGTGACTGGGCCGGACTGCCTAGTGGAGAGTGCCGGCTACGAGGGCGAGTTTGCCAGCGTGCGCCGGCCGTTCGCGTGGACGAAAGGCACCTACACCTACCAAATCACCAAGACGCAGACGGAGACGGCCAACGACAAGACCAACACTTGGTTCTTATGCCGCCTGAAGGATGCCGCCGGTCGGACGCACGAAGTGGGCAGCTTGCGCTTTGAGGGTGAGGACTTCACGTTTTGGGCGCGGCACGCTGCCTTCGTTGAGGTCTATTCCACGGAAAAAATCCCGCATAGCGAAATCCCGGAAGTGAAAGTCACCTTCAGCTATCCGCGCGTGAACGGCCAACCGCCGCAATTGAAAAGCGTTCGCGTGGTGCATCCTGGGCTGGGGGAACAGTCAGCCGCGCCCGACTGCGCCACTGCGGTTGCGAAAGGCTCTAATGTAGTGGTCACCGTTGGACCGATCTTCGAGCGCGAAGCCAAAGATCGCAAACACTCGCTCGAAGTAAAGCAGCCAGAGCGGCACTAGCACCAAGGAAAGATGTGTCCAAGGATTACCATGAAACTAACTAGACCCTTGGGCCGGCGGGCTATCGTTGGCGGGCGCGGCGGTAGTGGCACGGGCGGCTCGCCTGTGCGCTTCGGTTCGCACGGGCGAGATGCACGTGCCACTACGCAGTTCGTGGGACGGGGGAACGGGAGAGGAAGACCGGACATCCAACGCCCAACATCCAACATCGAACAAACCCTTCCCCTCAACCCTGTCCCATTTTGTAGGGGAGAGGGAAGCCGCCGCCGAGAAGTAGCGAACCCTTTCTCCGAGGTTCATCCGTGGCAGTTCAGTCGATTCGATTCGGCGCAGCACGCCGCCGATTTCAACGCAGAAGCGCATCGTCCGCAGCGAAACGCAGGGGAAGAACTAAGTTGCCCTGGGCTTTTGTGGGGCAGACAGTCCAGCGTGCAAAACCGCGGCATACCTCCGCGCGCTCCGCAGCTCGGCGTAAAGCTTGCCACTCCATCGTCGGTATGGTTAAGAATGATCGCACATGAAAACTAACACTCTTTCACACACCCATTATCCCCCGGTGCTCTCGCTCATCGGCAACACGCCTCTGATCCCGCTGCAATTCCGCGCGGAAGGCGTGACGCTTCACGCGAAGTGCGAATTCCTTAATCCCAGCGGCAGCATCAAGGACCGGCTGGCCAAGACCGTGTTGGTGGACGCCTGCGAGCGGGGATTGCTGAAACCAGACTCCATCATCCTCGAATGTACCAGCGGCAACACCGGCATCGCGCTGGCGATGGTCGGCGCGGCGTTGGGTCGGCGCGTGACGATCCTCATGTCCACGACGGCGAGCGAGGAGCGGCGGCTACTCATCCGGCAACTGGGCGCGGAACTAATCCTGTTCGACAGCGGCGGCATGTACCAGACCGGCATTGAATTGTCCCGACAGATGGCCGCAACTGACCGGCGCTATTTTCTGCCCCGCCAGTTTGAGAACCCCTTGAACGTCGCGGACCATGAGCACGGCACCGGTCAGGAAATTCTGCGCCAGGTGGAGGGACCGATTCACGCCTTCGTCACAGGGTTCGGCACGGGCGGCACACTGGCCGGCTGCGGCAAGGCGATCAAACAACGCTGGCCTGCGGCGCGGATCATCGCCATGGAACCTGCGGAGCAGGCGTTGCTGGCGGGGGAATGTCCCTGTTGCCACTTTATCGAAGGCGTAGCTGATGGGTTTGTTCCTGCGCTGCTGCGGGACGCGCCGCTGGATGGTGAGGTGAAAGTCCGCAGCGCCGACGCGCTGCAAATGACGCGCCGCTTGCATCGCGAATTCGGTTTACTCGTAGGCACCAGTTCCGGCGCGAATGTGGTCGCCGCGCTGCACACCGCCCGCGAGCTCGGCCCGCAGGCGACCGTTGTCACGTTACTTTGTGACCGCGCGGAGCGTTACTTCAGCACCCGGCTCTTCAGTGCTGAAGACCAAGCTGCAACGACAGGCCCGAAGCCATGTTTACCTGGCTGAACCTTCTCGCTATGAAAAACAACAACCGGCCATTAAGAGCCTGTTTACAAAGTAGCAGCCGATGTAAGGAGGCTCTGACTCTTGAGCGTGCCGGTCCCCAAAAGCTAAATGATTTGAGCCTCCTTACGTCGGGTGCTATGACCGAGGTTGGAGTTTTCAAACCGACCCTAAGCCTCAGCTTGCCCGCCTTTATCTTCGCGCTAACTCTTGTCGCGACTTCCACCGGCCTAGCCCAATACCACAACTTCAATGTTCCCAGCGCTTCGGATTGCATTATCCAGGATTACCGCTCGCCGAATGTGCCGCCTGGAATCTACGACGCCATTCACGAGGAGACGGTGAGCAGCTCGGATGGCGGGGCGGGATATTTCTACGGCGGCATGACGCACCAAAACGCCAACGGCACGTTGGTGCAGTATGTCTGCTGGCCGGCGAGTGGCGGGTATGCGCCTTACTCCCAACAGATCCCCACCTTCGCCGGCACGAACATGGTCGGCTACGCCCAAATCGGCGAGGGCAGCAGTTGCGCGATCAAGGGTTACTGGCCACAGTTCACCACCGACCTCTGGAGCCGTTTCGTGGTGCGCTACTGGCCGCCCGGCGACGGCACGCCACATCTTGGCTACCAAGGGATGTGGATGAAAGAACCGGTGAGCGGCAACTGGTATCACGTCGGCACGTTCCTGTATCCCTTCGCCGTGACAGGGGTGAATGGAATGAGCGGCTGGCAGGAGAATTTCACGGGCTACGGCGGCGACTACACCGTGGAGCACGCCAGCGGTTACTATCACAAGAGCGGCGTTTGGCAATCGGCCAACCAGGTGCAGTTCACGTCGCGAGGTCATGTCAGCCTAGTCAACGGCAACACCGCCGTCCGCTCGGAAGTAGGCCCCTCGTTCGCGGCTTCGTATAACGTGCCCACGACGCTCACGATGTCGGGCCAGCCGGCCCAGCCCACGTTCGATCCCATCGTGCTGAGCAGCACCAACGCGACCGTCCTGGGGACGCAACTGCTCGTTCAGTGGCAACTACCGCCTTCCAGTTCGCCGCAGCTTTCCTACAAGGTCGAGGTTTTCACCAACGCCAGCCTGACCGGAACCGTGGTGGCCACAGCGTTCGACAATGATCCCGAAGCGCGCCAGAAGCTGTTGAACATCGGGAGCGTCGCCACGCCTTACGTCCGCCTGACCATCGCGGACATTTTCTACCAGTCCAACACCTTCGCCATCGCGCCCACCACGCCCACGCTCAGTCCGGCGACGAATGTTCCCGGCACGGTCAGCGGTCTGGCGTTTCAATACTATGAAGCCTCGTCGGGCAACTGGACCGCGTTGCCGAGTTTCAGCTCGCTCACGCCGATCTATTCGGGCGCGGTGAGTGCGCTCGACACCAGCGCGCGGCGGCGGCGGATCAACTACGGTTTCACCTATGCCGGTTTTCTCACCGTGCCCGCCGATGGTCTCTACGCCTTCACGATGCACTCGGGCGACGGCAGCGCATTGGTCATTGACGGCGCGACGGTCATCGCGTTTGACGGGCTGCACGACTCGTCCCAATTCATGAGCGGCGGCGTGGCGCTGGCGGCGGGCCAGCACACTTTTGCCGTGCAATTCTTCAAAGGCGCCGCCAACC
>CAIKLQ010000887.1 GCA_903828255.1 uncultured Verrucomicrobiota bacterium
GAGCACGAAGATTTTCGGATTCCGGGCAAACTCCTCAGTCAACGCCTCCAGCGTGGCCTTCATGTAAGTGATCACGCGATCGGGATTTCCCCTCTCCCCTTCGGAAGGGGAGAGGGTCAGGGTGAGGGGTGCGTTCGACGTTCGACGTTCGATGTTCGGTGTTGGGTGTTCGGCCTTCTCCCCGGTGTCCCCCTCACCCCGGCCCTCTCCCCCTCCGCGGGGGAGAGGGAGAACATCTCGACCGTTGCCGGGTACTATCGCGTGCGCTGCTACTTTTTCAGCGGGCAGTGTCTCGGCATAGACATGTTGAACGGCGGACTCCTTTGAGGGCATCGGGCTGCTCTCCGCAAAGTGATGCGCCGCCTCGACCAAAGTCGCCGTCTCCTTCTCGATGGCGTCGAGTTGCCCGGGCTCGGCCCACTGGTTTTCCAGGAGATGACGCTTGAAGGATGCAATGGGACAGCGCGCTTTCCAGCGATCCACTTCCTCGCGCGTCCGGTAGCTGAAATCGCCCATGCCCTCGGCGTGGGCCCGGGTCCGGTAGGTTTTGCATTCGATCAACGTGGGGCCGCCGCCCTCGCGTGCGCGTTGCGACGCTGCGGCCGCAGCAGCGAAAACGGCGAGGACATCGTTCCCATCCACCTGCAAGGCGGGCACGCCGTACGCGGCGCCGCGCGGAGCGACTTCCGGGTTTCCCGCCGAGTAGGCAAATGGCACTTCGGTGGCGAACTGATTATTCTCGCAGACGAACAGCACCGGCAACTTCCAGATGCTGGCCATGTTGAGCCCCTCGTGAAACGCGCCGTTGTTGACCGCCCCGTCACCGAAGAAAGCGACGGCGACATTTTTCTGCTTGAGCAGTTTGAAACTGTAGCCTGCACCAGCCGCCTGCAAGATGCAGGGGCCGACGACACCGCTCGTGCCCATCATGCCAACCTCGGGCGCGAACAGATGCATGCTGCCGCCGCGGCCGCGCGAGCATCCGGTGGCGCGACCGTAAAGTTCGGCAAACAATTGCTGCGGCTCCAAACCCTTGGCCAGCCCGTGGCCGTGACCGCGATGCGTGCTGAAAACCATGTCGGCGGGAGTCAGATGCGCGCAAACTCCCGCGGCAATGGCTTCCTGCCCCACGTAAGTGTGGCAGGCCCCGTGGACGAGTCCGCGCTGATGCGATTTCGCCAGCCGCTCCTCGCACAACCGGATCAGGAGCATCCGCCGATACAAATCCAGGCCGCCGGCGCGCGGCTCATGCGCGATCTTCGCGCGACTCGTTTCCAATGCTGTTGCTGACATCATTCAATTGCTCCAAGCGGGACGCTCCAAGTGTTTCGAGCGCCGCCGCCAAAATTCAGTTCCGCTGCCAGGTGGCAACGCCACAACTCTCCCGGCACGGATTCTTGTTGCCTGGGATGCTATGCCCGCGCCGGGAGCTTGGCTTGTTGTTTTTGTAGTTTTTTCGTCATTTTTTCAAGACGAATGCCAAGGACACGGAGCGCATCTTGGCAACACCACCCAACTCCCGCTCCTCCACGGAGTGGGGAAGTCCTCGGTTGCGCCGCCCGCGGCCACCGCCCCAGATCCGCTGGCAGGGACAAAATGAATGCCCGGAACGGTTTGCGCAGGGAGCGCTGGGGCACAACCGCCATGCGGTGCATTGGTAGGATCATTTTTTGCGTGGCTTATCGAATTCCTTCATTATTCGGTCCCAAATTACCATGTCATTCGCGGACGCAGTTATACGAAAGAGGTTCGACTCTGGGCCCATTCCTCGGGTCCAATGACCGTCCTTAAACTTCTCGCGCTGCTCCAATTCAAAGAGTACGTCCTGATCTTCGAGCGAATCCGTGCGATTGGTTAGGATGAAGGTCTTCTTCTGAAAGAAACCCGTAGCCAACCATGCCTTTTCACGACGCTCCCGTTCGACACTCTCGGCTGCGAGCCACCTTGCCCGTAACGGTTGCGGGCGGTCGAGCGGGACGGTGAATGACTCCGTGCCGAACTCCACATCCCAATACCGGCAAAGAACGCCCCTTCGCTCCTTTTCGTGTCCCACGTCGATGATAACGAGACCGTCGGCATCTTCGTAGCGATTTCGCTCTGTAACCTTGTAGTAGTATGGTGGAAATGGAATCTCAAACGAACAAACCTCCTGATAGGAAGTTCCTCCGGCGTAGATTGCCACCGAATAAACGTTGCTCTGGGCCAGAGCTTGCACGGCGGCACCCGCAGCGACAGCAACCGCGCTCAGGATTAATCTGAGAGCAGGAAGTCTCATATCGTTCACGCCGAACGAAAAAACTCACACACGCCGGACCAGAAACCGTGAACCGCGAAGCGGAACTGCGACGGCCGTCCTGCGTTGTGTGAGGTGATCTGGTTCGACATCGTCAATCTCTCCAGTCAGAGCCGCTGTCCTTGCTCTTGCAATTGGGCCATTGATGGTAAGGCACTGCACAGATCGACCGGCTGCCAATCTTGCCAATAGTATATGTCCCACCCGCTGGACATTGCGGCACGCCAGTTGGGGATGGACGATGCATGGGCCAGTACTGTGAACTGGCGAAATACGGCTGAATGTCTTTCCAATCGACAACCGTCCCAGCGGCAAGTCTCCCATACTCTGCGCACAACTTCTTGGCATCCTCCATGAGGCAGCAATTGTCGCGGCATTCGTGCCAGCAGCCGTGTTCACGACTGCTTCGTTTTACAGCGGCAACAGCCGCCACAAGGAGTATCACGAGAACGCCGCAGCTAAGTCCGACAATTTTCTTACTCTTGCTCATCTTCATGTCGAAGGTAAAGATCAGCGGCGGGAGCCAGCCGCCGATGGCGTGGAATTTGTCTCCGAGAGACTCGGCTGGTTCCCGCTCGCTGCACCGCCTGGTTCGCCACTCCGATCTCTCTGTGCCTCAGCCTCTAGGCACACCGCGGCCCACCCTAAGTGCTCGGTGTTGGTAGCTGCGCTGACACGCTTGAAGGTAAAGGTAGCCAGAACGGCGCCTGAACGGTAGGCAATTTCCCCATTGAACAGACCCAGATCCACCGTGTCCCGAAGTGATGGCTCACCCAAAATCTTCTCATACTCAGACCGGCCAGCGTGCCCCGAGAGACCATTGTCAAAGGTGACATGTTTGGCCGTGCCCCCGCAAATGCCGATGAGCACGAGCCGATCTCCCTTGAATGAGAGAGATAGGTCTCCGAAAAAAGGGCCGTCGCCGTACCAGAACCGCGGGCCAATCCTGCAGTGGCTGCACAGGGAGCGCGGTTTTCCCCAGGCAGCGACGACTTCGGCCATTGTCATGCCGAGCCTGATGCCGCCAAGTTCACCGTCTCGGAACTTCGCAAATGCTATCGTTGCGTTTGTAAGCGAAGGTCCCCAGTTGTTCGTATCCACGAGGTCCGTGCCGTGGATGAAGCCCGTTTGCCCGTTGCTAAGAGTCTCAGAGAAGCGTTGGTGGTAATCGGGCTCTGCTGCGGACGCGGCAAGCGCGACCACAGCCGCCAGTGTCAGCCAGAGGAAATGAGGTCTGCGAATTTGCATCGGCGAACGACCCGGCTCAGGCAGGCCGGGGCAAAGGTGTCCGATTGCCAACCGAGACGCGATCCCGGCCTTGCCTGCAGCCGGGTCGTTCGCCCAGGTGCGTTTCATCTCTCTTGCTCCGACTCTGATAATAAACCGCAACTCCTAGCGCTGGCAAAAGGCAAAAGAGCGTGATGACAGTCAACACAACCAGAGCGCTGCCCAGCCCGCCCTTGCCGCCAGTCCACGCCTCAGGAGTGAAGATGTGCCAACCCTCCTCGTAAATACCCAGGCCCAAGAAAACGCCGAGGTTGGCAATCATGGAACTCGCGATCAACGTGCCGTAAGAAATCCGTTTATGATGCGCGGTCCGATAATGGCAAAGGAGAACTGCAACTACTGCAGTCGCCAATATCGTCCCGCCAAAATATAGAAGTGGCTCTAGCATGATCGGAGTGGGCTAACAGTATTATTCGGACAAAGTCAGCGGCAAAAGACAAAGTCCGCCCTGACCCATTCCTGAGGGTGACGCTAGTCCTGCACCGGGAGGGGAGCAAGCACGATTTCAAGGGTTTGCACCGGGCGATCGGAACACCAGAACCCGACCGTTCGCCGCCGCACAAACCCCAATCCCGCCCAGAACCCTCACCCACTCGCCGCCAAGCAGACCGCCGGCGCAAAGCCATGCCCGTTCGCCGCCGCCTGCCGCTTGGCCGAGTTTTTCTTCCGCCAACTGCAGGGCCTTTTGATTTGGCGGCTCAATTCGTTGGAGTTCAACCTTTAGGTTGTTCCCGGCCGGGAGCAAGCTGAAGCTTGAACTCCAACGTCCAGCGTTCGCACATCAACAGAGCTTGCCGCCAACTGGAGGCTGACTGCGAAAAACATTGAACTCCTGCACCAGAAAAAACCAGACTCGAACCTGCGATGAGAATTGTCGCGCCGAAGCCATCACCAGCAACGCATTGCCCATGAAACTCAAACTCAAAGTGATGAGCATCACCACCTGCCTGTTCATGCTGGCGGTTGTTTCGTTCAACGTGCTCGCAGCTTCGCCCCCGGCGAGTGATTTTCGTGCGGCGGCCAGGTGGAAGGCGAACTGGTTCGCCTCCGCCAAGTCAACGCCGCCTTTTTCCTTCACCTACGACAACGCCCGCTCCGGTGACTTTCTCCGTTCATGGCAATTCACGTCCCGCAGCCGGCGGCTCGACAAGGCGAAAACCGAACGGACTTTTGTGTGGACCGATTCGAAAACCAAACTCTCC
>CAIKLQ010000888.1 GCA_903828255.1 uncultured Verrucomicrobiota bacterium
AATGACCGGGGGCGTTGGGTTGCAGAAGCGGCTTTGAAATTCCCTGAACCCGCCCCCGGGTTCTTTACATTTCCGGGTTGAACGCAGCTGCGGCCCAAGGTTCGTTGGGCGGTCCTTCGGGGCCTTTGCGGAAAGTTTCCGTCACCTTCCTGATTGCAGTCTGCCACAGCGGTCTGCCGGGGCGATAGGAACGGCATCCTTGCAGGTTGGTGCCGCTGCGGGCTGGGCGGAAAGGGCCACACTGGAGGGGCCAGCGGTCGAAGGCGAAGTCCGTTGGGGCCGCCGCGGCCACGCGGACAAAGCCGGGGCGTCGAGGTTGGTCCCCCATCAGAGTCAGAGTTGCGCTGGGCCGAAGCATGAGGTCAAGGAGGTCTGGTGGTGCGCTGCACCGCGGCGGGCACCCTGTTTTGTGCTGGCGGCCATTGACCGATCCGCACCAACGCTTGCCCCAAGCCGCGCCCCGGTCCCGGCGCGGGGCCCGGTTTCCGAGGCAGCCGGCGCCGGTGTGGCACGGACGCTCGTTCCCAAGCTGCTGCCACGCGCCCCAGCGCCAGCGCCCGCCGACAACCAATGGGGACGGGCCGGTCATACCTCGACAAAGGAGCAACCGAAAAGCGCAGATCGTGGCCGGGACCAGGATAAGAAGGTGCGCCCCTCAGCGGATGAGAATTGGGCCGCGACTGTCAGGATCACGGGCAACCTTGTCCGCGCCTTGTCATGGCAGGGATAGGCGACCTCCGATTACTTCTCGATCACAAATTCATCCCGCACCTTGCCGTCCACGTCGTGGGCGCGATAGACGAGGCGGTTGCCGGTGATCTGGATGTCGAGCACTTGGTAGGTGGAAACCTTTGTCAACCCAACTTCGGTATAGTCGTGGGGCTGTTGGTCGTAGTGCTTCGTGCCGGAGACGGCAATGACATAGACTGTGCCGTCTTTCGCCGTGGCAACGCGTTGCTGGCCGCGCATCGGATAGGTGCGGAGGTAGGCGTGATCGTGGCCCTGGAGCGCAAGGTCCACATGATATTTGTCGAAGAGTGGCGTCCAGAGTTGGCGCACTTCTAGGTTGTCGCGGTTGCCGCCGGAGGAATACGCCGGGTGGTGGTAACTCACGAATTTCCAAACGGCCTTGGTGTTGGCGAGCTGCTTTTCCAGCCACGCGGTTTGTTTGGCCGGGTCGAGGTTCGAGTCGAGGATGATGAACTTGGCGTTGCTGTATTCAAACGAGTAGGCGCGTTCGGGCCCGATGGTTTTCGGACCGTTGCGCGGCAGGGCGAACTGTGCAAGGTAAAGCAGCGGCTGCACGCCCTGATACTCGTGGTTGCCCAGCACGGGCACGATGGGCCGACGATCGAACACGCCCTTTGAGTTCTCAAAGAAACTGTCCCAATCCCACCGCTCCGCGCCGCGGTTCAGAAGGTCGCCCGCCATCAGGTAGAACGCCGCGTCGGGCCGGGCGCGATAGGCGTTGTGCAAGAGCACGCTCCAACGATCCAAGCCGTTCTGCGCGTCGCCCAGGTAGATGAAGGTGAACGGGGCCGCGCCGGCGGGCGCCGTCGTGAATTCCGTTGGCTCGGTCCAACGGTTCGGCGAGCCATCGCCGACCGAATACACGTAGGTTGTGCCCGGTTTCAAGCCGCGCAACGCGGCGGTGTGACGGTGGATTAGCGGATCGTTGAGCAGCGTGGGCGTGGCGAGCGGTGCGGTGGTGGCGCGCTTGGTTCGGGCGGAGTTGGCGTCGAGTACGGGGCCGGCGGACTTGAGTTGGTAGCGGACGGCGCCGCGCTGGAGGTTGGTGGAAGTGCGCCATTGAATCGTCTGGCTCGTGCGCGGGTCGTCACTCCAAGTGAGAACGACTTGATCCACGCGGTCGGGTGCTGGGAATTTCGTCTGGTTGAAGACATTGACAAGCCGCGCGGCTTCCTCGCGTTCGCTGTCGGTGCGCACGAGCAACTGGCCTTCCAATTCCGCCGGCACTGTCGGCAACTGATTCACCTCGTCCACGTACGGCTCGACGCCCGCCGCGAACCGGGCGGTGCGCAGTTGCGCCGGGTAGGCATCTGTTACCGTGATGGCGCGGCCGGCTGATTGGGGTTTGAGCAACACGAGATAGTGGTTGCCGCGCCCGGTCAAGTTGTGAACGCCCAGCCCAATTTCACCTGCGGGGAATTCCTTCTCCCAGGTATCGAAGTCGCGGTTGGCGAGTTTGACTTTGAGGCCGGTGGCCTTGAAGCCGCGCCCGGCCAGCCAGAACGGCTCGTCGCCCATGCTGGTGTCCCGCACGATGGTGATTACGACAGGCACGTTGACGCGGAAGCGCAGATGTTCGGTTCCCAGAATTTCCCGCTCCCCGGGGGTCAGAAATGCCTCGACCTTGGGCGCCGTTAGTTCGATGAGTTGCGCGGCAGTCAACTCGCGCTTCAGACGCGCGATGATGCCGGCGACGGTGTCGTGGATGGACGGATGCCCACCGGTGTGCGCTGTGGCGGGAAGCGTTGCGAACCCGGCAAACAGCGAAGCCAAAAGCAAAGCGAGGAAGGGCGGATGTTGTTTCATACTATCTAGTTTTGTTCAATCGAGCTGGAAAAATTTGCGCGCGTTGTCGTGCAGCAGCCGCCGCGCAAGCCGCTCGGCCGTGGCGCGACTGAAATAGCCGCCGGTCACTTTTTCCTCCAGCACTTCGGCAATCAACCGCCGCGCCGTTTGCATCGCGCCGTAGGTTTCCTCGACGTGCCAGTTGTCGCCGCCGAGCATCATGCGGGATTCGTTGGGCAGCACTTCAATCGCTTCGTGCAACGCTAGCTTGAAGTGCGACGGACTCAGCAGGAACGACCACGTCAGATCGAGCCAGAGGTTGCGATAGACGAAAGCCATACCAAGCAGGTCGCGACTCCACGGATAGGCGAGGTGCATCAGCAGAAAGCGCGTGCGCGGATGCCGCTCGATCAACCCCGCCACGCCAAGCGGGTGCGAGCCGCGAATGATGCCCGTGCCGAGGTGCATCTGCACCGGCAGATCGCGCGCGGCGGCCAACCGGCACAAATGGTCCACGATGAAATCGCCAAACGCCTTCCGCTCCGCCGGCGCGGGCGAAACTTTGCCCCACGCGGCGCGAGCAATTTTTTCATCCGGCGCGTCAAAGTTCACGTCGCGGTCGTAGGCCAGCGCATTCTTGAGCGCGACCTGCCCACGCGCGGCCATGCCGTTCACGAGCTTTTCGAGCGCCGTGAGGTATTCATCAAACGAACTCGCGCCCAAGCCGACGCGTTTCAATAGCTCATGCGCGCTGCTGCCGTTGTGATCGCGCGAGTCGGGATGCCAGCCGAGGGCGAGCGAGTTGGTGCGCATCACGGAGCGGTAGTTCGCGCCGAGCCCGGGTCGGGGATCGAGCAAGGGATCGTTGTAGGCGTCGGTGATGACCGTCGTGATGCCCGCGCGCTTCAGGATTTCCTGCCGCCACTCGGGCCGCCGATGGGCCGCCCGCACGGCGACGTCGAGCGCCGGCCAGTTTTCCCGCGTGATTTCCGGTTCGCCGTTGCCGTGCAGTTCGACCACCGCGCGCACGAGATTCCGGACGAACGAGTTCGAGCCGCTGCCCTCCAGAAATGGCGCGAGCGTTTCCCACGTCGTCGGGCCCGCCGTCGCGAGCATGGGGTCGGCATCGCGCGATTCGGACGGCAGGCAATACGGCCGGGCTTGCGTCCAACCGGCGTAGCTCTGCTGGAACAGTTGCAGCAAGTTGACCTCGGGCTGAAGGATGACCTCGGGCAGGTGATGCTCATGCACGTCCACGATGGGGAGGTGCGCGACGTATTCGCGCATGGAGTTGTTCATGACGGGCGCGGAGATTTGGTGTTTGAGTGCCTCGCCCTCAGCTCGCTGGGTGCGTTTCGGCGTCCACCACGGGCCGTGGCCGATGCAGCACCATGACGTTCCCCACCCGCATGACCAAGTGGCTGGAAGTCTGGCTGGCCAGTTGCGGCGCGAGTTCCTTTTTCTGCTCCTTGAACTCCGCGAACTTGATCTTCACCAGTTCGTGGTGCGTCAAGGCTTCGTTCACCGAGCGGACGAATGCCTCGCTCAAGCCGGCCTTGCCGACTTTCAACATCGGTTCGAGATGCTGGGCGGCAGCCTTGAATTTGCGAATCTGTGCGTTGCTGAGCGGTTCTAACATTTGCCGCTGAGTCTAAACCCTGCGGACGAGAAGCCAACTGGATTTCGTCTGCGCGCGCGGCCTCGTGCTTCTCGGCTTTGAACGACGAACTGCGTTCAAACCGGAAGTGGTGCTGATGCCAGCTCCCAATGAACCAGGTAGTGGCACGGGCGTCTCGCCTGTGCGTTTCGATGCGCACGGGCGAGCCGCCCGTGCCACTACCGCCGCGCCCGCGCCGGTTCAGGAGTTCAAAGCGCGAAATTGCATTTGGCGAATTCTCACTCCAAACGCGGATCGCAGATTGCGGATTGTAGATTTGAACCGAGCCCCAAATCCTCTACTCTGCCCGCCGCGATTCAACTCATCACTCACCCATGCTCAAGCTGGAACAACTTGCGGAACTGCTGGAACACCATCGCGCCGCGGCGGCTGTGTGCGTGAAGGAGTTCGCCATCGGCGGCTGGCCCTTCGCGTTCAACACGCGGCCGGCGGTCATGGGCGTGGTCAATCTTTCCGCCGATTCCTGGTATCGCGAGAGCGTCTGCCTCACGACGGAAAGCGCGATCCGGCGCGGACGCCAGTTGCAAGCTCAGGGCGCGGACATCGTGGATTTGGGCGCGGAATCCACGCTGGCCCACGCCGCGCGCGTGGATGCCACGGGTCAGAACAGCCGCTTGCTGCCGGTGCTCCGGGCGTTGCGCGAGGCGGACGTGCTGGTGTCGGTCGAGACTTACGAACCCGCCGTGACCCGCGCGTGTCTTGAAGCCGGCGCGAACATCTTGAACCTGACCGGCACGGATCGGAGCGATGAATTGTTCCGCTTGGTAGCGGCACACGACGCGGCGGTCATCCTCTGTTACGTGCAGGGGAAAAATGTTCGCGAGGTGGGTGATTTCAATTTCACCGCCGACCCGACAGCGATGATGCATGACTATTTCGCCCGGCAGATTGAAATCGCGCAGCGCAATGGCGTGGAGAAAATCTTTCTGGACCCTGGGCTCGGCTTTTATTACAAGAACCTTCAGGACAGCGCGGTGCGGGTGCGGCATCAGATGAATGTTTTTCTGAACACGTTCCGCCTGCGTACGCTCGGGTTTCCCGTTTGCCAC
>CAIKLQ010000889.1 GCA_903828255.1 uncultured Verrucomicrobiota bacterium
GGAGCCGAAGCGAAGCCACCGGTCCAAGCTGGTGGCGACGACGCGAATCAGGTTTTTGATTTTCATACGCGCCCATTTTGCCCCCGAGGGTCAGACAAATACCGTCCGGGTCAAAAATATATTTTGACCGCAAAACAGCCGGCGATCTGCGATTTAACGGGCGATCCGGAGTCGGCGCGATTCCGGTCCCCAGATCATTTCAATCGGAATTCCAGAATCGCCAGTTCGCCAGCCGGGAGGTTGACGGAAACTTCCCGACCCTGCTGCAACCCGCAAGTTCGCCGGTTCTTGAGGTCCGTCACCGATCGGACGCGGGCTCGCCCTTGGTAGCAAACGGAAACGGTGCGCCCTTGCGTAGCATCAATCACGGCCGGCTTTCGCGGTTCTTTGGTCACGCCTTCGTTGTTGATCAGCGTCACCCAGAAACCGTCCGGCTGCACGTTGACGGCGTATTCCACGCCCGGCGATACCGTCACCGGCAAGTCCCGGGCTAATTCCTCCCGCAGTAGCGCCGGAAGCTGGTCCACTTGGAAATCCGGCCCATACACAATGACCCGGCCTTTTCCGGCGGTCAGATTTCGCTGTGAACCGACCGTCGAAAGCTTTGCGTATTCCGGGAACTCCCGGAGATAGGCCGTGTTGAGGAGGAGCGTCCCACCCTGATGAACGTAGTTGGTGAAGCGCGTCGGCGGCGTCAGCCAAACGGCGGCATCGCGCACGTAATCGAAGTGCTGCTTGCTGGAGCGAGCGGCGGCGGCGGCAACAGGTAGTCCGGGAAACAGCAGCCCCCAAGCGCAAGTTAGGAGTGGCACCCAAAATTCTATGGGGCGGGGAAATCGGAGCCCCCAAATGCTGGGGCGGGGTTCGTCGAGGTCGCTTCGCATTTCCAAATTTGCGCCGCTCGCGCCCGGTTAGCCAGCACTTACGGCAAACCGAACCGTCGTCTGGAACCCAGTCGCCACCACTCTCCGCGCTCCGGTCAATTCCCGGAACCACCCCCACTTCCTCATTCGCACCGAACGGGGCACGGACTTCGGCCACGCTACCGTTCAGACACGTTCGGGGGCATGGGGCTGGTTGGCGAGTTCCAGCCACGTCTTGAACCATTCAGAATTGTACCAGTCATTCATTCTGATTCCGTTATCGGCGTTCCACGTTATTTCTACACTGCCAAACGCGGAGCAAACTCAGTTCCGGGGTGCAAGGCGGCGATGACGGCGTGGTGTCAGGTGCCCGGTAGTCGCGGGCATGATACTCCGCAATTTCCCGTTGGCGCGAAGCCGAAAAGTCTCCCGCGGACGTTGCGAACGAACCGCCGCATTTCTGTTTCTGGCCGGCACTCGCCGCGCCACTCGGATCAACCTCGCAAAACTCGCATCGGATCAGTTCTGAAACACTTCATTGCACACCGGCTGCCAGCGGTGGATCAGGTCTTGTTCCTCCGTGCAGCGGGCCGCTTGCCCAGCGTTACAGTAATGGGCATGGAGATGCGTCGCGCCGTGGGACACCGCCTCCGTCAGGGTGGTGTGCCCCTCCAGCCGCTGGTGCAAATCCCGGGTTGCGGCAATGTAGATCGGAACCCAATCCCCGTCCTCCAACTGCTTGGCGTAAATGTAAACGCCGGGCATTGGCCGAAAACCCGTGTCCAAGGGATAGATCTCGAATTGATACTGCTTGCCGGACTGGCCGGGCCAATTGTAGCAGGAAGGGAGGGAATGATCCTCGTGCGAGTGGCGACCAAATAATTTCGTTATTAAGTTCACCGTGGTTGAACTAGACCACGGAAGGACCGCGCTGTCAAATGGCGGTCCATTTCGAGGTGGGAAGTTGCGCGGATTCCAAGTGGGAAAAAACAAAGCTGGCGTGGGCGTATCTACTAACTAATCACTATCACTGACTTACGGTTCACTGACACTGACCACCAACATTCACGCCCACGTCAGCCAACTGGAAGGTAAGCCTGATTTACCCGCCGTCAAGGGCTCGAATAGCGAACGGCAAACAAATCGGCAGGAAACCGGCGGCGCCAGAGAAGAACCCCGCGCCGGGACCGCTGCCTGGCGTAAAGGCGGCGTTACCGTTTTGACTTTCCCGCTCCTACCTGACAGGCTTTCCGCATGAATATATCTGACCTTTCGGCCGCTCAATTGAGCCAAGCCGCGAATATCAAAGCACAAATCGAGAAACTGCAAGCTGACCTTGCGAGCGTCTTGGGAACGGATGCGCCTCCTGCAGCCGCTCCGGCAACCGTCGTTGCTCCCGCACCCGTCATTGCTGCCGTCGTGTCGAAAAAAGGCACGATGAGCGCCGAGGGCCGGGCCAGAGTCAAAGCCGCCCAAATAGCGCGTTGGGCGAAGATTAAGGCCGTCAACACTACCCCAACCCCGGCGGTTAC
>CAIKLQ010000890.1 GCA_903828255.1 uncultured Verrucomicrobiota bacterium
GGTGGCTCAACCAGTGGTGGCGGCGCCCTAGCCGCCGCCGCTCCGTGGAATCGCCAGGCCAAAGTCGCCGCGCTGCCGGTAGGCAACGTCGTGGCGGGCAATCAGGTCAGTGTGCCGGTTTATGTCACGACCGCCAACGCGGCCTCGCTGGCCGGGTTGCAATTCCGCGGCCTCATCACGCCAGACAACGGCGGGCCGGCACTGGCCAGCGGGCCGGTCTTCATTCCTGCTGCAGCGGGTCCGACCTTCGCCCGGGGATTCAAACCGAACGAACTGGCCTGCGGCTGGGAATTGGGCAGCTTGAACTTTGGTTCGCGCAGCAGCAATTACCTCGGCGCGCTGCGCTTCTCGGTCCCGCCCGGCGCGCAGCCCGGCCACACCTACACCGTCAGCTTCGCCAACGCCGATGGTTCGCCTGACCTGACGACGCAATACACCTTCGAGAGCAAGCAGGCCACCGTGTCCGTGGGTACACCCGCCGCCCCGATCACTGACATCACCTCGGATGAGTGGAAGCTCCAGTTCTTCACCAGCCTGACCTCGCCGGATGCGGATCCCAACGCCGACCCGGATCACGACGGCGTTCCCAATTGGGCCGAATACCTCGCCGGCACCGACCCGACCAACGCGGCCTCGCGTTTGATGTTCAATCCCATCACGACGCAAATGCACGGCGGGCAGCGGCAGGTGGTGTTGAGTTGGTTCAGCGCGCCGGGCAAGGTTTATGAGGTTCAGGCGGCCAGCACTCCGACCAGTGGCAGTTGGTCTGTTATCAAACCGGTTTCCGGCAACGGGGACACCGTGACCGCCCTCGACATCAACCCCAGCGGCCCGCGCTACTACCGCCTGCGCGTGCTCCCGTGAACCTGGGAAAGTAATTGAAACCACAGATGAACCCAGATGAACTCAGCGCCGGAAGAGTTGCAACCAGGCCGGGAAATGCCGGGCCGTTGGAAGCCTCTTTCCGGAGAAAGCTGGGTTCCTGGGTGGCCGTCTGTGGTTTCCCTGCGCTTCAAAAAGCTTCCCCTGCCTGATTTAGGGAGGTCTTTTTGAATTGGCAACGGAAACAAAACGCAACTATGAAAACGAAGACCTCTCTCTGGTCGCGGCGTAGCGCCGCGGAGGCGGGGAGCGTCCCGCCGCGGCGTGACGGCGGGGGCCGCAACGGGGCGCGAGCCCGGCGGGGCCTCTGGGCGCTGGCCATGCTGGGTCTGGTGACCCTGCGCGCCAGCGCGCAGTTGACGGTGGACACCGTGTTCACCAACGGTCTGTACGAGCCTTACGGTGTGGCGGTGGATTCCGAAAACGTCGTTTACGTCACGGATAGCGCCAACCACACCGTTCTCCAGTACGACCCGAACACGGGTATTACCTCGACCCTCGCCGGCATCCCTGGCGAAAGCGGCAGCGACGATGGTCCGTCCTACCTGGCCCATTTGAACTCGCCGCAAGGTCTCGTGCTCGCGAATGTCGGCGGCGTCTCTGGACTGATCATCGGCGATACCGGCAACCATCTCATCCGCTTCGTCAAACTCGCCAATGGCGAGGTGAGCACCCTCGCCGGCACGGCGGGGGGCGCGGGCAATCTCGACGCCGCGGTCGGGACGAACGCGACATTCCGCTTCCCGATCGGCCTCGCCTTGGACAGTGCGGGCATTCTCTACATCGCGGATTCGAAGAATAACCTCATCCGCCAGATCAATCTCACTGATCCGAATTTTGAGGTGACGACCCTGGCGGTTTCCGGCACGACTTTTCGGGAGCCCAACGACTTGACCGTGCAGAGCCCCAAGCCCGCTGTCACCAACTTCGTGCTCACCAACATTGTGTGCGGTTTCACCAACGTTGCGATCCTCACTAACGTCGTGAGCCTCATCAATACTGAGGAGAGTGTCACCAACGTCGTGCTCACCAACCTGGTGTGCGGTCTCACCAACGTCGTGAGCCTCTCCAACATCGTGAGTCTTACCAACACTGGGGAGAGTGTCACCAACGTCCAAATCTCCAACCTAGA
>CAIKLQ010000891.1 GCA_903828255.1 uncultured Verrucomicrobiota bacterium
CGGGCAGAAATGGAGCGCCGGATTGAAGAAAAAGGCATGCGTGGACTTGAATTCCATGGGATGGTTAATATTCAACACCCTGACGCCACGGGCCACCGAACAATACCGGCCGATGGTGGTAAAGCGATCGATTTCGCCTGGGATAAAGCAGCCGCCATGAGTGTACAGGCCAATTTCAACACCATGGTATTTCCGGAAGATTTGACGCAAGGTTAGGGAATAGTACTCGCCCTTTTCCCAGCGCAACACCAACTTCCGGAGAAGTAGCCGCAAGGGGCAACTTTCGAGCCGGTAAAGGCCAACCAAGCAGGACTTAAGCATGGGAATCCAAAGTTAACCGGAGCGACACGGGCATCAAACGACCTTCTCCCAGCGCCTGGTCTTTTGGTTATACTGCTTGATGACCCGGGCGGGAGCGCCCACCGCCACCGAAAAATCCGGGATGTGAGAAGTAACCACAGAGTTTGCTCCGATGACACAATGCTCGCCGATCAAGGCGCCGGGGAGAACGCAAACATTCTGGCCCAACCAGGAACGGTTACCAATTGAAACCGGGATGGGCGAGGTAATCCCCTGGCGCATGATCGGGTCCTCCACGTCAAAGAACGCGTGACGATGATCAGATACGTAAACGTTGCGCGCAAAAAGAACATATTCCCCAATTGTGATGCGCTGGGCTGCTGAGATAGTGGCACCCATCCCAATCGCAGTGTGAGACTTGATCACCAACTCGGCCACGCCACCGTCCGAGCCATTTGCGAAGACCTGAATCCAGCAGTCACGGTGGATCATTACGTGGTCACCCAAGCTCACCTGTTCCAAACTGCCGCCGCGAAACGGCGGTTCGATTCTCGTGCCGGTACCGATCTCCTTGAATTGGGCAGCCATGAGCGCGGTAAAAAGTCTCCGCCGCAGACGGGCATAACAATGCATGCCACTTTGAATTAGATTCATAATAATTCCCGATCACCGAAGCATGAGCGCCTCCAGAAAGGCGCACCGTGGCCGGGCCCCGGAAGCGGGTCACGGAACAGCATGGGGCGGCTGAATGATTTTCCAGACGGGCCGGGCGGCTTTCAGCAGCACCCGCCGCCATTCAGGTAACTCCGACCGATACAGGGGACAATAATACAGCAATCCATTGACCAAGATAAACAACGCGATGGAGAGGCCGATGGATGCGGCATCGAATTTCCGGAGGAAGTCCCCATAGACCAGCCGAAGGCCGAAAACGGCGGCAGCCAGTATCAACAGGGGCAGGTAAAGCCCTAGGAGCTTGGGCCATACCTCCGAGTGGGCCCCGCCTAAGCCGAGCAGCACGCGCCGCCATACCAAGGTGTTGAGGAGCAGACCGGCCAAGGAGGTGCCCAAGGCAACGCCCTCCAGACCCCAACCGGCCTTCACGAAGGCGACGTCCGCGACTACATTGAAAAGCAGGGTCAAAAGGATATACTTTAAGAAGATTCGTTCCTTGTGCGTCGCCACTAGGTAATTTGCCCCATTTCGGAACAGGCAGCCGAAGAAGGAGCCGAGAATCAGGATCTGCCCGACATCCAAACCCGGATGATACTTTGGAAGCAGGGTATTATAGAGGATCGGCATGAATACGAGCAGGAGCAATTGCAAATTGACCAACAGAGCGGCCAAGGCAAGGGTGGGCGTCAGGACGAGTGCCCTCATTGAGTGAGGATCCGCCGCGCTGCCAAATTGTTTACTCACCTTAGGGTAAAGGACGCGCCCAACTACTAAGGGCAGCAGCCCTAACACACTGGCCAGGGAGAGACCCAAGCCGAAATAACCCACGGCTGAAGCGCCAACCAAACTGCCCAAAACAACCCGGTCAACGCTGCCCTGCAAAGTAAGTACCCACCACAGTAAGGTAATGGGAAATCCCACGCGGACGGCATGCCAGAGCCATGCCGAACGAAAGCTTCCCCCCGGGCGACCGAGGTGACGAGCATTCAGCCATACGGCCGCCAAACAGACTCCGGCCTCGTGCAGCAAAAAGCCAACCACCGCCCCCAGTAGCCCCCAGCCCCATGCCATTCCCCCGATGAAAAACAACGCCAAGGTAGAACGGCAGAAATCCAGCATGGCCACCGCCTTGAAATTGTCGTAGGCCGCGAACCGCCAATAGAAATAGGCCGTGAAGCCGCTGATAGCAATTGTTAAGAAGACTATCAACAAAACCACGGGGCCTACGCCTAAAAAGCCTGAAGGCAGTACCAACAATCCCAGGAGCCCCAGCCCGACGAAAACAATCCCCGCCAGAACGATGGATCCCAGAACCCCTGCCTCGATCTCCCGAACCCGCGACAGGTCGTTGCGCCCGAGATAGAAAGGCACCTCCTTGACCATGGCCTCGACCGTCCCGAGGCAGACAATTGGGCTATAAGAGGCAATCAACAGCAGGGTTACCCAGATGCCAAAACTAGCCGGACCCAAAACTTTGGCCATCACAAAAGACTGCAAAAATCCAACACCCTTGGCGTAGGCGACGGCCACCAAGAAAAAAGTCATGCTCTTTAGGGCAGACATGTCAAAACAAGCGAGCTCGACTTCAATCCGGAACCGAGTAGGCCGGAACGACGAGCGCACGGCAGGTGGATTTGATTGAATCGAAGGGCCTGGGGACCGATCCAGTGGTCAAACCCACGCGGAGATTGAGCGAACACAGCACTCTGGACGCAGTATACGTAGGCGCTATCATGAGGTCGGTACGAAGGGGATACGCATACCAGCGCCAAGGGCCGACACCGACGCTATGGTTTTACGGCCACGGCCGTGATACATTCACCCCAGGCTGGGCGAACCAGCAAGAGCACCTGCGCAACCGAGGTCATCAGTTTTGGCAGCAGGACCGCCGGTGGCACAGCTTCTCGGCTGGAGTTTCCATTCTTCCGGCCCAACCAGAAGCGATAACTGTGATACCAGACGTACTCCGTACTATAAGTCCGCACCACGACCTGCTCAAATCCGGCGAGGGCCAATAGCCACCGCATGGCCGCCGGGGACAGGAGATGCAGGTGCCTGGGCGGCTCCAGCCCACGCCAGTATTTCTGGAAGCAACGATGGCCCAAACTCTCATTGTTGGGGGTTGCCAGAACCAGCCGGCCGTGTGGCTTGAGAACGCGGACACATTCGCGGAGCAAACCGACCGGGTCAGGCACATGTTCAATGACATGATTCAGCGTAACGGCGTCGAAGGAATTCGCCGCGTAGTTTTGCGCTTCCAGAGTTCCACAGCGAACAGCCAACCCGTGGGCTTGCGCCACACTTACAGCGCTTTCGTCAAAATCAACCCCTTCGACCTGCCACCCCAGCCCCTGCATGTTGAGGAGCCATTCACCCGCGCCGCAGCCAACATCCAAGACGCGGCCACCGGACATCGCGCGAAGAAGCCGGATGCCGTTGTCCACACCGCTCCGGAGCACTGGAAACAAGTAGAGTACGGGGCCAAGGAACCGAGCGGCGAGCGCTTTGGAGGCCAGTGGATAGCCGTAATGGTTGGCGAGATAGCCGCGCTTCACAAGCCCAAATAGGCGCTGCAGGAGTCCCGGTTGGCTCGTTCCGTTCTGAAATGAGTGCGTATAGTACGTAGCGTAGGCTTTGCCGATGTCTTCCGTCAGGGGCATGGGGTCCAGCCAGATCAACCCGCAACCCGCAGTTTTGCATTTCTTTAAGTTCCACAGCCCAGGAGCACCGAAAAGGCGATCCGGCTGGGCCAAATGAACATACTCGCCCTGATTGCCGCACAGAATGCAGATGGGGCAAGCTGCCGCCCGAATAATTTCCTGGTCCACCAACTCAGTCATCATTGGACTATTTAGAAATTCCATATCTTACTGCCAAAATGATGTTGCCGATCATTGACGACGGCGAAGCTACCTGACTTGCCGCCCGAGCCGCCAAGAGATCAAAACTCGTCTCAATTTGCATGCAACCCTGGCCACCCCGACAAGCCAGAATGAAATTTCCTGCAAGGTCGAACCGACCCCAAGAGAACATTTCAGGATAGGAACCGCACGAAACAGGGAACCCCGAGAGGGCATGTGACACAGAATTGATGATTGCACTTCAAAGTCGCGCGACACTAAGTCCGGACGCCGCAATTGTCCGGGTCAAACTCAAGTTTCTTTCAGGGATTCAACACTTGACGAAAGCCTCTCACTCTCGGCGGCAACTTTACGAGTGCAATGCTATCTAACTGCGTGTTTGCTTCCCGCCCGCGAATGACGAGTTGATGCGGGCCTGTGGCAAGAGTGAAGGCCTTCGGCACAAACTCGTCGGCATCAGCGGTGCCGCCTCCACGCCAGGTAACAAGCCGAGTTTCGAAACCTACGGTGGGTGGCAGGATGTCCCAGGCCATCGCAGGATCCTGCGGCTCAGCGTCAATGTTAATGTAGAACGAGTTCGCCGTAAAGCTGGGCGCATTCACCAACGCCCTAATTACGTAATCGCCGGCATTGGTAATCGTGATTGCATATGTGGCACGACCGCCGTCGGCAATTCCCGTCGTCGAAGTTTGGGAAATGAAGCCACCCACACTGACAAAGGGAACGGCGATCACGCCCGACTCGGCTTCGATGCTGTCTCCCAAACCGACCGCGAGAACACCGACCGTCAACTGCGATTCCGCCGTCGCCAAGCCATCGCTCACTCGCAACTTCCAGACATACGTGCTACCACCCGCGCCGGCGCGGTAGGTGAAACTGACCGGAGTCGCTGTGCCTGCGCCACCCTCATAGACCACGTCTGCTCCGCCGTTCAACGCATAAAGCCACTGCCAAGTCAAAGGGTCGCCATCCGGATCTGAAGCGGAGCCTGAAAGCTGAATCGTCGAGCCTTCAAATGTTTGGAGTCCCATGGTGACTTGGTTAACGTCGATGGCATTGTGGCTGATGGCTGAAACCAGTGGCGCCAGATTTGCATTGGTTGTCGTGGCCAACCCGATTACGGCGACATTCACGCCACCCCCTCCTGTAAAAGAGACGTTTTGTGAATTACTACCAGCCACGGTGGGTTGGTAGCGAACCGTCACCGACTGGGTCTGATTCGCTCCCAAACTATAGGTTGCGCCGGAGACGATCGAAAACGGCGCAGCAACGCTTGCGCTACCGGCAAGAGTGCCAGCCCCGATATTTACGACTGTGAAGCTCAAGTCGCGAGTTGTGTTCGTCAAAGCCGAGCTGAAGTTAAGGCTAGACGGCGAAACCGCAACCGCTGGATTGGTGAGGACGCCCCCATACTCATAAGCCCCGTGATCCCAGGTCCCATCGCCCCCGCGCGTGACGCTATCAGGGTCCGTATTAAATGGGCTGGGCAAACTGACGCCGCCGGGACTGCTCGCCGTCAGATGGTAGTTCTTTTGAGCCGCGTTCACAAAAGGGTCGCCAGTGCCAAATCTACTATTCCCTTCGCCGAGCGCGTTCGTGTTAATGCAATTCACAAACCAGTTGTGGTCCGACTTCCACGTAGCGGCCTTGTCACGCGCGTCCAGCCCGTAAATCAGGTTGTTACTCGCCACACACACCGTCCCCCCTTGGCCCGTAATGCCGAGCCAGGCGTCATGGTCCGTCGCGTAGCACAGAAACGTGTTGTTATAGACGTAGGTGTGTTCCAACCCGCCCCGCGTAGTGGCCCCAATATATCCATTGCCCCCGTTGTAATTCGTCGGCAGTTGGCCCCCGAACACGTTCCCGTAAATGTAGATGTAATCCGCCGAAACTCCGGTCGCCCCCGTATCGTTTGCGCTCACGCCCCCCGTCCCGCTATGGTTCGCAAAGACACAGTTGCGGATGGTGATGTTGGTGCAGGGATTGCCCGCACTCACCATCTTCATATTGATAAGGTCGCCGTGATGTGAGGCCGACGAGAAGCTGTTTGTGGCCCAGAGATATTCCAGCGTAACATTATGGGTTGAGTTCAGCCCCACCAAATACTGCGCCCCACTGAACCAGCAGTCGCTCACCGTGCTCTCATCCCAATTTCCCGAACTCGCCTGTTCAATGGCCCCACGGCCATAGTCCCCAGCGGGAAACGCTTCAAATTCCAGATGCGCCAAGTTCAGATGACTGCCGGTGCTAATAAAAATCCGCGAGCCGTAAGCATTCGCGCCCTCGGTCGGGGGATTCAAAGCCGCCAGCTTGAACCCATAAGCGCCGGGGACATTGCCGCGCCCCGTCACCCCATCCAGCGTCCAATACCCCGATTGAATCCAGAGGCAATTCCCGCCATAGGTAGTGACTCTGTTATGCGCGAACACGGCTTGGCCGTCGCCCATTGAATCACTCCATCCTGTGGCGCTGGCGTGGGCCGCCACCGTGGCTTTGCGGATCGTGATGACGGTACTGCCCGACTCGGCTACCGAAAGCACTTTCGCCGCGTAGGTGCCATCCTCCAAATAATAGGTGTTCCCCCGCACCAGTGTTCCGGTCCAGCCGAACTTGTTATTCCAATCCGCCCCCGTGCCGTTGCCCGAAGCCGCCGCCCCGGTGCAAATGTCCGCAGCCCGGCCAGCTAGTGTCATGGATATGGACATTGCAAGCAGAAACACACCAAAACGTTTAGTTTTCATCACGACACACAAATCAGCAGGAAGCTTGCCGCATTTTTTGCCGTTGCCATGCCAGTGCCAACTTGCTGGCAGGGCAACCATGCTCAAGCGATGGGGACACGACTGTAAAATGAGTTCATTCATATTTACGTCCCCTGTCTTAATATTTCAGAGGATGCACACCTGTTGTCTTATTGCTCCAAACCACTATGGAATTGCCAAACAATTGAAACTTACGTGCACAACCCAATTTGACAAAAGGCATCCGGCTGATTGAGGCCAACTGCTCTGAATTCCATTCATGCGCTTCAATGAATGCGCGACGAATGCCCTCCTGGGACATTTCAGTCAGGATGTGATTCACCAAAAATACATTGATCCGCTTTCCACGATATTGCGGGAAAACAAAGAAATCGAACAAGTGAAGGTCCTTCGCACAAACTGGATAAAAATGCGGCTCAACTGTTTGCCCGGCGAGGGTCCACCCGTAACCAGCAACTCTGCCATCAACTTTGTACAACCATAGGCTTGCGCCCAGAGAAAAGCGCCCGACTACCTGTCGCCTTTTTAGGCTGGGATTCCAGTCTTCAATAATCTGCCGTAAGTCTCTGGGTTTGACTTCGCATTCTCTATTTATCCTCTCGATGTTGGCACACACGTTCCCTGCCCAAGAAGTGGATACACAGTCGTCCAGATGACAGTAGAAGAGCACCAGCCGGTTGCCGCGCAGGGTGCGCTTAACGGACAGGAGCATGCGGTCCACAGTCGCCGCGAAGCCGTGCTTATGTGCATACTTCAAAAATCGCCTGATCATAGATTATTGGAACCAGGTTAGGATTGCTTTGCCGCCATGGAGGAACCAAACCTTAAACCCCACCAATTTCTTATTGAGCTACCCAATCCCGCGTGAACGATATCAGCCGCTAGAATACAGAGCGAACTTAGGGGGTTCTGACACGATTCCAACGGCGCAATCCGCGTGAGGTCCGCCCCGGCCAAGCCCCGCTTGAAGTGATAAACCCCGGGATTGGCTTCGGGATTGATTCCACCGAGGTCGTAGTAGCGGTATCCATTCTCTTTGAGCCACTTAATGATTAACCACTGTAGGAGATAGGCCCCTTTGGTGTTAAGCCCGGCATCGTTGGTAGCCCCGAGGAGGTAAATACCAGTATGGCCTAAAGCCGCACAAACGATGCCATTAACCGGGACCCCCTTATGCAGGCAAATGAGTATTCTAATCTTCTGGGACGGCGGCAATGCCTCACAAAGCAGGCCAAATTCATGGACATCGACCGGGTTGTCAAACTTCTTGCGACGCCACATGGCCTGGTAGAGGTCGGAGAACATCTGAAATTCACCCGCTCCGCTACCTTCAATGATTGTAAGATCGTTTCTTTCGGCTCCGTTGAGCTGGTTACGCCATTTTTGGTCCAGCCGCTTGCGCAGCTCGTCCAAGGGAGGGGTCAAATCCAGAAGGAAGGTTCTCCTCGCGTTAGCAGTCCCCTGCGGCTCTTGCCGGAATTGTGAGAAAGAATCCTTAAAGCTGCCCGTTCCCGGGGAGCCTTCGAAGGCATTCGGCAGAATCCGTAAGAAGAGTCGCCTCTTTTGGACGTACTCCTCGTGCAATGCCAGCGCCATTGGCCGCACCACTTCAAGCTGTGGCTCCTGCCCACGCAATTGACATAATGGCCCCCAGCGTAAATAGGCAATGCCGCCCTTGAAAAAGCGTGGTCGAATGATCCGGAGTTGGGCGACCGAGAGCACCTTTTCGTTCTGCTTCAATACCAGATGACTGAGATTTCTCTGTCCCCAGCGGACGACACCATAACTCCACGTCTGATATATATGCGCATCCTCAAATCGATTCACAAGATCATCCCAATTTGAGCTGGTCATATTATCCACATGTATCTGATACCCAGCATTATTCATGAGTGTCATTCTTTCGCATATGTTCGCAGCAGGCAGCAAATCTTAACGCTCCATGTTTCCAAACCCCAGCCCAAGCCAGCCAGCGGTAGGCGCCCACCACCTTCAAGCGGAATTCGATTGGCCAACAAGTTGGTTCCACGCCAATACGTCCCGTCACAAACTCATCAGGCTTTCTCATGCCAAGCACGGGTGCAATCGTGAACACACGTTCATAGCCAGCTTCCTTGCACAACCGAATCAAATTTTGACTGTAAGCCCCATAGGGGAAGCTGAAAAGTTCAATCTTCCGGCCCAACAAGTTCTCAAGATAAACTCCCGAATCCACAATCTCCCGCTTCGCTTCCGAGTCGCTCAGCGACGTGAGAACCGGGTGAGTCCTTGTGTGAGATCCAATTGTTATCAAACTCCGAGGAAGAGCTAATAGTTGATCAGCTGTCATAACCTTTTCCTTATTATTGTAATCAGCAATAAACCTCTGCCAATTCGGTAGTCGCCCTAAGCTATCGGTGATGACAAATATCGTCGCCGGAATCCCTCTGGTCTCCATTTCCGGCAGTGCGTTATGCAATACGTTTTCAAACCCGTCGTCGAAAGTGATGGCCACATATCGCGAACTTCCGCTCAACATTGCTTTTCTATCAGCACTTATTGGCTTTGCCAAGCGGAGAACGTCATCCATTTGGCTGGCAAACATGCCCCGCTGATCTTCCGTAATTGAGTGATAATAGAGAATCACACATCTTGCGGGCCCCCCTCCCCCCCCCATTGCCCGACGCACACACGCAAAAACGTAATCGGCCAGAAATACCAACAGACTTATCGTCAGTTTGACGTATCGCTTAGCTTTGTTCTCGGCCAGCATTGGTGTTCCTAAATTAGCCCCCCATGACGTCTGCCAGTATAATGCACCGGCGGTTCAGAGTCAGTTGCCAGCCTGCTTCCCGATAAAGAGCCACCGCAGACAATATGCATGATACTTGAATCTGTTGGCGTTTTCAACAGCAGGGTTATTGCGGAAAGCCATCTTCAGTCCGCGGGCGGCCAGCCTGAAAGTATGAGACAGCACAGTTAGCATATAATACACTGCCTGGCCTGACAGACCACGGTGCTTTCTCCAGTATGCAAGGTTGGACCGCAACTGTTCAATACCGTAACGAAACGGGTCATTGGCGGAGCTCGCACCACCAAAATGGGTAGTTGTGGCCTCCGACAGGAACACTACTTTCCACCCAGCATCCGTAAACCGCTTGCACCAATCGACATCTTCAGAGTAAAAAAAGAACCGTTCATCCAAACCGCCAACTTCTAGCACTGCCTCATGGCGTGCTACCCAGAAGCAACCAGCCAGCACTTCCACTTCCGCTGTGGCGTTCTGATCCCAATACTCCATGTCACGACTCGAAAACAAAGGCGATTGGGGGAAAACTTTGTACAAAGCAAAGCTTTGGCATAAAGTGTTCCAGAAAGTTGGCAATCGTTTGCAAGTCCGCTGCAACCTTCCATCGCGGCCAAAGACCTTAGGTCCAACCAGTCCAACTTCGGAATGATTTCTTAGAAATCCTGCCAGCAGTTGGAAACAGTCCGCATGAACCACCACATCCGAATTCACCAGCGCTAGGTATGAGCTGGACGCCAGTTTGATTCCCAGATTGTTGGCCCGCGCGAACCCGAGATTTCCGCCCGCCCGCACCAGCGTTACCTCAGGGAATTGCTGCACCACCATCTCAGGCGATCCGTCCTGGGATCCATTGTCGACCACAATGACCTCTGCGACCAGCACCTTGCCGGTTTCCCTGACCGACACCAGGCACTTCCGCAGGTGTTCTCGTGCGTTCCAGCTAACAATTATGACTGAGATTTTTTCCATAAACGCCCGCCTCTGGTGCCAGAACGTCGCTTTGCAGCGGGAACTTCACCACAACCTCGGTTGATAGAGAGCCAATCGCGGCCAGCACCAAATAGAGAAAAACTACCGATTGGTCAAAATACGCAACAGACAAAAAGGTCACCGTATGAGCAAAAAGAATGGCCCCAAGAGTCCAGATTTGGAACTGCAGTTCAAAGGGCGCAATTGTATTGCGCTTGAGCACCTTGCCTATGCTCGCGAATGCGCTGGCCAGGACCCCAATGAACAGCAACATCAACGGAAAACCGCCTATCACCCCCATCTTGATATAGTGGTTGGTGATGTCAGTATGGTCCTGGCTCCACTGGACGCCAGTGGGCATCCAATCGCGAGTGTAATCAGTTCCGCCCAGCCACCATTCATTGAAGTGCTCGATGGCGGCACCGATCAAGGCGGACCGGTGCCAACCGGTGCTGTTGCCGGTCAAATCGACCTTCGATATCAAGTAATACACCGGCGCCTTCATGACGATATCTAGTGCGATGATCACGACCACAACACCCCACCGGATCAGCCGCATGTGCCGTCTGGCTCTCCACAGCGCAAAACCCAGCAGCACAAAAGCAGACGTCATGATCGGGCCGCTGGAACTGCTAGCCAAGACAATCGTGCCTGTTGCTGCCAAGCCGACCAGAGCCAACTTGCGGTTCTCCCGCCAGAGCATTAAAGCCATGGGCCAGCAAACGGCCCCGACCGTCCCGGCCAGAATCGAATGACTAAATGGACCCTGCGCGCGGATTTTACCTCCACGAACCTCACACTCCTCAGGGATGCCGCCCAAAACCGCGAAAGCATTCGTGCCACGGAAATGCTCAACCCCCATTTCGAGAGCAATGGGAATCAGAAGAATAATCACGATCTTGCATACTTTGACAATGCCATCAATGCCCTCAATAAAAACCCTCAGCAAGAAATAGAGTCCGAGGCCGTCGTAAACCATCCCAAGACGGGATACCAAGGCAGAGGAAAAGTCTTTGTGAAAGCAACTGCTAAAAACGCCCCAGATGCCCCAAGCGACCATGATTCGGTCCAGGGGCGTCCATCCGCCCGCGATTCGTTCCTTCCGAGATGCCACCCGCAGCCCACCCACGGCCACCAGAATGCGGATGACCGTAAAGTGGAAGGGGCCCAGCACCATTTCCTGGCCAAGCGTCATGTAGCAGGCCCCAGCCAACAATGGAAGGGCGGCCCAGGCTTTAGGCAACCGGAACAGGTAGTACGCCACCACCAATAGGAAGACGGTGCTAAGGGAGTTCATCCCCGAGAATCTCGACCGCGGGTTTCTGCAAGTCCGTTCTTCACGGCGACGAGCAAGTCGACCTGCCGGTGGCGAACTTCGCGCCGGGCCCAGATGAATCCGGACCGTTTAAACAACCCAGATGTCTCAGTTTGCCGTTTAAATCGCTCCAGCCGGTAACCTCGGTTCTCGAGAAGCCGTGCGAGTGCCTCACCATTCCTTCCCGGCGAGTCAAGATCGTGGTACTCAAGCCGGATATTCGCAATACGGTCGAAGTCTGCGTCCGAAAGATTTTCGAGGATTTCGTGTTCGGCGCCTTCGCAATTGATCTTCATCAGATCAACAACGTCTAACTGGTTGCTTTTAAGGATATCTCCCACCGTGATGCAATCTACCGGCAGCCGGGGGCAGCCATCCGCACCTGGAAGCAATGTATTCAGGGGCGATACCCCCACCGCCATTTCTCTTGGGCCACTGGTGGATGCGATCGCACATTGGAATGCCTTTACGCGGCCGCCTAGGGAATTGATTGCGATGTTCCGTTTGAGAAGTGTGAAGTTCTGTGGTGACGGCTCGTAGCAGTAGATTCGTGCGGCAGGAGATTGTTGCGCCGCATAAACCGCGAAACTCCCCATGTTCGCGCCCACATCCACAATGGTTTGAAACTGCTCCATGCTACCATACTCCCGCCGGATGAAAACCACAGCCAAGGTACCTGCCAGTGTGCCAGTCCCGTCAACCAGCCGATAGCCTCCCCGCAGCCGGTATTCGGCAGGAATAATCCTGCGCAGGAGATAATTGCATAAATATTGCGGCCAATTATCAAACAAACGGCAAACACGGGGAATGTAGAACGGAAAGCTTAACAAGTTTTGTAGATTCATAGAATACTCGTCTCGGTTAGGGGTCTCTTTGCGGCAATCTCACCGCCGCACAGTTTATCCGCGTCTCCACGGAAGCAACGATTGCAGGAGTTTTCGACGCTGTTCCGCCCTTAAATGCGCTACCACTTGATCCGGCAGGAGTATCGGGCGTTGCTTGGCCAGCGACTCAACAAATCCAAAAAATGCCGCGCAACTCCCCACCAAAATCGGATCATCTTTGAGCCGGTAAAGACAGCGCAAAGTGTAGAATAGCATTCCATAACCGAGGGAATGGAAGCGGTGGCCCAAGCGATAAGCGGCCGCCAGCGGTTTCATTGCAGCTGTGCCTGTCTGTCGGTGTTCAAATACTTTGTCCGCCGTCGACTTCCGCACCTTCCAACCTTTGGCTTTGGCTATAATCTCAGCGGCAGCATCAATGCCCCCATACGGTAGCGGTAGGTATGCCCCGCCAACGTCCTCGAAACACTCCTTCCGGAATAGTTGCACTGCGCCAGCCACGCTGTCGAGGGTCTCGTCTCCCGTTATAAAGCGCCCCTTTATTTTTGTGTAGATAATACCGCCGGATATCCCAAGGCGCACATCCTGTTCGAAAGCCCGAATGAGGTTTTCAAAATAGTTCGCCTCAAACGAAACGTCAGCATCAAGATTGCCAATCACGTCATATTCCGTTCCGCGCAACAACTCTAGTCCAGTGTTGAAAGCTCTGGCTTTGTTGCTAAATGAATGATTCCCATTACGTTGGGTCGAAGTGCTGATGATGAAGGCATTTTTCCTAGCGTAGTGGTCTGCCACCACGCCGGTTCGGTCGGTGGAAGCATCGTTCACGATTACCCAAACCAGAGGTTTGCGACTCTGAGCAAGGACTGACTCAATCGTCTTTTCCATGAGCACCTCCTCATTGTGGGCCGGCGTGATTAGCACATATCGCATAATTAACAAACCCGTCCGTTTGAAGGTGGAAAGCAGTTGGCGGATTCCATAACTACATGGCAACTACGGTTGTGGCGGTCTTCCGAGCGGAGTCCGCCAAGGGTGGGAGTTTGAAATCCCCGAAAACCCCGAACCCGTAGCGTTCCGGTTGTCGTGCGGCGTACTGGAGGAATGGCTCCAGCGAGCGGGCGTTAACCTGCGTGTAAGACTTGGAGTGGCCGATCAGCACGAACGGCAGAGGACGCGCCGTCGAATCGTGCCGGTTCGCTGCCCGGTTCAGGGCGCGCACCAACTGCCGTCCGGTGCATTGGTTGAAATCCGCCTTCCAAGCGTGCTTCTTCGCCAGCCACAGAGGATTTCGACCCGCCGCCGACCGGCGGCTGCCCCCCGTAGGGTAAGAGTCAGGCCCGGATCCATCCTTGCCGTTACTGCGGGTGCCCGGCAAACGATGCAGCCGGCCGACCCAGGCCCGGTGGATTCGTTGCGGAGTGACGAACGCGCCGACCCATCGGTTTTCAGAGTAAATGGGGAATTCAAAGAGCTCGCTGCGGTCATCCCGAACGCAGATATTTGTTTCACTGGCCCGCCACGGCACGATGTCGCTAGGCGCGTTGGCATAATCAAAATTGACCAAGCCTTCGCGGCGGCCGTACTTAAAAACTGACGTGTCAATCCGGATGTCATTCGCAAGGAGGGCGCGCACCACGTTTCTTGACGGGGTGACCGACCAGTTCGCCGCACGAAACGCCACACAGCGGTAAGGCGGCGACACCGGCTGGAGTAGATTCTCCAGGTAGGCTTTGCCCACGCGCACCAGTTCTATCATACGGGCCAAGGGCAGGCCGGCGAAATTATATTCCGACCAGTCCTGCACCCATCGGCCGTCCTGGTGCTGCGCGTTGAAGTAAGAGGCGTGCAGGTGGAGTTGCACGTCGTGCCCGCGTCGAACCGCATCCTGCAACTGCGCCGCAATGGCGTCGTAATGGTAATCATCCCGCCCAAACAGTTCCTTGTATTCCTTGAACTTTAGAATTTCCGCCACGTCGGCCATGATGGTCAGTTTGGCCCCATACCGCTCGAAAAGATCCATCATCCGGCTGGTCGGCTCCACCATCAGTTCGTAGGCGCAGCCGTCCCCGTTGCCATGGATCTCGTAGTCGAGCGTGAAGATGACGTTTAGCATGGGGGTCGGAGCTGGCGGAGGGGAGGCGGGGGACGGGGACTGGAAACAGCAGTCAGCGGTCATCGGTCATCAGCAACGCGGTGGGCGGTCAGCGCAGCAATGATGCGCTCGGCGGTGTGGCCATCCCACAACGGCGGAATGCGGCCTGTCTCAGCTTTCCGCGACAAGACTTCAGCGATGTCCCTCGCCAGACGGCCGAGCCGCGTCAACTGGTTGCTGCCATGGGTGATGGTGATGGGCCGTTCGGTGTTCGGCCGCAGGGTGAGGCAGGGCGTCTGGAAGAATGTGCTTTCCTCCTGCAATCCCCCGGAATCCGTCAAAATGAAACGCGCCGCTTCCGTCAAACAAAGCGACTCGTGATAACCAATCGGCTCCAAAATCCGCAACCCCGGGTGGTCAGCGAGTGCAATGCCAAATTGACCGCACATTTTGCGGGTGCGCGGGTGCATCGGGAACACGACCGGCCAGTCGTGGGCGATGCGTTTCAACTCGCCCATGATCGTGGTCAGACCGGCCAGTTGATCCACGTTAGAGGGACGATGCAGCGTCACGTACACAAAA
>CAIKLQ010000892.1 GCA_903828255.1 uncultured Verrucomicrobiota bacterium
GATTCCGGTGGCGTCCATGTTGAAACGTTCACGCCGGTCTTCCCACCGGACAAACAGGTGGTTCTTCGTCGCCACTAGTTTGAGCGGATAGCCGAGCCGGCGGCCCACCGCGACGTAGAGCACGGGCAGGGAAGCGCAAGTCCCCATCAAGCGGTTCGTCTCGAGCAAGCCGTGGATGAAGACGTCTCGTGAGTCGGCAAAGAAATCCTGGTTCCGCTCAAACACGCCGATTTCAGTGATCCTGGCCGGATTGTAATGAAGCCGCAAATCCTGTTGCAGAACGGTGACGAGGTACAACATGCGGAAGTAGCCTTCGGAATTGTGGAACTCCGGCTCACGCAATTTGTAAATGTGGCGGGCGGTTTCGGCGCGCACATACTCGGCCATTTCATCCAGCCGCTTGACAAAGGCATCCACGTCGAGATTTTCGCTTCCGCTCAGTCCTTCGGCGCAGAGCAGGTTCATCACACCGACCTCCACACCTTCAAGTTCAGAGGACTTGAGGTTGAGAAGGTCTTTGCGGGAACGAGGGCCTTTGGCAACCGGAACTGCCGATGAATCATTATTTGCTGAGGTACGCCCGGGCCTCGAAGGACGCCCAGACCGAGACGCAATGAAGGTAAGCACCAACGCCGTGGTACAAACAGCGGCGACCAGCAAACGTCCAAGCCCCTGAAGTGGTGATTTTCCTACCGGCTTCGAGAACGGCTTGTTCCTGCTCTTCAATTGGTATTTAACGCGCTTCACGCCGATCTATCACAATGCCTTTTACGTCGAACGAACAGACCCACCCATAGGTGGATTTCCGCCTCGCACGGAGTGGCAGCTTCCGCGCCATTGCTTCGGAGAGACCCATTCACATGCCTTCCCCTTGAGAAAGAAAGTATGTCATTTCCAACTTCCCAGCAGGTGTGATCAGGGCCTCTTGGAGCTTTCCATCTTTTCTGAAACGAAAGACGTAAAAAACCAACCGATCTCCTGCAATGTGCAATTCCGCGCGCAAGATAGCGGAGTTACCAGACGTCTCACGGAAGACTTCTAAAATGGAAATGGGAATCTCTGATTCTGCAATTGTGAATGAATGACTTGAAGGCAAGACGCAAATTGGCGAAACCGTGCATCCTCCAAGCGGGCAGGCCAGCCCAAGGATTACTGCGCTCCAAATCAGCGCCGATCCTCTTCCAATGAGTTTCCTCATGTGAATCCAGTCGAGCCGCTTCGCTATTTGCAGCCAGCGCACCTTGCAATATCATATGCCCGATTATCAGGAGTAGGTGTATTAACGTCCCCTCCAACTCCTCCCACACTATGGGCAGCTTCATGCAAGAGAACGCACCCTGGGCCGCTGGTGCACTCACCAGTCGGCGGATTCATACAGATATGGATCGTCTTATCCGGGTCAGTCCAGCCACAAGCAGTGCCCCTGGCCGTAGTTTGACACCTGGTGTTGGTGCCATCTTCGCATTGAACCTCCGGCCCAGTTCCATCTTTGCTATCGCACGCGTCGCCCATTGCTTGCTTACCTTTTCCATCCAGGCATTTGAAGCAATCGCTAGACTTAGCATCTTTGCACCTCTGGGTGAATCCGTTTTTTATCTTGTCTTTATCGCCCTGTTTGCAAGTCTTGCCCCATTTAATGAGACCGAACGGATCAATTAGCGAAAGAGGTTGATTTGCAAGGAAGCCATAGTCATGGCCATGATAACTCGCCCGCCACGCTCGCGGGTAATTGAACTGCTCAAATCCAAGCTCATTGATTGGATCTCGATTCAGCCACCTTTGCACCCCCGGCGCGTACCAGCGGTAGCCGTAGTAATACAGCCCGCTGTTCACGTGGATTTCCTTGCTTGAAAAACGATACACATTCGCCGCCGCCAGCGTGCCACTGGATGCCGTCGTGTTCCCGAACGGATCATACCGGTAGCTCGCCGCCAGCGCCTGGCTGCTGTTCACCAGATACGTGATGTTCCCGTTCCCGTCGGCATGGTAGAAGTTGTGCGTGTACCAATTACCATTGGTGCTCGCGTAACCGTGCGAGCGCCCCAGCAACCCGCCAATCCCGCCCGCTCCTTCCAGGCTGCCGCTCAAGTCCGTGCCTCGCGTATAGCTCACCGTCGGCACGTTGCTCGCGTTGCGTTCCTGGATCACCCGCATCCCGTCGTAGAGGTATTCGGCGCCTCCAGCACTGGTCCAAGAAGTTCCCGTCCAGATGTAATCCGTCCGGTTGCGCAACCGGCCCTTGCCGTCATACCCAAAATCGGAACGGTAGCTGGTCCCGAAACTCAGCGACGTGAGCTGGTTTTCATCATCGTAGGTGTAGCTGTAGCC
>CAIKLQ010000893.1 GCA_903828255.1 uncultured Verrucomicrobiota bacterium
ATCCCGCCACGGGCCGGAGCAACGCCGAGTATGAAACCGTCCCGACCGGTGTGGTCCACCCCATCGGCGCCGAACTGGCGGTGATGATCGGGTGGCGCGACGGCCTCCCCGGCAACATCGAGGTCTTCAATGCGCTGGATGACACGATCCTGATCACGACCAACTTCACCTACCAATCCCGCGGTAATACGCTTCGCGCCGTGATTCCGTTGGCCAAGCTCGGCCTGACAGTGGGTCAGACCATTGCCGTCTCCGCGTATCAGGAAGGCTCCTCGGCTGGCTGGGCGGTGGATTGGATGGAGTCGGCGGTATTGACCCTTGAACCGCCCGTGACTGGCGGCAGCAGCATGACTTTGGCAACGGACTTCACTGGCGACCCTGTCAGCTTTAAGATCTTGGTTCTGGATAACGGCCCAACGCAGGTTGATACGAGCAGCGTGGTCGTCAAACTGGACGGGGGCAGCCCGATTCCCGTCGCGGTGACCAAAACTGGCGGCACCAACACCATCACCGGTCGCTACCCGACCCTGCTTCCCCCAAACACGGTGCATATCATAAACCTCGCGCTTGTGGCGGGCACCAATGCCATGTCCAAGGACTTTGTCCAGCAGGTTGGCTCCTACACCATCCTGCCAGAGGCGCAGGCTTTGCAGCAGGTGAATACGGGCAACAAGGGCTTTGTTGTGAATGCGACCCAGATCACTTCCGCGCAAACCTTAGTCACCAGCCTGCACACGAATATTGCTACGTTGGCGGAGAAGCAGTTTGCCGGTCAGATGAAGGATGAAACAGGCACGATTACTTACTACAACGAGGCGTCAGACGATGCTTCGCAATGGAAGATCAATTCGGAGGTTCTGCCTGGCGTGATCAATTGGTACGAACTGGCGCCCGGCGTGGACGCGAGTCTCAACTTCCCGAATGATGAAGCGATCCCCCGGCTCATGCCCCCAGGACAGGGCGTGGTCGTGGAAATCCTGACCTACGTTGACTTGGCGGCCGGCTACCACCAGTTGGGGCTTTACACCGAGGGCGGTCACAAGATTACGGCCGGTTTCCGGACGAACGATACGGTGTTGAGCCTCCTGGACAATTCCGTCATCACAAATACGGTGCCGAGTTATTACGCGCGCAACCGGTTGTTCGATGTAATTGCCCTGCACTCGGGCTACTATCCGATCCGGGTGCTGTGGTTCCAAAGCAAGCCCAATCAGGAGTTGGGGTTGATGCTTGAGCTGTACTCTGTGGCAAACAAACAACTCCACCTGATGAATAGCGCCACGGATCCAGATTCCCTCCGCGCCTACCGGGCTGGCACCCTGATCAACAGCGGTACGGTTACGACACCGGTCACCGCGCAACGATCCGGAGGCAACCTCGTGGTGATTTATACCGGCATGCTACAGTGGGCCAGTCAGGTCCAGGGACCGTGGTATGACTACGCGGATGCGAGCCAGAGCCCTGTCACGATCGCGGTTGCACCCGGGGCGAAGTTTTTCCGTTCCCGGAGCTACTAGCACGCCAGCGCATACTTCTACCGCCGACCCTCTCCCCACCTGAGGGAGGGGGCGGCGTTTACCGACAACAGCAGCACTTCTTTCTATCGTGCCGGTGGTGCGACGACCGGCCAAACCTCACCGTTTTCGGATGTGTTCACGATTCCGCGAGCGGACTTCTAACCGCTAGATTTTGAAATCACAAGCCCGCCGAAAGGTGGGCCTTTTTCTTGGTTGAGTGTGATGCTTGTTTGATTCCTTGCGATGAGTGCGATCGATTCGTGATGGTCCATGTATCGGCGCATCAGTTTCGGTATCGTCAGGCTCGTTCAGCGAATGATTTCGTGTTGACGTGCCACTTGACTTGGTCGTTTGGTGCTTACAGATTCAGTCCGGCCAAACTTAAACACAAACGCCGATGAAAATAACATCCTCGCCTGCACCCTTGCCTTTGCTCTGACCGCCGCGTTGGGTGCGGTCCAGGCCGCCACCATTACCGTCACCAACGACGCCGCCACGGGACCAGGCAGTTTGAGAAGCGCCATCGGCGCCTTGAGCGATGGCGACACCATTGATTTCAACCTCCCTGGGACGGGGGTGCATTACCTCCAGACCCCACCCGACGGGTACCCGCTCATCACCAAGAACAACATCACGATTGACGGCTACACGCAGCCGGGGGCCGCACCCAACGCCGCTCCAATCCACGCGACCAACAACGCCGTCCTCACGATTTGCCTCACCTCAACCAATGGCAATGCGCTGTCCATGCAGACGGCCTGCAATAATTCTTTTGGGTCGCCCATCCCGGGGCTGGGCTATGGTAATGGTGACCAGGCCATGCTCGGATTCTTCCATGCCACCACGCCACGGTCAAAGGCCTGGCGATGGTGGCTGCGCCCGGGACCTCCACCAGCCTCGGGGCCGGCAACCACAACGCCCGGACGCATACGAGTGATTTCTCGATGCCTGGAAGTTTCATTTCCCGACCGTTCATCACCGCCACGCGGTCCGGCGAAAACCTGACGCTTTCTTGGAATCTGGGAGCGGGCCTGTTCACGCTCCAATCGTCACCCGCGGCCACTCCGGCGACGTGGGCTGAAGTCACTCCCCAGCCGCCGACCGTGCCGGTGGGAAATCAAAATACGATGACCATAGCCATCGAGGCCGGCAACCAGTTCCTCCGTCTGGTGCGGTAGTCTTGCGGTCGCCGGCCATGTTCCAACAACCCCCGCCCGCTGAGGGGAGCGGCCCTACAAACGTGGTTTCGGCCAAGATTCAGAACTCCTGACCTGGGGAATCTGGCGGGGGGCGCCCGGCGAGGTCCCCGGGCCTACAAGACCGAGTCCAGCGTTGTAGGCCGGGTACCCTGACCCGGCCTCCCCGGCCCAACCCATTTCTCGATGACTTCAAAAGCTCCGCCGCGGGCCAGGGGTTCTGAGATCCTCTACATCGGGCGACCGCAAGCGACGTTTGGTTGGGTTTTGGAAGATTCTTGCCGCGTTGAAATCTGGTCAAATTTTAGGCGTTCGCAGGTTCCTGACCCGCGTCCGAATCTCGATCAATTCCTTCATGACGCCGTAAAGGTTTCCGCTGCCCTCCGGCGTGCCCAGGGCGTCGTGCAGTTGCCGGTAGAGCCGATAAAGCTGCTGGTAGGTCGCGTGGGCTTTCGCGTTGGGCTTGAACGTGCGCGGTTTCAAGCCGGTCATTTTCTTTTGGGCCGTCGCGAAGTTTGGGTGAACGCCCGCCACGACCGCCGCCGCGATCGCCGAACCGAGGGCGCAGGTTTGCCCCGAACGCGAAACGTGCATCGGCCGGCCCGTCACGTCGGCGTAGATTTGCATGACCACCGGATTCTTCTCGGCGATGCCACCGCAGTTGATCACCTGCCGGATCTTCACGCCGTATTCTTCGAAACGATTGATGATGGTCAACGCGCCAAACGCGGTGGCTTCGATGAGCGCGCGGTAAATTTCCGCGGGCGTCGTGTAGAGCGTCTGGCCGAGCAACAAGCCCGTGAGCCGTTGGTCCACGAGGATGGTGCGGTTGCCGTTGTTCCAGTCGAGTGCCAGCAGGCCGGACTCGCCGGGTTGCAGTTTCGCCGCGCTGGCCGTGAGTGCTTCGTGTGTGCCGGCTTTGCCGCCGGGTTGGATGTAATTCACAAACCAATTAAAAATATCACCCACCGCCGATTGGCCCGCTTCCAGTCCGAAGTAACCGGGCAGGACGCTGCCGTCCACGATGCCGCAAAGGCCGGGCACGTCCGCGAGCGGCTGGTCATTTGGCCACACGGCGATGTCGCAGGTGCTGGTGCCGATGATCTTCACCAGCGCGCCCGCGGAAACTCCCGAACCTACCGCGCCGAGGTGTGCATCAAGCGCGCCGACGGCGACCGGGATTCCCGCGCGCAGCCCGGTGCGCTTCGCCCACGCCGCCGTCAAACCGCCTACCGCTTGGTCCACCGTCGTCACGCGGGCGGGGAGCCGCTCGCGGAGTTTGCCGAGCTTCGGATCGAGCTGGGAAAGGAAGGTCGCGTCCGGGTAGCCGCCCCAGTTGGCGCTCCACAGCCCTTTGTGTCCGGCGGTGCAAACGCCCGCCGTGAATTGGGCGGGCGCTTCCGTGCCGGTCAGCGCGGCGGGAATGTAGTCGGCGAATTCCACCCAGGTATGCGCCGCGTTGAAAACCTCGGGCGCCGTGCGGAGGCAGTGGAGAATTTTGCTCCAGAACCACTCGCTCGAATACGTGCCGCCGCATTTCGCTAGGAACTGCGGGCGCATTTCTTTGGCGAGCGCGGTGATCTCGGCCGCCTCGGCGATGCTGGTGTGGTCTTTCCACAGCCACGCCATCGCGGCGGGATGGTTCGTGAATTTTTTCTGCAACGCGAGCGGTTGGCCATTGGCATCCAGCGGCAACGGCGTGCTGCCCGTGGTATCCACGCCCAGGCCGACGACCAGATCCGCGCTGAAACCCCGCACGGATTTTTTCGCCGCGGCGAGCGCCGCTTTGATCGTGATTTCCGCGCCCGTGAGGTAATCCCCCGGATGTTGCCGCGCCAGGTTCGGGTCGCGTGCGAGGATGACGCCCTCCGTGCCGTGAGCGTAGGTCCAAACGCCGGTGGCGACTTCCGCGCCATTGGCGGTATTAACGATCAGGGCGCGAACCGAGTTCGTGCCGTAGTCCAGTCCGATAGTGTATTTTGCTGACATGTTGCTATGTGAATGTGTGAATTGTTTGTCCGCGCCGATGGGTCGGAAGTTAGACGAGGTGCGCGGGCAGGAGCGAGCGAATTTTGGAGCTCCACCTCGCTGTGGTTGAGGACGGCTACACTCCGGGTCGCACCAGTTTTTACTCCGTCCCGGCGGTAACTCCAATCTCGCCAGCCGTTGCGTCTTGGCCCATGCTGTTCCGCCGCGCATGGCTTTCACTAAGGCAAACCGAACCCGGCTCCTCGCTTCGCTGGCGTTGGCGGTTCTGGTCACGCTGGGCGGCCTGGCTTTGCTCAATTCGACCTGGCGGCCTGGTTCGTTGATCCAGCGGCAGAGTTACGATGCGCTTCATGCCCTCGCTGGCGTCCAATCCGAGGCGACGTGGAAATCGCCGGTGGTCATCGTCTATCTCGACCTGCAATCATTCTTGGATCAGAAACAAAACCCCGGCCAACCCTGGCCCCGGGAGTTGCACGCGCGATTGCTTCAGCGGCTCAAGCAGGCGGGTGCCCGCGCCGTGGTGTTCGACATTGTCTTCGCCACCGCTGGCCCCGACGCCGCCGCGGATGAGGCGCTGGCGGTCGCGATGCGCGAGCAGGGCCGCGTGATTCTGGCCGCCGAATACAGCAACTCCACCGTCGCGCCCAACGATGCGGAAAATTGGGCGCGGTTCGGAAAAGTGGAGCGGCTGTACGCGCCCTTCGTGAAGTCCGCGGCGGCCTGGGGCATCGCGTCGCAAATCATGGACGATGACTATGTCGTGCGGCGATACTTGGTTGGTTTCACGAGCGATCGGCAACCTTCGCTGACCTGGGCGACGGCGCAGGTGTTGGGTTTTTCGGCGGCCACCAACTCCCAATCCCGGGCGGCGGCCAACCAACGCTGGATTCGCTACTATGGCCCGGCGGTCACGATTCCCCATGTGAGCTACAGCCAGACCATCAAACCCGGCGACCTGGACGATGCTGTTTTCCGCGACAAAATTGTCTTCATCGGGGCCCGTCCGTTGGTTGGCGGACTGGCCGAACGGAAGGATGAATTTCGCAATCCGTTTCACTCGTGGGGTTACAAGGAACTCTTCATGCCGGGCGTGGAAGTCCACGCCACCGAGATGCTGAACCTCGTCCGCGGCGATGGGCTGCGCCGGTTGGGTGCGGGCTCCGAAATGCTGCTCTTGCTCGCGGCGGCGCTGCTGTTCGGCGGGGGCTTGCTGTGGCTGCGGCCCATTCCTGCCACGGTGATCGCGCTGGGGGGCGCAGGCTTGGCGCTGGGCCTCGCCGTTTTTGGTTTCGCGCGCGGCGTCTGGTTTCCCTGGCTGATTGTTGCGGGAGCGCAAGTCCCCGTTGCGCTTGGGGGATCGGTGCTCTTTTATTCGGTGGAGTGGTATCGCGCCCGGAAGCGATTCGAAGCGGCCAAGCGCATTGCCGACGCAAAAATTCGCGAACAAGCCGCGTTGCTTGACAAGGCGCACGACGCGATTCTCGTGCAGGATTTCAGCGGCACGGTGCTTTATTCCAACCCCAGCGCCGCGCGGCTCTATGGCTGGACGCCCGGCGAAGCACCGGCTGCGGAAGCGGTGGCGCAAATTTTTTCGCCCGATCGCGCCGCCGCGGACCACGCCCGCGCGACGGCGCTGCGTGACGGCGAATGGAACGGCGAATTGCGCCAGCAAACGCAGGCCGGACGAATCGTGATCGTGGCCAGCCGCTGGACGTTGATTCGGGACGATACCGGGCAGCCTACGGCGCTGCTGCTGCTGAACAGCGACATCACGGCCACGAAAGAACTGGAGGCGCAATTTCTCCGCACCCAACGCCTGAACACCATCGGCACGTTGGCGGGCGGCATCGCCCACGATTTGAACAACGCGCT
Source organism: uncultured Verrucomicrobiota bacterium (assembly GCA_903828255.1). Taxonomy (GTDB): domain Bacteria; phylum Verrucomicrobiota; class Verrucomicrobiia; order Limisphaerales; family JADLHS01; genus CAIKLQ01. Next base: position 6,575 of record CAIKLQ010000893.1, read on the forward strand.
CGCGCCGATCCTCATGGGCGCGCAACTGCTTCGCCGCAAAACCACCGATCTCGAATCTCGCCGGCTGTTGGGCATGATGGAAGCCAGCACGCACCGGGGCGCCGACATGGTGCGGCAAATTCTGCTCTTCGCCCGCGGGCGCGGCGGAGAATTCGAGCGCCTCGACCTCGCGCTGCTCGTGAAGGAACTGGAGAAGATGGTGCGCGAGACGTTTCCAAAAAACATTTCCGTCGCGTCCTTTCTCCCGCGCGACCTCTGGCCCGTGCGCGGTAATGTGACGCAACTCCATCAGGTCCTCCTCAACCTCTGCGTCAACGCCCGGGACGCGATGCCGGACGGCGGAAAAATTTCCTTCGTGACCGACAATGTCGAACTCGGGGCGGCGGAAGCGATCACGATACCCGACGCGTCCCCTGGCCAATACCTGACCTTGCTCGTTTCCGACACCGGCACGGGGATGCCGCCGGAAGTGCGCGCGAAAATCTTCGAACCATTTTTCACTACTAAGGGCGAGAGCGGTGGCACGGGCATTGGCCTCGCGACGGTGGGGCGCATCGTCAAAGCGCACGGCGGATTTCTGCGCGTCGAGAGCGCCGTGGGGCAGGGGACAGCCTTCGAGGTTTTCCTCCCGCGGGCGCCCGAAGCTGTGCCGGTGGCCGCCGCGCGGCCCGCCGCCGTGTTGCCGCGCGGCAACGGCGAAACGATCCTGGTCGCCGACGACGAACAGGCGATCCGCGAACTGGTCACGGCGGAACTGACTTTGGCTGGCTACTGCGTGCTGACCGTAGCGAACGGCGTCGAAGCGGTCGCGTTGTTCCGTCAGCATCTGGGCGGGGTTCGGCTGCTGATTTCCGATGGCGCGATGCCGGAGATGGACGGAGCGCAGGCGATTGCCGAGGTGCGGCGATTGCAGCCGGGACTGCCGGTAATTCTCACCACCGGCGAGGCGGTGGCGGAATTGGGAGTGGCGGAAAACATCAGCGTCCTCAGCAAACCATTTGCGTTGGAGGAACTGCTCCAAGCCGTTCACCGGAGTTTGCGGAATAGTCCTGGGCAGCGTCAACGTGGTAGTGCGGCTCTGCCTCGCCGAACGCCACAGCGGGGTCAATGACGACAAGCGCGCCTCGCGGGAACTGGCCCTGCGCCAGGATCGTTACGTGGCCGACAACCTCCACGCGCTGGCGGTGGGGAGGAGAGAAACAGCCCGGGGTGTGGTCAGCGCGTTCAAGATCAAGGCAACGCCATCGCTCGATAGAACCGCCGCGGAAAAAGCGCCGCGTTACAGTCCATGAAAGTAAAAGGTGCGGCGTTGGTGATGAGGGAGACCCAGTTCGTCAAGTGGAGGTTCGTGGTGGTTTGAACCACGTAATTCATGCCCGCCTGACCTGTCACATTGCAGTGGAACTGTTGGTTCCCCGAGAAGGCATTCCCCGATAGCGTCGCCGCCAGACCGGAATTGACGCAGATGGCACTCGCGGTGGTCGTCGAGTTTGTGACAAACGAATTCGAGCCTCCAATAATGGTCGTGTCTCGGGCCGTGGCCGTGATGAGGTTGGTGGCGCTACCGGCAATGCTTTCCTCAGCAGTTGGCATAAAGCCGTTGGAAAAAACCGCGGATGCGCCCGGAGGTAAAACTACGTTGGTCGGGAAGGCCTGCCCGTCGGCGGGGTGGAGGAGTTGAATCTGCCCCGCTCGGCTGTCAATGATCGTTACGTTGGTCAGGGTGATGTCTCCCGAGTTGGTCACATAACCGCTGTATTCAACATCGCTGCCAGCCTGAAAACACTTCTGCCCTTGCGGATAAGTGGGGTGTTGGATCACCTGGAATGCGGGCGTCACGATGCTGATGGAGGCCGTATGGAAGCCGCCACTCAGCGTTTGCGGAAACGATCCGGACAGTACCGTCCCGTCAACATTTTCCATGACCCGCACCGTTTTGGGCACGCCGGGCACGCTACCGTGCGGACTGCTGACGCCCGCCCCGACCAGTGCTGGCGTCAGGAGGATGTCGCAGGGGTAAGTCACGATGAGGCCGGGATCGAGCGTCGCATTATTCAGAAAGTTGGTCAATCTGCCGGTGGCAATATAGACGCTGCCGGTCACATTGACGGCCCGGCAGGCGCCGCTGACCATGCCAAATAGCGGAATCACCCGCACCGAGTCGCCAACGTGCGCCTGCGCCAGCGCAAAGTTGATGCCACTCTGGGAAGTCTCGCCTTTTCCACCACTGGGGACACTGCAGCCTGGCGGGTCTTCGATGGCTTGGACGCTGGAGCGGAACGATAGCGAGCAGGCAACGAGTCCGATGCTCGTCGTGATCCGGCTCACGCAATTCAATGACCTTGCATGGGGTCTTTCCATACAAGCTTGCTTAGCATGGGATGCCCACAAGACAATCAGGGCTGCCTCCTGATTCACGGATAGGGGAATTACTGCGAAGAGCATCGGTACCGATAGCGCCTGTGTAAGCCCCGAAAGTGTTCCAGGAGCGACGCCTTCATCCCCAGACCGGCCAGCCAATCAGGCAGGTCGGCGGGCCAATTCAGAAATTGAATGTTTTTTCCGGCACATGGATGATGTCGAACGGCTTCAAGTAAAAGGGGGTGAGGTCCTCGCCACGTAATACGCGCTTGAGGTCGAGTTCAAAGTGTTGCTGCCGGCCGTTCTGGATCCGCAACACGGTCACCGCGCTTGGCTTCGCTCGCGTGTGGTCAAATCCGCCGGCCTCCATGATGGCGTCCAGGGCCGTCAGCGGGCGGTCCATGGGGATCCGGCCTGGTCGCAGGACTGCGCCGGACACATACACGCTTGCGGCGGAGGAGACCATCGTTACGGTGATTTCGTTGATTTTGAGGAACGGCTTGTACCGCTGCATCAGCTCAGTCTGAAGCTCCAGCACGGTTCGGCCCACGGCTTTCACATCGCCCACCAGTGGCGTGTTGATCAGGCCGTCGAGTTGGAGCTTGGCGACGGTGGTCAGGTTGGTGTCGCCCTCAAATGCGATCTTCACCACATCGCCTTCACGTAGTCGCCCCGAGGCATTGGTCGGGTTGGTCGAGGTTTCCCCCATCGCTCCTGATGGCGAGCTCTCCGCGAAAACAGGCTTGGGGTTCTGACAGCCGGTCAGCAGCGCCAGCAATGCCAGGACCAGCGTCAGGTGAATTATCATTGTCGGGAACGGCGGGGTTCCCGGTTGGTAGCGTCCAATTAGGTGGAGGTTGGCTTGGTTCTTTTTCATCTGCTTTGTATGGTGCTGATTTGGTGGTGGGTTCGGGGGACTTGTTCCGTCCGGATCAAAACCGATAATTCGCGCTCAAGGTGACGAGATTCTGGTTGTAATCCCGGGTGTTGATATTGGAATCCCTCGTTGTGTAGCGATAAGCCAGTCCCACGGAGAGATGCGCCAGCAATTGCCAGTTCACGCCGACACCGAAACCCAGACGATCGTAAGTTTCTTCAATGCCGAGCGGTGGAGGCTTACCGTGTTCGTAGAAGCAATCGGCGGAGATCGTCGCCTGGTCCAGAAAGGCCCAGGTCACGAAATAGCGCACGGTCAATTGCTCGGTTAATTCGCTTCCTTGGTTCACGCTCTGCCGAACCTCCCGCACCGCCGAAAGCCCGTGGGTGATGTAATCGGTCAGCCGATGGTTGGCGTCAATCCCGACGTAATAGGAACTGACATCACTGCTGAGGCCAAAGAGCGGACCCGGCTCTTGGAAGTAGATCACATACCCCCCGCGCAGGCTGAGGCGCAAGTCCGCACGGAGCTGCCATTCTAGGAACGGGCCCACGCTCACGCTCTGATTATCCTGCTGCATCGGCGACTCGTAATCCGTCAGGCTGCCGCTGGCCTCGAGACCCGCCTGCGTGGCGTCGGCAAAGCGGTAGGCGGCTCGGCCCAAGAACTGTTCCGAAGCGCGCCCTAAGTAGTCAAAGGACGGCGACTGGGAGAAGAAGTTGTAGTGCGCATAACCCAACTCGAACTGGTAACGATCCGGCATCCAGCGGACCCGGACCCCAGCCGTGTTTTCGATGCGCGGAAATTCAGCCGTACCGCTCAAGCCGCCCTGGCTGGCCACATCCTGCGAATAAAGAAAACGATCAGAAAGTGTGAAAACGAAATCCTCCACCGGGATGTCCCACGCCAGTTCGGAATTGGGGCTGATCAGCATCCGGTCCAGATCGGGGTGGTCCATGTACTTCTGGTAGCCGATGCCCATGCCAAAATTCAGGACGGAATCCTTGGTGGCCGGCCACATCGCCCGCAGATCCAATTGCGGCCGATGGATGAAATCAGCCTCGGGACTGCTGGAGGAAAGATTGACGTTGTCGTTCCACTCCAGCGAGTAGCCAAGACCGATATTATAATAGACCGGCCCGGCTTTCAGTTGGCCCGCGGGGCGAGAGTCAGGCGCGCTGCGCGTGCGATAAGCTTGGTCGCCTTCCACCGCCGTGCGCAGGGCCTCCTGGGCCGACGATGCGCCACCTGCAAGGTGGAAAACCGCACCGGCGATGATTCCCAGCTTGCACTGCCACCATGATGATTGTTCTCGCTTCATGTTGACCCTCGATTAGACACGTCCAATTAGTTGTGAACGCAAATGGGGCGCCATGTCAAACGAAAACCTTGCCCTACTGCCGCAAATTTCCTCCTGTGCCGATGCTGGACCACGATCACAACGCAACTGGCCACCTATTAACAAGCCCGCCCCACACGGTTGACACGAAGCCCTGTCCCCGACACTGCAATCGCCACCAAACCACCGGTTGACAAGGAGAATCCGACTTCGCGCTGTAATCGCGCCCGGCTTTAAAACCGAGCCAGGAAGCGTGGAGTTGGGGGAATCAGACCCTTCCTCCTTCGCGCTCCTTCCGGGAGCTCGCGAGGCCGTGGCACACCTCCTGCAAAAATCGGGGCTGATATGCGTTATGAAAAAGTGTTAGAAAAAACAGAATCGAGATGGGTTTTGCTACTGGTAGTTCAGATCTTCTGGTCGTGCATGACGGAATCGGCCTTCGGGGTCGCGCTGGCTTGGGATCCGAGCCCGGACACCAATGTGGTTGGCTACGCGGTACAGTACGGGACCAACAGCGGGAGTTACCAGACGCGCATGGACGTTGCCAACCAGACCAATGCGACCATTCAGTTGCCCACCAACGGGAACACTTTCTTCTTTGTGGCTATCGCCTACACAGTTGATGGGGTGGAAAGCCTTCCGTCCAACGAAGTGAGCTACTCCCCGGCGGCGACTTCGACCAATCAGGCGATCACCTTCGGCGCGCTGGCGACTAAAACATTTGGTGCGGCGGCCTTCTCGCTGAGTGCGACGGCGTCCTCGGGCCTGCCGGTGAATTTCAGCAGCGGGAATCCGAGCGTGGCAACGATCGCAGGCAACACGGTGACCATTGTGGGTGTGGGCAGTGCGGTGATCACGGCCAGCCAGGCGGGCAACAGCAATTACATCGCGGCGGCGGATGTGACGCAGACGCTGACAGTGAACCAAGCCACGGCAACGGTGACTTTGAGCGGCCTGAGCGCCACGTATGATGGCAGCGCCAAGAGCGCGACGGCGACGACCAGTCCGGGCGGTTTGCCGGTGACGATCACTTACAGCGGCAGTGCGACAGCGCCGGTAAACGCAGGGAGCTATGCGGTGGTGGCGACGGTCAATCACGCCAACTACACCGGCAGCGCGAGCGGCACGTTGACGATCGCGCAACCGAGCCAGACGGTCACCTTCGGCGCACTGGCGGCGAAAACATTTGGCGATGCGGCCTTCTCGCTGAACGCGACGGCGTCGTCGGGCTTGCCGGTGAGTTACACGAGCGGGAATCCGAGCGTGGCGACGCTCGCGGGTAACACCGTGACCATCGTGGGCGCGGGCAGTGCGGTGATCACCGCCAGCCAGGCGGGCAATAGCAATTACATCGCGGCGGCGAATGTGACGC
>CAIKLQ010000894.1 GCA_903828255.1 uncultured Verrucomicrobiota bacterium
CCACGCTCCCCTCCGGCCAGCCGCAGTGCCTCGTGCTGGATGTCCACATGCCGGAGATGACCGGTCTTCAGTTGCAAGAGAACCTGGCCGCCCAAGGCTGCCAGGTGCCGATCATCTTCATGACCGCCCACGATACGCCCCAGACGCGGGAGCACGCCGGCCGCCCCGGCAGCCTGGGCCTGCTGTTGAAACCCTTCGATAAGCAATCGCTGCTCGACGCGATTCAAGCAGCCCTAATCTGAGGCGCGGGGTTGGATCCGCCGGTTTCCCCGCCTTTAACCTTCTGGCTCTCAACCCGGGGCTCCGGAACCGACGTTTTACCTGGACGACATCCAGTTCGACGCCAAGGTCGGGCCGGCGCTCGTTCAAATCAGCCTCACCGCCACGCAAGCGCTCCGCACCGTGGACGCGCGGCATTTCGGCGTCAACCTCGCCATCTGGGACGGCTACTACGACCCGCCCAACGACACCACGACCACCGCGCTGCTGCAAGAGATGGGCAGCCTCTGTGTGCGCGTGCCAGGCGGCTCGCTTTCGGACGAATATATCTGGTCCGCCAACACGAGTTGGACCAATACCTGGCAATGGCAGACTTCCTTTCCGGAATTCATCCGCGTCGCCACCAACGCCAGCACGCAACTTTTCGTGACGGTGAATTATGGCAGCGGCAGCCCGCAGGAGGCCGCCGCCTGGGTCGCTTACGCCAATGGCGACGCCGCGCTCTACGGCACGACGAACGACCTTACCCTCGGCGTGGATGCCAGCGGACGGGACTGGCGGACGGCGGGCTATTGGGCCCGGTTGCGAACCTTGACCGCCGCCTCAAATCCGGACAATCAATACGACTTTCTGGCGCTGGGCCGCAGCGCGCCGCTGGGAATAAAGCATTGGGAAATCGGCAACGAATGTTACGGCCCCTGGGAACGGGACCCCAACACCAGTCCACACCACGCCTACACTTACGCCGTGCGCGCCACGGATTACCTCGCGCTGATGAAGGCCGTTGACCCCACCATCAAAGTTGGAGTGGTTGGCGTCCCGGGCGAAAGCACCTACGACAATGGCTACACTGATCATCCCGTCATCAATCCGCGCACGGGGCAGACAAAATATGGCTGGATGCCCGTGTTGCTCGCCACGCTCAAGAGTTTTGCCGTCACGCCGGACTTCCTTGTGCATCACGTCTATCCGGAATGGACGGACCCGAACAACCCCGCTGCGTCGCCAGACAACGACCCCACCCTACTTCAATCCACCGGCAACTGGGCGACTGATGCGGCGACCCTCCGGCAACACATCACGGACTACTTCGGTGTAGGCGGCACAAACATTGAACTGGTCGTCACCGAAAACAACAGCGACGCCGGGGCGCAGGGAAAGCAATCCACCAGCTTGGTCAATGGCCTTTACTACGCGGACAGTCTCGGTCAGTTGCTGAAAACCGAGTTCAATGCCTTTGTCTGGTGGGACCTCCGCAACAGCACCGACACCGGCGGGTTCTTCGGCCCGAACCTGTATGGCTGGCGCACCTACGGCGATTTGGGAATGATCAACGGACTAAGCACACGCCACCCCACATTTTACGCCGCCAAGTTGATGCAGTGGTTCGCGCGTCCCGGCGACCGCATCCTCAACGCGACCAGCGATTACAACCTGCTCGCCGCCTATGCCGCGCGTCGTGCCAGCGGTGCGGTCAACCTTTTGGTGCTCAACAAAAGTTCCTTCACAAATCTCAACGGGCAGATTGCGCTGAATGGATTCACCCCGGGGGCCACCGCAACCATTCGCTCCTACGGCATCGCAAACGACGAAGCCGCTCGCACGAACGGCACCCCCGCCGCCAAGGACATCAGCACCAACATGATCGCGGACGCGGGCACGAACTTCACCTACAGCTTTCCGCCCTGTTCCATGACCTTGTTGACGCTGGCGCCCGCCGCCCCGCGTCTCGCAGTCACCGCCACCGCATCGCCCGGTCAATACGTCTTCCAACTTCAGGGCCAGCCGGACGTGCGCTAC
>CAIKLQ010000895.1 GCA_903828255.1 uncultured Verrucomicrobiota bacterium
GCGAGCGGGGCGTCCGCGACCGACCGCCGGAGCTTCGACCAGGTGCGTTGATCACCGACCGTGTAGTAGAGATAGGTCTGCCCCTTAAACTCAATGATGTCTGGATCGGACGCATTGACGCCGTCATTGAGACCGGGCGTAAGGATCGGGTTGGCGGCGCTTAGTTCCCAAGTTTTCAAATCCTTCGAGCGCGCGAGGTAAGTCTCGAAACACCAGCGCGGCGTGCGGTGTTCCAAGTAGAGTAGATAGTAAGTCCCGTCCACGTATCGAATACAGGGGCAGGCGGCGTAACGGTCTGCGCCAAAAACGCGATCGGGCAGCTTGGTCCACGTCTTCAGGTCGGGGGAGGTGGCGAACTTGACGGTGAACGGGGTGTACTTCGAATCGTTGGATTCGTAAGCCATCACAAAACTTTTGGGCGTGGCGCACACCGAACTGTTGAACAAATGTTCGCCCTCCTGTTTCACGACGACTTTCTGCTCCCAGTTCTTGAGGTCTTTCGATTTGAACATTGTCACGTCGTTCCAGTCGGCGGATTCAAAGCGCGACGCGAAAACGTAAAGCGTGCCCTTGTGAACGAGCGCCGAGGCGAGGCTGTAGCCCTCGGCAAAGCGCGCGAGTTCGTGGCCGGTCTCCACGTCTTCGAGGGCGATGGTGTAGTCCGCCTTCGTGCCGCCGCTGGCCGGACGTAGGCACTTCATGAGGGTTAGCCGATTTTTCCAAACGATGGGCGCGACTTCGCAAACCTCGCGCGAATCGGGACGCTCGCTCTTCAGCGCGTGGGCATTGGTTGGCGGCGCGGGCGGCAGAATGGTTTGGAAAACTTCCGCGGGCCAGTGGCCGAGACGGTGCATTCCCTTGGGCACGTCTTGGTTGAATTGCACGTAGGCTTTCACGTCGCCGGTCGTCGTGAAGCTGACGTCGCCTTTGCCCGCGCCAAAAATTTTGCAACCCATCAGCGTGGAATCCTCGATGTCCACATGCAGGAAGCGGCCTTCAATCGTGCTGTGAATAACGCCGGAGCCAGGCTTGCCTTGGGGTTGCGAGAAGTTGAGCGAAACAAGCTGGCAGTTTTTCAACTTCACCCGCGTAAATCCCGCGAAGCCGGGATTGCCTGCCTGCAGAGCATTATCAGGCCCAACGAGCGTCGAGTCCTCGAACACTACGTCCGGATGCGCGGGCATCTCGGGATGTTCGGCGCGCACGTAGGCGCCGGCGGCATCGCCCCACCAATCGAGACACCAGAGCTTGCAGCGACGGAACACGCACGGCTCGTCGGGACGAGAAAGGATGTTGCCCACGCCGCCGCCGAAAGCGCGACCGATGCTGATGCAGTCTTCTACGACGACGGTGAACGGCTCCGCCGTGTCCACAAGATCGAAGAACAAGCCGGCATCGCCGCCGGTGGCGTAGAGGTTTTGGCATCTCCAACGATCCCAACCAATCGAGGAGAAGGTCTCGGCCTTGTGTTCCTTGGACCAACCCCGCTTGTAGGCGCGGATCGTTCCCCACCAATCATAGCTTTTGAAACCTCTCTCCGCGTCACCGGAATCGAGGATCACCCAGCCGGTCGTGCCGGAGCCGAGCCGGCCATCGGTGTCGCCGACGAGTTGGTTGTAAGCGCCGGCCGCGCCTTTCTGTGCAGGAAAAAGGTTCGCCTCCATGTAAGTGTCCGGCCGGACGACGATGCGGTGTCCGCCACGATCATCAGGCACGGCGCTGAGGGCGGCTTGAACGGTTTTGAAAGCCTTCGCCCAAGAAGACCCGTCGGAGTTGTCGCCTAACTTCGACACGAACAGGGTGGCGCGAGTTTGCGCGGGGCGATCTGCGGGAGGGGATTCCGCAAAGGCTGCGACAGCGAGCATCTGCTGGACGACCAGTGTTGCGAGGGGGAAAAGATTTGATTTCATGGCTCAGAAATGTTTTCGGCAGTTGACCAAGGGCGTTGCTTGCGGACTTAAGTTGCTTCGGGACTTAGCGCTCGAACTTCCAGCGCTGCGGTATCAATACAACCATTTCCCAATATTTCCCGCCGCATCCAGCGTCACGCCCTGACGGCGAAACGCCCAGCACATGTAGCTGATGCTTACGAAGAAGGAGGCGGGCAGGCGGTTCGCCGCGCAAATCTTCACGCCCAGCAACGTCGTCTTGCCGCCGAATCCCATCGGGCCGATGCCGAGCTCGTTGGCGGTTTTCAAAATATCCTGTTCCAACGCGTCGAGTTCGGGATTCGGATTGCGGTCGGGGAGCAGCCGCAGGAATTGCGCCTTGCTCAATTCATAGCCCGTGGCGCGATCCCCGCCGATGCACACGCCGAGGATGCCAGGCCCACAGCCTTTGCCTTGTGCCTGAAATACCGCGTCGAGAATCACTTTGCGACAGCCGTCGAGGTCGCGATTGGCGTGCATCTTTTCAATCGGCAAGGAGTATTGCGCGCCGACGTTTTCGCAGCCGCCACCCTTGAGCGCCAGCCGCACGCTGACTTCCGGCGCGCGATGCTGATGAAAATGGAACGTAGGCGCGCCCGGGCCGACGTTCGTTCCGTCGTTCTTGCCGGTAAGTGAATCCACGGAGTTCTGCCGAAGAAAACCTTTCTTCGTCGCGAGGGTCACGGCTTCCCGTGCGGTTTCGGCGAACGTGATCTGGTCGAAGCCGACCGGGCAATCCACGAAGAACAAAATGCTCCCCGTATCCTGGCAGATGGGTTGCGACTTGTGTTTCGCGAGGGCGATGTTTTGGTCAATGATCTTCATCGCGTTCTCGGCAATCGTGGCCGGCTTCTCATTCTCCAAAGCCGTGAGGATGGCCTGGTGGACGTCGTCGGGAATTTCGGCAGACGTGCGGCGGATCAGTTCGACCAGGGAATTTTGCAGTTGGCTCATATAGCGGAAGCCAGCGTAGGGTTTTCGCGCCGCAGCGTCAACGGGGTGCCGCACTCTAGGGTGCGTTTGGAAGTGGCGGTCAACGGGCATCTTAATCTTAAATCTTTCTTAAGATTGATCTGCGCCGCCGGCGGATTAAGAAAAAGATTGAGATCAAGCGTGGGATTAAGACTCCATAGCGTGACCGTCACTTCCGATCACCCTTCCGATCTCTGAATCGGCGCTCCCATTCACAGCGTTGCAATCGGGCGGCGATACGATTAACCATTTGCGCCATGATGAAACTGTTTTGGTTGCTGGCCACCGTGGGGTGCCTGGGTTTGCTGCCCCTCTCCGCGCTCGCCGCCGCGCCTACGAACGAACAAGCCGCCCGCGCCGCTGCCGAGGAATGGCTCCCGCTGGTGGACGGCGGAAAATACGTGCAGAGTTGGGAGAAGCTCGACCCCGCCTTCCAGAAAAAGGTCAGCAAGAAAAAGTGGCCCGCCTCGCTCACGGAAATCCGTGCCCGGGTCGGCAAACTCACCGCCCGCAAGTTCAACGCCGCGGAATACTCCAAGGAGCTGTCCGGCGCACCGGAAGGCGAGTACGTCGTCGTGCGGTTCGATTGCGCGTTCGAGAAGAGGGCGGCGGCCACTGAGAAAGTCGTTTTGATTCTCGGGCGCGATCTGAACTGGCGCGTGGCGGGCTACCTGGTGAAATGAATCGCCAGTCGGTTGGACGGTAATTCGGTTGGCTGCGGGAGCGGTTTGTGGGTTTGCCGGTGTCACGGAACTGACTGGAACTTGGCCCATAATTAGCCGCGCGCCGCTGAAGGGGCTGCCCAACGTGATGGCTTCGCGATGAAACTGTGCCAGTTGGGTGAGCGCGTGAATGTCCGCACCCGCGCGGTCGAGTTGGCTGGCGTGCAGCGCAGCAATCGCATCGCCCACCAGCCACTGGGCGGCTTTGCGCAGTTGCACGAAAGGAGCTTTGGGGCGGTAGGTGAAGTCTGCGAAATTGGTCGGTCCTTGCAGAAATACCGCGGCGGAATTTGCGTGGCGTCACGAATGTCCCGCAAAGCATCAGCGGCCGTTTCAAATTGGAAGGGGAAAACTTCCCATGTGCCGGGGTTGGTATTGCTGCCCCGCGCTGAACTTGCCCGCACCTCCGACTGAGCCCACGCTACTTCGGCCCGATCCGCACTGACGAAGTGCATCAACTCCAGCAAGCTCGGATCGAACGGCGCCGCCGCGATTCGGTTCACGCCAGCGACCAGCAGGTCGAGATCGCGCGACGCTTCCGGCGGCCGCGGGAAGCCGAGTTCTGCGGCGGTGAGCTGCTCGCCCTGGGCGCGCAATTCGGCTTTGTAGGCGGTCAGCGCAGCGGTCGTGCGCGAGCGTTGGCTGCGGTGCGTCAGCGCCATTACGGCGAGGAAGATCACCCCGATGGCTGCAACAATGCGAACGGTTTTGCTCATCCGGGTTCAATCTGCCGTGTCGCGGTGACAAGGGAAGGAAAACCGAAGGAGTGAAGACGTCTCGGAACGAAATATAGCGGCCGGCCTCCGGGCCTGCCGCTACGTTGCCGCCACTTCCAATCGCACCGGACCCAAGCCCCACGCATTGCGCCCGCGTGACCCGCCGTGCTAGCTTCGCACCATGCCGGACATCCTCCTGACGACGCTCAACGCGAAATATATCCACGCCGCGTTCGGCTTGCGTTATTTGCTCGCCAATCTCGGTCCGCTGCGCGCCCGGGCGGGTCTGGTCGAGTTCGACATCAACCAACGACCGCTGGACATTGCGGAACTGCTGCTGGCGCAGAATCCCAAGATCATCGGTTTGGGCGTTTACATCTGGAACGTGGCCCAGGCGACCGAGGTGGTCGCGGCGGTGAAACGGATCCGGCCCGAGGTCATCGTGATTCTCGGCGGACCGGAGGTGAGCTACGAAACGGAACAACAGCCGATCGTGCGGCTGGCGGACCATGTGATCACGGGCGAGGCGGATTTGAAATTTGCGGAGGTGTGCGTGCAGTTATTGGAGTTCCGCGCTCCGCCCAAAATCATCCTCGCTGAGTTGCCGGAATTCTCGCGGCTCGCGCTGCCTTACGACTTATACGACGAACAAGACATCGCCCACCGGGTTATCTACGTGGAAGCCTCCCGCGGATGCCCGTTCACATGCGAATTCTGTTTGTCGTCATTGGACATTCCGGTGCGCCAGACTCCCTTGCCCGCCTTTCTTGCCGCGATGCAGAAACTCCTCGACCGGGGCGTGCAGCAATTCAAATTCGTGGACCGCACCTTCAACCTGAACCTCGCGTCGAGCCGGGCGATTCTGGAGTTTTTCCTCACGCGCCACCGCCCCGGAAACTTCTACCACTTCGAGATGATTCCTGACCGGTTGCCCACCGAACTCCGGGAGAGCATCGCGAAGTTTCCGCCCGGCTCGCTGCAATTCGAGGTGGGCGTGCAGACCTTCAACGAGGAAGTGGGGGCGTTGATCAAACGCCGGCAAAACTATGCGCGGCTGGAGGAGTGCTTCCGCTTCCTGCGGACTGAAACGGGCGTTCACATTCATGCGGATTTGATCGTGGGACTTCCGGGCGAATCGGTGGCGAGCTTTGCTGCGGGCTTTGACCGGCTCGTCGCGTTAGGCCCACAGGAAATCCAGATTGGCATTCTCAAGCGACTGCGCGGCACTCCCATCGGGCGCCACGACGCCGCGTGGCAGATGGTCTATAACCCACATCCGCCCTACGAGATTTTGCAGAACCAGTTGATTGATTTCGCGACGCTGCAAAAGCTCCGAAGATTCGCGCGGCACTGGGATCTGGTGGGCAACAGCGGAAACTTTGTCGAGACGACCCCGTTGCTCTGGAACAGCTTTGGAGATCCGCCTTCTGGCGGTTCTGGCGGGAGACGGTCCGACGGTCCGCCTGAAAGCGGAACTCCAAACGCGTCGCCCTTCGCCAACTTACTGCGCTGGAGCGAATGGTTGCACGCCCGCGCCGGACGCGCTGATGGCATCGCGCTCGTGCGCTTGATGGAGTGGCTGTTTGAATTTTTGACGGCGGAATTGAAACGCGACGCGCAAATCGTGGCGGAGACTTTATGGCGCGACTACCAGCGCGGCGGACGGCGGGACAAGCCGAGCTTCCTGCGCGAGTTCCTGTCCGGCATTTCTCCAACACCCACTCGCAATCCCGATTCCTCCGCCAAGCGACAGGCGCGGCATCTGGTGGAAAACGGAATTCCAACAGAGGGCAGCGGTATGATTCAGCGGGTGCGGGCATGACAGGCCGGAAACGACCGGCATCTGCTCGTCCTCGATTTGGCTGGGTTTCGAGAGCGAGGAGGAAACCAGAGTATTCGGGTCTGCCTCACCCATTATTAATCACAC
>CAIKLQ010000896.1 GCA_903828255.1 uncultured Verrucomicrobiota bacterium
CACCGACGGCAACCGCCCGCTCCGCGCCAACTCCGCCACCCGGCGCGGCGTCAACCCCAGCCGCAACGCCACCCCGGCGCCCGTCAACACTTCGTCCTCACTCATCGCAGCATCCCCCGTGAAGCTGGTGCAACTCGTCCAGCACCACCCGCAGGGCCGCGAGCGCGGCCACCTGATACGCCCGCCCGACGCGCACGCGCTTGTAACCGAGCAGTGGCACGGCCGCCACGCGCGCCATCAGCGCCCGCGTCTGCGCCTCCAGGTCGCGCACCTCGCGGGCGAAGCGCCGCCGCGCCGCCCCGTCCAGGGCTAGGTTTGCGCGGGGCATAGGTTGTGCATCGCGCCGCGCTTCGGCCACGTTCCCGCCTCAATCAGCGCGTTCACTTCACTCCGCTTAAACAGGGGAGTACCCGCCCGCCGGTAGGTCTTGAAACAGCCCGCCGCCGCCGCGCGGTCAATCTCACTCGTCGAGCACCGGCAATGCGCCGCCGCCGTCGCCCGGTCCAACCAATCCCCCTGCGCCGCCGCCAGCGACCCCGTGACGGCCTTCACAATCAGCGCCTCGAAGTACGTCGAGCGCAGCATCATCGCCGCCCCCTCAAGCTCCGCCACCGCCTTTTGCGCCCGCGCCGTTAATTCCTGCCGCTCCGCGCCACTCATCGGCAGCCCCCCCCGTTGGCAGAGTTTCGGCGGTTTCGGTCGGTGGCGGCAGCGTCCCGGCCTCCGCCGGCACGCCACTAATAATCCCGCCCCGCTGACCCGGCGCCGAAAACCGTCCCAGCACCCAACCCACCCCGAGCAGCACCAAGAAGACCGCCGCCAAGCACCAGCGGTGAAAGCTCTGCGCAAAACATTCCGGCCCGGAAAGTTCGTTGGCCTGCTGCTCGAGCTCATCATCCGGGCGCGCGCCCAGCGGCCCCCGGCACAACGCCCGGCCCGCGTCCCGCGTGCGTGCGCCCGCCGGGGGGGCGTGGCCCCGCGTCGCCTTCATCGCTTGCCTTTCGCTGGGGCGGGAGTTGCTTTCCCAGCGTCGTGCGCCTCGTAATGCTCCCTGATGATTTCCCGGACAATGTCGGCCGGGGAGAGCAGCCGGGCGGTCGCATCGGCCTGTAATTTTGCTTTCATGGTTTTGGGGATTCTGACGGCCAGTTGCATGTCAAATTGCATTTCGATAGTGAATGTCATACAATCACAAGCGGACGTCAACGGCTTTCGTAAATGATTCTTCCGCAAGTATTGTTTGACAAACGGTGGTCTTTGTATGACAATTCCCTTTGTGAACGATGCTATTCTCTTTGTGAGGGTTCCCGCCGGGTTAAAAGCCCGGATCACTGCCGACGCCGCCACCCGCGGCGAGAAGGAAAGCGTAATCCTCCGGGACATTCTCCGCGCCCACTACGCCCGCACCCCCCCACCGGTCAGCAAACCCGCCCGCAAAACTGGCAAAAAAAAGGGGCCAGCGGGAAGCGCCCCCCGGCATTGAACGCCGCCGCCCGGCGCCAACCTACGAAGCCGCGGTGACCCGCGCCGTCGAAGCCGCCGCGCTGGCGGAGCACCTCGCCGAACAGTTTCCCACCGCTGAGTTGGCGGACCTGCGGGCGCGGGCCGAAAGCGCCCGCGCCAGAAGCCAACGGATATTGCGGCCCGGCCCGGCCCCGGCCTGCGCCATCCCGGCGGAGGGCGCCAAGCAGGTTTTCCCGTCGCTCATCAAAATGTAACGCCATGCAACTCATCAGCCCCCGCCTCTACCAGCGCGAAACCGACGGCGCGTACTTCGCCCGCATCCCCATCCGCGGGCGCTACACCTGGCGCAAACTCAAAGCCGTTAAACAGCGCGCCGCCATTGCCGAACTCGCCACCACCAAATGGGAAGCCCCCGCCGGCACCTTCGCCGAACTGGCCGACCTCTACGTCTCGGCTGGCTGCCCTAATCGCAAATTGGAGACTCGGTTGCCCCACTTCACCGATGAAGAAACCACCCGGGTGGTCCGGCTCAAAGAGTTCTTTGCGCGCGTCCCCGCCGCCAGCATCCGCCTCGTGGACTTGCCCCGCTATAAAGACTGGCGCTTGCGCCGCGTCACCAAGGGCACGGGCGAACGCACCGTGGACGTGGAGCTATGCAGCCTGTCCAACGTGCTCAACTACGGCGTCAACACCGGCCAGTTGGAATTCAACTACATCTCCCGCGGCCGCCCCTGCTACCGCAAAGCCAGTGACATTCGCCATAGCCGGGTCGTCGCGCCGACCAGCGCCGACGTGGTCCATCGCCTCGCCGCACACTTCTTTGACGACGTCCGCTCCCAAGTCTTCGGTTGGCAAGCCCTGTTCGCCGCCTTCACCGGCTGCCGCACCAGCGAGTTGCGCCGCCTGCGCCTCGACGCCGCAACCCAAGAGCAACCCGGCTTTGTGGCCGGCAACCTCTTGTTCCTCGGCTACCGCAGCAAGTCGGGAGTGGATCCGTGGGTGCAAATTGGCCCCGAGTTCGCTGCGTGCCTCGCCGCGTTTCGCGTCTGGCACGCGGATGTATACCCCAAGTCGCCGTGGTTTTTTTCGGGCCGCGACGAGCGCCAACCCGTGGACGAGAGCGCCTTTGGCCACGCCCTGCGGCGCGCGTGTAGCAAACTCGGATTGCCCCACGTCACGCCCCACGGCTTCCGCTCCTTCTACGTGACCAAGCGCCGCAGCGACGGGTTGAGCGATACGCAGATTTCGGGCGAGATTGGCGACAAGACCGTGAGCCTGATGCAGCGCACCTATGGCAGTCGGCCCAAAAATTGGACCGGCGGGAAAGCGTTAGCGTGGTTGCCGGAATCGGCCTTACCGGCGTGGCAGCGGTGGGCCGGCAGCATCCCGGCCGAGGCGACTTTGCGGAAAGTACTGACTATGGGGATGACTACGGGCGCAAAGTCTGGAAACCGAAACCCTCTCGACCCCCTTGATTCTATTGGTGCACCCAGCAGGAGTTGAACCTACAACCTTCTGATCCGTAGTCAGACGCTCTATCCAATTGAGCTATGGGTGCGCCCATAGGCGAGCGGAAACTAGGGGCCGCAGGAGGCGAGCGCAAGTCAATTCAATGTCGGGGA
>CAIKLQ010000897.1 GCA_903828255.1 uncultured Verrucomicrobiota bacterium
GCACGGCTGGCTCGACGATCTGTCAATATAAGCCACGACCGACGTGGAAATTCGCCCCGGCGAAACTGCCACGGTCACTTTGGGCGGGGACAAATAGCAGGGCAAGGAGTTGGACGACGTGGGCGGGGTCACTGCGGCAGGCGTTTCTGCTGACCTTCCCTTCTCAGTTGCGACAGTTGATTCTCCCCGCGCACACGGCCTGAGCGAGAATCCCTCGCCATTCGATTCCCAGGGGGGAACGTCAAACCGCCACCCGGAAGATTTTCGACTTCGTTTTTGCCTTGCTTCCCTTCTCTTCAAGTGCCAAAACGTGCGGCGAAGTGAACAATCAAACACAGCCTATGAAAAAAATTATTCTGAGTCTGGTCGCAGTGGCGATCGTTTCGAGTCTGGGCACGTTGTGTGCGTGGGCGGATGACCTCGAAGCTTTGGCCGGGAAGTGGGTCGCGGAGCGGGACAACGCCCGGGGACTGTCCCTCAAGCAGGCCATCGAGATCAAGGGAAACAAATTCACGTTCAAGGTCCTGCGCACAAGTGGGCCCACCGTCGTAATCGTGCTTTATGCCGAGGGCGAGGTGAAGGCCGAGCGTCTGGGAACGTTCAAGACGGCAAAGTTTTTCAATATCCAGGGCGGCACTTCGGCTTCCGACCTCCAGGCGGTGGATGACGACCGCACGGTTTTTTACGCGCTGGAAGGCAACGAACTGACGGTGGCGGAGAATTTCGACAAGGAGCGGGATCAACCGCCGTCCGTGACCAAATACACTAAGCAGGCCGCGACGGTGGAAGCCAAGACGCTGGTCATTGACAAGATCGTGATGCACAAGTCGCCCCAGTCTGCCGAGTATTATTTATGCTTGGATGTCACCGTGGGCGAGACCACCAAGCGCTTTCACGTCGAGAACAAGACTTACGGCAAAGCGGGCGAGACGATCACCACGGATCTGTCCATCCCGAACGTCCGCAAAGATCAAACCTGCAAGGTCGTGATGAAGCTCGATGATGTGGCCGGCGACGAATGTACCGAAGAAATGGACAACCGCAGCGCTGCCGACTTCAAGGTCACGGAAAGCGGTTCGCAGGAATTCAAGCCCGAGGACCAGTGGCGCTACACGATCCACTGGCACTTGAAGTGATTTTCAACGATTGACTTGAGCGGACTTGGAAACCCGGCCCAGGCTCGCGAAAGTAGGTTGGTGTCGGTTGGTAGTTGGCCGGGAAACAAAACAATCGCAACTCACCAGATCACATTCGACTCATTATGAAAAAAACATTGCTCACCCTCACGCTCTTGACCGCCGCGCTCTCAATCGCTATTGCGGCGGACAAAGATGGCTTCCGGCCAATCTTCAATGGCAAAGACACCACCGGTTGGCATCTGCGCAAGGCGGATGGCCCCAACTCTTGGACGGTGGAAAAAGGCATCTTGAAAAACACCGTCAACAAGGGCGAGCACGGCACCGACCTTGTCACGGAGGAGAAGTTCAAGAACTTCACGGTCCGCTACGAATTTCTGGTGCCGGATAATTCCAACAGCGGTTTCTACCTGCGCGGGCGGCATGAGATTCAGATTCTGGGTGATTTCGCCTCGGCCAAGGCTACGCCTAGTTGCAATGGCTCCCTCTACAGTTTCAAAGCTCCCGACAAGTTTGTGTCCAAGCCCGGCGATGAATGGCAGACCGCCGAGGCCACGATCATCGGCGACAAAATCACCGTTACCCTCAACGGCGTGAAGATTCATGACAACGTTGAGTGTCGCAAAGGCACGGGCGGTCAATTGGACAATGATGTTGACCAACCGGGTCCGATTTTCCTGCAAGGAGATCACGGCACGGTCTGCTTCCGCAATCTGCGCATCAAGGAACTGAAGTAGCTAGCTACTGAGGGGCACATGAATTTTTCGCCTGCAAAGCAGGTCGCGGCACCCGCCCGGGCTTCCACCCGTGCGGGTGGCGATGGGGAGAGTTTCCATGAACGCCAAGCGTTCGCGATTTGTGCCGCGGAGCCGGGATGCGCGGGCGACGGCAGTAGCGGCACAGGCGTCTCGTCTGTGAGTTCCGGTTCGCACGAGCGCGCCGCCCGTGCCACTACCCGGTTCATGAAAAGGGCAGGGCAGGGGAAGCTGGCGCTCTTTGCGGTGCTTGAGCCGCCGGAAGGTGGATCTCCCATTATTCCTACAACCGGTAAGCTTTCCCGCCGTCATTTCATCGCTGGTACGTCTGCGGTGTTCGCCGCGTTCATGATTGTTCCCAGCCATGTCCTGGGACGTGGGGCAACGAAATCGCCCAGTGAAAAGTTAAACCTCGCTGGCATCGGTGTCGGCGGGCAGGGGGCCAGTGATCTGGCGCAATTGGAGAGCGAGAACATCGTCGCGCTGTGCGATGTGGACGACGCCCATGCCGCGCACACCTTCAAGCGTTATCCGAAAGCGAAGACCTACCGGGACTATCGGAAGATGCTCGAGGAGCAGAAGGACATTGATGCCGTGGTGATCGCGACGCCGGACCATCAACACGCCATCATCGCCATGGCCGCCATGCGGGCGGGCAAACACGTTTATTGCGAGAAACCACTCACGCACACGGTCTGGGAGGCCCGGCAATTGGCCAAGGCGGCTCGCGAGCACAAGGTCGCCACGCAGATGGGCAATCAAGGGCAGGCTTCCGAGGAAACCCGCCGCCTGTGCGAATTGATTTGGGACCAGGCCATCGGTCCAGTGCGCGAAGTGCATGTCTGGACTGACCGCCCAGCCAACGGTCTGTTCAACGAGTATTGGCCGCAGGGCGTGGGCCGGCCCCAGGACACTCCGCGCGTGCCGGACACGCTGGATTGGGACTTGTGGCTCGGCCCGGCCCCGAGTCGGCCCTACCATCCGGCTTACCTGCCGTTTAAGTGGCGAGGCTGGTGGGATTTTGGCACCGGCGCGCTGGGCGACATCGGCTGCCATGCGCTTGACCCGGTGTTTCGCGCCTTGAAGCTGGGCCATCCGCTCAGTGTGGAAGCCAGTTCGGCGCGGGTGAACAAGGAAACCTATCCGCTCGCCTCGATGGTCACATACCTGTTTCCGGCGCGCGGCGAAATGCCGCCAGTGAAGCTCACCTGGTATGACGGCGGATTGCGTCCGCCGCGTCCCGAGGAACTTGAGCCGAGCGAGGAAATGGGCCCGAACGGACACCTCTTCATCGGCGACAAGGGAAAAATCCTCACGCTCAAAGGCGACGCCAAGCGCAACTATTCGCTGATTCCGCAGTCGCGCGCCAAAGCCTACGGCGATCCGCCCAAGAAGCTGGAGCGCTCAATCGGCCACTACAAGGAATGGATCGAAGCGTGCAAAGGCGGTTCGCCCGGCGGATCGAATTTCGACTGGGCCGGGCCTTTAACCGAAGTCGTGCTGCTCGGCAACGTGGCACTCCGCCATCAGATGCGCGAGGAGTTGATCACCAAGCGGCTGCTGTGGGATGGCCCGAACCTCCGCTTCCCCAACTCCGAGGAGGCCAACAGTTGGTTGAAGCACGAATACCGCGAAGGCTGGAAGTTGTAGTTGTCGCGGCGTACCACCTCACCTTCTCGCCCGCCTCCGCCAGCGCGGTGATCGGCAGCGTGGTCAAGAGCCGCCACACGATCGCACGCTCCCGGCGGGCGGTCGTTGTTCGCGCCGGAGGTGCAGCGGCGGCAGGCCCGCGCCAGAATGCCGCTTTCTGTTAAAAAGCTGTGCGCGATGATAAGCCCCCTAGCAAGAGGGCCGCGGTGGGGGAGAATTTCGCGACCTGACTGCACCGGCTCAAATGCTGAGATGTAACATGGCATCGTTTTTCCCAAAGCTCGCCGAAAAATTCTCAATTAACCATCTCACCTGCGAGCCGCTAGAGTTCGGTCATGAATTGGAACGTGAATAGCAAAGCTTGCGGACACAGTTCAATCTTCCGGCTTGTCACCCGGACGCCGCGTGCTTCACTGAGGCAGTCGTCGTTAATCCGCGCCACGCACTGAAAGGAAAAACTATGGAAGGTCTGGCTGTTTTGGTTGTCATCCTGGTCGTGGTTGTGCCGCTGGGCGTTGCGATCTGGCTTATTTCGCGCGCGGTCCAATCCGGTCACAGTCTCGAAGAACTCGCCCGCCGCGTCGGCGAATTGGAAGTCGAATTGCACCAATTCAAGCGCGAGCCAAAACCCGTGCCGGTCATCCCGCCAGCATCGGCGGCGGAATCTGCTGCGACTCCAACCGTGCCGGCTGGGTCGTTTGATCGGCGCGCTGAACCAACACCGGCAAAGCCAACCGCCACCCCGCCGCCACTTCAACCGCGCCCCGGGACCTTCGTCCCGCCGCCGAAACCTGAACCCGTCGCGGCTTCAGCGCCCCAACCGGCCGCGCCGCCACTACCCGTCGCGACGCCCAAGCCTGCGCCCGAACCGCCGCGCCCGGCGATCCCGACCTTCAACTGGGAAAAATTCATGGGCGTGAAGATGTTCGCCTGGGTCGGTGGCCTGGCGGCGTTTCTCGGGGTGGCGTTCTTCGTCAAATACTCTTTCGACAACAACCTCATCTCGCCCGAACTCCGCGTGGCCATCGGATTCCTGACGGGCCTTGCGTTGCTCGTCGGTGGCGTGGTGTTGCACCGGCGCCAGCAATACACCGTCGGCGCGCAGGCGCTGTGCGCGACGGGCGTGGTTATTCTTTACGCCATCACGTTTGCCGCGCGGGCGTATTATCATTTCCTCTCCTGGCCGGGCGTGTGGTGGGACGCGCTTCCGGCGTTTGCGATCATGGGGCTCATCACAGCCACCGGGTTTCTACTGGCGGTGCGCCTCAACGCCCTCGTCGTCGCCATCCTCGGAATGTTGGGCGGCTTCCTCACGCCAATCCTGCTCTCGACCGGCGTGGATAGTCCGCTCGGCTTGTTTGGTTACATCGCCATCCTCGATGCCGGACTTATCTTCGTGGCGCTGAACCGCCGGTGGCATTTCCTCACGGCGCTCGCCGCGGTCGGCACGGCGCTGATGCAAATGGGCTGGGCCGGCGAATTCTTCGCGTCGCAAAATTACTTCGAGGGAAACAAAGTCCTGATCGCGCTGGCCGTGTTGCTGAGCTTCAACGCGCTTTACCTCGCGGCCACCTGGTGGGCGAAGAAGAAATCCGAGATCAACTGGTGGCTGGCCGGCAGCGCGCTGGGCCTGGCCGCCGTGGCGCTCGCGTTCACCGGTTGGTTCCTCTCGTTTGCACCGCTGGCGCAACGGCCCTGGCTGATGTTCAGCTTTGTCATAGTGATTGATCTGGGCATCACCGCCGTCGCGCTGCTCGAAAAGCGGCTCGCCCCCGCCCAACCACTCGCCGGCATGGGCGTGTTCCTCCTCCTCGCGTCCTGGACCGGCATGTCGCTGACCAACGATTTACTCAACGCTGCGCTCTTATTCTATTTCCTCTTCGCCATTTTCCATGCGGCGTTTCCGGTAGTGCTGCAACGGCAATACGGCCTCAAGACCACCCTTTGGGGCGCGCAGCTTTTCCCGCCGTTGGCACTGCTGCTCGTGCTGATCCCAATTTTCAAACTCGCCGACCTCTCGTTCGCCGTCTGGCCGTTCGTGCTGCTGGTGGACCTGCTCGCGATGGGGCTTGCCCTGCTCACGATGTCGCTGCTGCCGGTGCTCGCCGTGCTGCTGCTGACGCTCGCCGCCACGGGGGCATTGATCGGCAAAATTCCACACGACCTGACGGGCCTGCCGACTTCGTTTTTCCTGCTCGGAGCGTTCGCGGTGTTCTTCGTCGTGGCCAGCGTCTGGCTCGTGCGCAAACTCAAACCCGCCGCTCTCGCCCGCGGGATCAACTTCAACGACGATTTCTCCAGCCCGGAAAATCTCGCCGCGCTGTTGCCCGCGTTCTCGGCCGTGCTGCCGTTTCTGCTGCTCATCATGGCCACCCTGCGATTGCCGCTCGCCAACCCTTCGCCCGTGTTCGGCGTGGCGCTGCTGCTCGTCTTGCTGTTGTTGGGCGTGACGCGGCTTTTCTCGCACGACTTCATGCCGGCCATCGCGCTGGCCTGTCTCGCGGCACTCGAAGCGACGTGGCACTCCAACCGCTTCGACCCCGCCAATGCCACGCAACCGCTGACGTGGTATCTGGGGTTCTTCGCCGTGTTCGCGCTGTTCCCGTTTGGGTTCCTGAAGAAGTTCCGTGACAAGACGGTTCCCTGGGCCACCGCCGCGCTCGTCGGGCTTCCGCAATTTCTCTTGGTCTATCAGCTCGTCAAAGCCGCGTGGCCCAACGAAATGATGGGCCTGCTGCCGGCGGCGTTTGCGATCCCGCCCTTGCTCAGCTTGGTCGTCGTGTTGAAAACCATCCCGGCGGAAACGAAAGCGCGCCTGACGCAACTCGCGCTGTTCGGCGGCGTGGGCTTGTTTTTCATCACGCTGATTTTCCCGATCCAGTTCGACAAGCAATGGATCACTATCGGCTGGGCGCTCGAAGGCGCGGCGCTGCTCTGGCTGTTCCAGCGCGTGCCGCATCCGGGCTTGCGAATCACGGGCTTCGGTCTGCTGGTCGCCGCGTTTGTCCGGCTCGCGCTGAATCCCGCCGTGCTCGAATACCACGTCCGCAGCGCGACGCCGATCTGGAATTGGTATCTCTACAGCTACGGCCTCGTCACGCTGGCGCTGTTCCTCGGCGCGCGCTTGCTCGCTTCGCCGCGCAACCTGATTTTCAAGTCGAACGTCCCACCCCTTCTCGCCACGCTCGGCACGGTGCTGGCGTTTCTGCTCTTGAACATCGAAATCGCCGACGCCTTCACGCCCGCTGGCGAACTGGTGCGGTTTCAATCTGCCGGAAACTTCGCGCCCGAGATGATGCTCAAGCGGAACATGACTTATTCCATCGCCTGGGGTTTGTTCGCGTTGACGCTGCTGGTCATGGGCATCGTGAAGAAGATTCCCCCGCCGCGCTATGCAGCCATCGCACTGCTAAGCGTGACGGTGCTCAAACTTTTCTTTTACGATCTGGCCGCGCTCAATTCGCTGTATCGCATCGGCGCGTTGATCGGCGTGGCGGTAATCGCGACCGTGGCGTCGCTGGCGTATCAACGCTTTTTCGCGGCAGCGGTTCGAGGAAAGGAGGCCCAAGATGCAACGGCGAAGTGAACTTTGGAGTGCGGTGACTTGGCACCGCTTTTACCGCATGGGCGACTCGTCGCCCAAGCAGCGCCGCGCAGAGCGGCGCGACGAATCACCTGAACCCACCCTTACGCTCCAATCAGGTGACGCACCATGTTCGACGGCGACAAGTCGCCTACGGAAAGCGCGGACAAGGCCGCGCACTCCAAAGCTCCTGGTCGCGAGTCTGCGGAGCTTTCTTCTCGCGCTGGTTTCCTTGCCAGCCGCTGTGGCCGCCCCGCTCCCCACCGACTGGCAGCTCGAACAGCGCTTCGAGGTTGCCGCCCCCGGCCTCGTGAAGCTCAACCTCCCCGTCGAGATGCTCGACACCGCGCGACCAGCGCTCGAAGACTTGCGGCTCCACGATGACACGGGCAACGAACTTCCTTTCGCCATCGAGCGCCCCGTTCCCGCCAGCAAAGCCGCCCCGAGCGCGAAGTCGTTCAGCATCTCACTCAATCCGAACGCGACCGTCATCACGCTCGAAACCGGACTTCCGCAACCGCTCGACGGCGTCACGCTGGAAACCCCCGCGACCAGCTTCCTCAAGCCGATAACGATCGAAGGTTCAGCCGACGGCAAACGCTGGCAACCCCTCGCCCAAGGCCAGCCGATCTTCCGCCAGTCCAGCGGCGCGAATCAACTTCGACTCGCGTTCCCCGCCGGTTCATGGCCCTGGCTCCGACTGACCGTGGACGATCAACGCTCGCAACCGATTCCCTTCACCGGCGCTCGCGTTCACGGGGCGGCCGCAGAAGCCACGCCTAGCGAACCCCTGCCCGTCACCATCACTGAACGGCAGGAAAATCTCGGCGAGACGCGGTTCACGCTGAATCTCGGCGGGGCGAACTTGGACCTGGCCGCCCTCCACTTTGAAACCACCGAACCGATCTTCACGCGGTCCGTGACGCTGGCGGTGCCGCAGGTTTTGGAAGATTCGGTTCGCGAGCAAACGGTCGCACAAGGCGTGATTTATCGCGTGGCCAGTGACGGGCAGGCGGCTTCGACGAACTTGTCCGTGTCGCTGGAAACCCAGGTGCGCTCGCGCGAATTGCTGGTGTTGATCCGCAATCAGGACAGCCCGCCGCTGCCGCTCAGCGCCGTGCGCGCCGAACGGCGTCCGGTGTATCTCGTGTTCCAGGCGCGTGCGCCGGGCGTTCACCACTTACTCGCCGGCAACAACCTCTGCCCCGCGCCGCGCTACGACCTGGCGGCGTTGGGCGCGAGCCTGAAATCCGCCGTCGTTTCGCCGATCAAATTCTCGCCGCTGGCCGACAATCCGAACTATCGCCCGCCGGAAGTTCTGCCCGGCCTCGACGCGGAAGGCCCGGCGCTCGATGTGTCTGATTGGAAATTCCGCAAGGAGGTGCGGCTGGCGCGGGCGGGCGCGCAGCAACTCGAACTCGATCTCCAGGTGCTCGCCCACGCGCAACCGGGCTTCGCCGATCTGCGCCTCGTGCGCGCCGGCCGGCAAGTGCCTTACATCCTCGAACGCACGTCCATCCGCCGCGAGCTGACACCGCGGGTCACCGCGACGAATGACGCGAAGGACAAAACCCTCAGCCGTTGGGTGCTTGAATTGCCGGAGAAACGCCTGCCCATCACGCGGTTGACTTGCGCCACGCGCAACCCGCTGTTCCAACGCAATGTGACCCTTTACGAAGCCGCCACGGATGAACGCGGCGAAAAATATCGCCGCCCGTTGACGAGCGTCGCGTGGACGCAAACCCCGGGGCGCGCCAGCCAGGAATTCAACCTGACCTTCGACACTCCGCTCCAGAGCGACACGCTGTTTCTGGAAACCCACAATGGCGACAACCCGCCGATCTTGCTGGAGAAGTTCCAGCTTTCTTACTCCGCCACGCGCGTCTTGTTCAAAGGCAAGCCGGGCGATGCGGCCTTCCTTTACTACGGTAACCCGCGGGCATCCGCGCCGCGCTACGATCTCAGCCTAGTCGCGGGCCAACTGCTGGCGGCGGAAAAATTCCCCGGCGCGCTGGCCAACGCCGAGCAACTCAAGAAATCCGCGTGGGCCGAGCGCGGCGTGCCCGGCAGAGGCGGCTTCGTGCTTTGGGGAATCCTTGGCGTGGTCGTGGTGGGATTGCTGATCGTGATTTCGCGACTCTTGCCGAAGCCGCCTGCGTAGCCGGACTATTTCACAAACATCCTGTCCTGCCGCGCGAGTTCTCATTAACCCTCCGCTTCAGCGGGGGGTGCCGACGGTTCCGGATCGGGAAACCGTCTGAACGGTTTCGCGCACCCGGTCCAAACCATTGAAACGGTTTGGAGACCGCCCTGGCCAGCGTCACCCTGCTAAAGCGGGGTGTTAATGAGAGACGAGGCTCATAGTTGACCGCAGTTTGTGAACGATGCGGGTTGACGGATTCAGTGGAAGCCATGCCGCAGTTTCGCCAGCGGCAGGGGCACAATCCCGAAGCGTTTACTCTTACGACATTCCACCGCAGTGGAGGCCCGCCTTGAATGGGGGACGGCGAGGTGGATCACCGGGCGGCGCATCCGAATCGCGTTAGAGCGGGTTGGAAAACTTGTGCGAGCCGCCCGTCGTTCGTAGCCCTGCGGAAGGGGGGTGCGTGAGGGCCCGCGGCCTACAAGATTTCGGATCGAAATCTGCATTTCTGGTCCCAGTGCCCTGAGCGGGCGGGGTTTTGAAAGCGCTTCTCGTGGCGGCTCAAAAAACCGGGGTGCCGCCTCCGACTTCGCTCCGCGACGACGCGCCAACGCAACCGCGATTTACATGCCTTGCCCTGCGTGATTCTTTCGCAGTCCTTGCGCGAGCGTCGGAACTGCGACAAACTCCGCTCCGAAAAACATCATGGACAGTTACAAAATCATCGGCGGCGATCGCCGCGAATATGGTCCAGTCAATGCCGACGAATTGCGGCAGTGGATCAACGACGGTCGGCTCAACGCCGAATCCCAAGTGCAGGCCGGCGATGGCCCCGATTGGAAACCCCTGAGCGCATTTCCAGAATTCGCGGATGCCCTGCACCTCCCCCCGCCTCCGTCTGCCTTGAGCGCTGCCCCGGTCAACCCCAAGGAATGGGCGAATCAAGTCCTGGCTCGTGAACCGGAGTTGCGTCTGGGCGAATGTCTGAGCAGTGGCGTGAGTTTTTTCACCGCGAACGCGGCGTTCGTGATCCCCGCCGTGTTCATCGCTTGGTTGTTGAATCTAGTGATGGCCTTTCTGCCGCTCATTGGCGGCATCCTGCATCTGCTCCTCAACGGGGTGGTCATGGGCGGACTGTATCTTGCCTGCCTGCGGCGGATGCGTGGCGAAGCGACCGCGGTGAGCGATGTTTTCGCCGGCTTCAAATTGTGCTTCGTGCAATTGATGTTGGCTGGCGCCATCTCCGGCTTGCTCACGCAGTTCGGTTTTCTTTTCTGTCTGCTGCCGGGCTTTTACCTCCTCGTGGCGTGGACCTTGGCGCCGGCACTGGTGGCGGACAAGCGGTTGGAGTTTTGGTCGGCGATGGAACTGAGTCGCAAGATGGTGGGGCGCGTATGGCTTCAGTATTTGCTGTTGCTCGTATTGGTCTTCCTTCCGTTTATCGTTTTGCAACTGCTGGGCACCATCAACATCGGCACGCACGTCTTCGCCGCGTTGCGGGAAGTGAACTTCGATGTGACCCGGTTGCTGCCGAACATTTCGGAGCTGCTGCGCGATTTGGGGGCGCGCTCCTTGTTTTGGGCGCTGGGGATGCAAGCGGCTCTGCTGATCTGCCAATTCTTCGCGGTTGGCGCGTTGCTGCGCGCGTATGAAAACCTCTTCGGCCCGCGCCACTCCTGAGCCGCTCACTGCCCAGACCGCTAAGGGTTGCGTGGCGACCAATCTGGCGCTGCCCGGCTTTGGCTCACTTATGGCGCGCCGCGCGGTAGGTTACCCGCAAGCGGCGCTGACGGTGGTGGGTTTTGGACTCACGTTGTGGTTCGGGGGGCGTTTCGTGATTTATTGCCTGCAGAATTGGTCTGCGGTGTACGACCCCGAAGGCGATCCCCTAGAAAAGTTGACCGCCATTTGGTTCGGGGTGCGATGGGCGTTTTTAGGCTTTGTCCTAGTAGCGGCTTCGTGGTTGTGGTCCTTGACGACCAACTCAGCCCTGCTCCATTCCGCCCGCCCGCCGATCGCCTCGGCCAAGCCCCCGGTCTTGAACTAACCGTTGCGCCCCAGCGCTCAGGGTCTGGCGGCGCGTAAATGCGGGCAAATTTCGGTGGGCACATCCGGTGGCTCGTGATAGCTTGCGCGCGTCGTTGCAAATGAAAACTGAATTTCTTCACTGGTTTCGTCGAGAAGGTGCCGGGTGGCTTCCTTTCGTGCTGTTGTTTCTTTTCCTGGGCACCGCCACCGGGCAGCCGACGTTGTTGCTGCCGATCACGCAGAGTTGGAGTTATTCGACTAACAATTTGGATGACACCGGCTGGCAGGCGAAAGATTATGTTGAAACGGGTTGGTCGAATCCCAGCCCTGCCCTGCTTTACATTGAGACTGCGATACTGCCGGCGCCTACGAATACCGCGCTGCCGCAACGTCCCGGCAATGGACCGATGCTGACTTATTACTTCCGCACCACCTTCAACGTCGCCAACGCTGCCGCCGTCGTCTCGCTGACCTTCTCCAACCTGATTGACGATGGCGCTGTTTTTTATCTGAACGGCGTGGAGATTCAACGCGTCGCCATGGCGGCCACCCCCATCACCTACACCAGCCTCGCGACGCGCACGGTGGGGGAGGCGACGGTGTTCGATCTGTTCTACCTTTCAGGTGACTGGCTGACCAACCTAGTCACCGGCAGCAACGTGCTGGCGGTGGAAGTGCATCAGGCGGCGGCCACCAGTTCCGACATTGTTTTTGGAATGGCGCTGATTTCCTCGACCGCCGTGACCTTAACCCGTGGACCCTATTTGCAGAATGGGTCGCACACGAACACCACCGTGCGCTGGCGAACGAGCGGCAATGTGATCGGCCGCGCGCGCTACGGCACGAATCTGGCCAGCCTGGACTTTTCGGCGGACGAGCTCACGAGCACCAACGAACACGAACTTCAACTCACCGGGTTGGCGCCGGATACAACCTATTATTACGCCGTCGGCACGGCCGAGACGACCTTGGCGGGGAGTAACGCGAATCACTTCTTCGTCACCGCGCCGTTGCCCGGCACGCCCAAGGCCACGCGCATTTGGGTCCTAGGCGACGCCGGCACGAAATCCGCCAGCCAGGTGAGTGTGCGCAATGCCTACGAAACCTTTACCGGGGCGCGGCATACCGACCTCTGGCTCATGCTCGGCGACAACGCCTACGACAGCGGCACCGACGCGGAATATCAGTCGGGGGTGTTCAATGTCTATACCAACATGCTGCGCAAATCGGTGCTCTGGTCCACGCTTGGAAATCACGAAACCGCCCAGGCCACGGCGTTTGTGAACACCTATCCTTACTTCAGCATTTTCACCCTGCCCAAGAACGGCGAGGCGGGCGGGATGGCCTCCGGCACGGAGCATTACTATTCGTTCGACTATGCGAACCTGCACTTCATCTGTCTCGACTCGATGACGGCTAACCGCGCAACCAACGGCGTCATGTTCCAGTGGCTGACCAACGATCTGGCGAATGTGACGGCGGACTGGACCATCGCCTTCTGGCATCACCCGCCCTATACCAAAGGCTCGCACAATTCGGACTCCGAGACCGAGTTGATCGAGATGCGGAAGGTATTCTTGCCGGTGCTGGAAGCGGCGGGCGTGGATCTGGTATTGAGCGGGCATAGTCATTGTTACGAACGGAGCTTCTTGCTCGACAAGCATTACCTTCTGTCCTCCGCGATGAACGCAACCAATAAGCTGGATGCCCGGAGTGGTTGGGAAGGCGGCACGGGCGCTTACCTGAAGCCCGAGGGCGGCCTAATCCCCCACCAAGGTACAGTGTATGTCGTGGCTGGCAGTTCTGGGCAGATCAGCGGCGGTGCGTTGAACCATCCCGCGATGTACATTTCCCTCAACCAACTCGGCTCGCTTGTGCTCGACATTGTGAGCAATCGGCTCGACGCGAAATTCATCCGCGAGAACGGCGCGACGAACGATTCTTTCACCATCCTCAAACTGAATTACCCGCCGGTGGCCAGCAATCTCAACTTCACCGTCGCCGGCGATGCGCCTACAAATCTCTTCCTTGTTGCCAGCGACATTAACCGCAATCCCGTCACGTTCGCCACCGATTCACTGCCGGGGAGCGGATTGATTTCCGCTTTCGATCCGACCCTCGGCGTGTTCCGTTACACGCCAGCCCATGGTTTCAGCGGCACGGGCAGTTTCAATTTCTCGGCGAGCGATGGGCGCACGAACAGTGCGCTCGCCAGCGTAACCATTACAGTGTTGCCACCGCCCGACCGGAACGCCAACGGCCTCCCCGATTATTGGGAAGCCGCTTGGAATGTCAGTGATCCGAATCTGGACGACGATGGCGACGGCTTGAGCAATCTCCAGGAATATCTCGCCAATACCAATCCGACCAACGCCGCGTCCGTGCTGCGCATCACCAGCCTGGGTCAAGCCGCCGATGGGGATTTCAATCTGGTCTGGGAGTCCATCGGCGGAACGCGTTATCGCGTGAGCTACAGCGACGGCGATGCGCAAGGCGGCTTCAACGGCAGTTTCACGGACCTTCTTCGCCCGGTCACGGTGGAAATGGATGCGGCTCTCATCGGAATCCCTTCAACGATGAGGTTCACCGACGACGCCACGCTGACCGGCGGCCTGCCCGCCAGCGGCGCACGCTACTACCGGGTCCAAGTGGTGCAGGAAGGTTTACTCTACCCATGAACCGGGTAGTGGCACGGGCATCTCGCCCGTGCGAATCGAAACGCACAGGCGGGACGCCTGTGCCACTATCGCGGCCGCCCGCTCGCTCCGGCTCATGACCTCAACGCACATCCGAATTTTGGAGGTGATCCCTTTTCACGAACCAGAGCGCCGAGCACCGCCGCGGCCCGTTTCTGGAATTGAATTGTAACTGACCGAGGTAGTGCTCGGCGCTCCGTGCGGCGGTTCATGGGGAGGGCATTCGTGGTTTGTATAATTCCCGGCCGGTGGCTACCTTCGCTGCGTGAAGATTCTGTTTATCGGGGACATCGTGGGGGCACCTGGGCGTCGAGCGGTTGCGACCTTGGTGCCGAAATTGCGAGAGGAACACGGTTTGCATTTCATCATCGCCAACGGGGAGAACTCCGCCGGCGGTTCCGGCATCACGCCGAGAACGGCCGTGGAAATCTTTGCCAGCGGCGTGGATGTCATCACGAGTGGCGATCATTTGTTTGATCAGAAAGAGGTCGTCGAGTTGCTGGACAAGGAGCCGCGTTTTGTTCGCCCGCTGAATTATCCGCCCGCCACGCCGGGGCAGGGGAGCACGGTGGTTCAATTGCCCGGCCTGCCACCCGTCGCCGTGCTCAACCTGCAAGGCCGCACTTTCCTGCCGGCCCTGGAAAATCCCTTCCTGCTCGGCCGCGCGGAAGTGGAGCGGTTGCGGTCGCAGGCCAAAATCATCTTTGTGGATTTCCATGCTGAGGCGACGGCCGAAAAAATTGCGTTTGCGCGGATGGTAGATGGCCGGGTGAGCGCGGTGGTGGGCACGCACACGCATGTGCAAACGGCGGACGAACAAATTTTCCCCGGCGGCACCGCCTTCCTGTGCGACGCGGGCTTCACTGGCCCACACGAAAGCGTGTTGGGCCGCGAAGTCGAGCCGGTGCTCCGGCGCTTCCTGACCAACACGCCGCAGCGCTTTGACGTGGCGAAGAATGACGTGCGGTTGCAGGGCGTCGTGGTGGAAATTGACGAGGCCACCGGCCGGGCGACGGCCCTACAGCGGATTTCGGAGTGCGCTTGAGGGGGGCCGCCCTTTGGCAGTTTTGCCAGGGGCCGCAAGCGTTCGGGCGCTCAGTAACCGCGTTTCGCCAAGAGATAAACCGCCACCATCAGCGCAATGCAGAGCAGGGACATCAGGAGCCAGCCGCTGACCATTACGGACACCGCGATCATGGCGAAGCCGCCAAGCATGGGCATCATCTCGCCCTGTTTCTTGCCGTAAATCCAGTAGCCGCCGCCCACCGATCCCCACAGCAATGACGCGAAAAGAAAGTTGGAATCCAAGTTCATGGGTTCTCAAGCTTGGCTTTGTCCGCGTTCGTCATGCGGCCTCATCTTCGCCGCTTCCCCGGGGCGCAGCAACGGACAAAGTGTTCTTTCAACCGACGCGGTCGGACGGAGAAATCCATTTCACCTCGCGTGGCGTCAGAGCCAGACGATTGAACCGCGGGGTTTCATTTCGTTGGTCGGTCTGCTACTCAGTGAATCGGCATGAGGAAATTCTTCTCGCGAAACATTGATCCCTGCGGTCGGTTGGTGCGCGGCATCGGGAGCGGGTTGTTCGTAATCGGCGGGATCGCGATTTTCGGCGGCAACGGATGGGCAGCCGTGGGCTTGATTCTTTTTGGCGGGTTCATGTGTGCGAGGTCGGACGCGGTTGGTGGGTGATGCGCGCGTGCGGGATTCGGACCAAGCTGTGAGCCGTGGGCGTGCCGGGGATCGGCGGGAAGTGCCGCAAGCCTCTGGTTAGCGGGCGTGTCAGCAACCTCTCAGGTTGGCGGCTCGCCGCTCTGGGATTCGATCCGGCATCCCGCAGGCGCACCTCCAGACCTCCCAGCCGGAGGCTCGCGCTACTTGATAATCATCCGAGGAATGTGCTTTACACGGCCTGGGTCGCCACCTACTTTGCTGCCTCTAAAATTTGAGACTTAATTTAAGTATGGAAGCCAAAACAAAGACGATTGAATCATTTAAGCTGCACGAAAAAGATACCGGCTCGGCCGACGTGCAGATCGCATTGCTCACCGAGCGCATTAACCATTTGACCGGCCACCTGCAGGGCAATCACAAAGATCACAGCTCGCGTCGCGGCCTGTTGATGATGGTCAGCCAGCGCCGGCGCTTGCTCGATTATCTGCATGACACGGATGTCTCGCGCTATCAGACGGTCACGAAGAAACTCAAGCTGCGTCACTGATTTTCCGAGACGTGCCGGGGCATTTCATTTGTTCCGCGCGGCTCACCCATAACCCAATCGGGCCAAACCGCGAGTGGTCCGATTTTCTATAAACAAACTCGCTCAAAACTTCGTTGCCGCTGGGTAATTTCAATCAGCTCCGAAAGTCTTCGGAGTTCATTGAAGTTTCTCGGCGGGCAATGGGGGGAACCACCAAACCGTATGCCAGAAAAAATAACCGCCACCATTGGCGACAAACAAATCATCATTGAAACCGGCAAGCTCGCTAAGCAAGCCGACGGCGCCGTGACCGTTCAACTCGGCGAAACCATCGTCATTGTGGCCGCCGTGGCCGCAACCAAGGCCAAAGAGGGACAGGACTTCTTTCCGCTCACCGTTGATTACCGCGAAAAGGCCGCGGCTGCTGGAAAATTTCCCGGCGGTTACTTCAAACGCGAAGGCCGCCCCACGGAAAAGGAAATCCTCACCTGCCGCCTCACCGACCGCCCGATCCGCCCGCTCTTCCCGAAGGGCTGGTATAACGAAGTCCAGGTGCAAACCGTCGTCCTCAGTGCCGACGGCGAAAACGATCCCGACATCCTCAGCATCATCGGCGCGAGTGCCGCCCTGATGGTCAGCGACATTCCGTGGGACGGTCCGCTCGGCGCCGTGCGCGTCGGTCGCGTGGCCGGCAAGTTCATCGCAAACCCGACGCACGCGGAAATGGCCCAGAGTGACCTCGACCTCGTCTATGTCGGCAACGCCAACGACATCGTGATGTATGAAGGCGCAGCCAAGGAAATCACCGAGGCGGATTTCAACGCGGCGCTCCAGTTCGGTCAAGCGGCTTGTCAGCCTATCATTGCGGCGCAGCAGGAGCTGGTCGCCAAAGTCGGTAAGAAGAAACGCGAAATCACGCTCATCCTCGCCCCGGACGACGTCTTGGCGGAAGCCAAGAAACTCGCCGGCGACCGGTTCGTGCCCGCGTTGCTCACCCCGGGCAAACTCGCCCGCGAAGCCGCCTGCAAGGCGATTCAAGACGAAGTGGGCGCAAAGCTTGTCGAGAAGTTCGGTGCCGAAAAGG
This sequence comes from uncultured Verrucomicrobiota bacterium, assembly GCA_903828255.1. Lineage (GTDB taxonomy): Bacteria > Verrucomicrobiota > Verrucomicrobiia > Limisphaerales > JADLHS01 > CAIKLQ01. The sequence continues at coordinate 17,276 of CAIKLQ010000897.1, forward strand.
TCACGAACTTCATCATCAAGGACGCGTTCTATTACATTCAAAAAGAAGCCGTCCGCAGTCTGATTCTCGACAGCGGCAAACGCCTCGACGGTCGCGCCTTCGATGTCGTGCGCCCGATCTCAAGCGAAGTCAGCATCCTCCCCCGCGCGCACGGTTCGGCGTTATTCGTCCGGGGCGAAACCCAGGCCGTCTCCCTCGTCACCCTCGGCACGGGCGACGACACGCAGGAATTTGATTCCTACACGGGTGGTCAAAGCGAGAAGCGCTTCCTCCTGCACTACAACTTCCCCAATTTCTCGGTCGGCGAAACCGGACGCATCAGCGGCCCCGGCCGGCGGGAGATTGGCCACGGCGCCCTCGCCGAACGCAGTATCGAGCCGATGATTCCCCTCGCCACCTATCCTTACGCAGTGCGCGTCACCAGCGAGATCATGGAATCCAACGGGTCCACCTCCATGGCCTCGGTTTGCGGCGGCACCTTGGCGCTGCTGGATGCGGGCGTTCCGATGATTCGCCCCGTGGCGGGTATCAGCGTCGGCATCTGCACCGCGTCCAGCGACGATAAGAAAATTTCGCGCTACCAACTCCTCACCGACATCATCGGTTGGGAAGATGCGTATTGCGACATGGACTGTAAAATCGCCGGCACATCCCAGGGCATCACTGGCTTCCAACTCGACCTCAAGCTCAAGGGCATCCCGCACGCGCTCATGGCCGAGACCATCGAAAAAGCCCGCGTCGCCCGCCTGGCGATTCTGGCGGAAATGGCGAAGACCATCTCCGAACCGCGCAAGGAACTGAGCAAATACGCCCCCCGCATCCAGGTCGTGAAGATCAACCCCGAGAAGATCGGCGCGTTGATCGGACCCGGCGGCAAGAACATCAAACGCCTCGTCGAAGAATCCGGCTGCGAAATTGACATCGAAGACGATGGCACGGTGAACATCTTCTCGGTATCCGCCGAAGGCATGAAGATCGCCGTGGACGCCATCAGCGGCATGACCGCCGAAGCCGAGATCGGGAAAATCTATCGTGGCCGGGTGGTTACGATCAAAGAATTCGGGGCCTTTGTCGAATTCCTGCCCGGCAAGGATGGCCTCGTTCACATCAGCGAGTTGGCCAACTTCCGCGTCAAGAACACCGAAGACATCGTCAAAATTGGCGATGAAATTCAGGTCAAATGCCTGGGCGTGGACGAAAAAGGCCGTGTGCGCCTTTCGCGCAAAGCCGCCATGGAAGACCGCGACAAAGAAATGGCCGCCAAGAGCGAGCCCGCCGCCGCTCCGCAGTAAGCGCACGGCAAAGACAATTCAAGGCGAGCCAGCGATGGCTCGCCTTTTTGTTTGGAGGTGTGGCTACATTTCGGAATATCACATTCCGTAGTTTTCTGTAGGCCGTGTGGCCTCACGCGGCGCGGCGGTGAAGGATTCAACCCGGCGTTGAACTGTTTAACTGCACAAGTGCGTCTGCCCTCGCCCATTCTTCACCGAAATTAAATTTCGAAAATGCCTGTTGACGGCGGATTAGTGATGGGTGTACAAACGCCGCACCTAAGTGATGCTTGCTCTCACCAATTCCCGTAACCGCCGCCTTTCTCGCGCCGCCCTGCTCGCGCCGAGAGGTTTGCGGGATTCTTCCAGTGCCCTCAAGAAGCCAAGTCGCTTTGCCTCCTTTGGGTTGCCGGCAAAGCCGTTGACCAACCCGGCGGGCTTGAGCTTTTACCGGGCGGCGTTGTCAACCAGCCGGGGACGGTCGCCCGGCTGCCGTGGAATCCGGTTAGGTAACGCGACAAGACGGCTTGGCAGTCCTGCGGTGTTATCCCCCGGTCATGGGGTCGCAAATTCCTGCCGTGCGCCGCTATTGCCCAGCCGTGGAACCTTGTTTTTCTGCCGTGGATTCTTATTTACAACAACTTACGCAGAATCCGCCAGCCCGCCTGCCGTAACCGACCGAACTTCGCCAACTTCCGACACCCAACCTCGAAATACAGGAAATACGCGAAAACCCACCTCCGGTTCGCGGCTTCCGCGTCTCTCGCGATTCATCCCCCCTTTTCACTTCGTAACCTCCAACCCCCAACCCTCAACCCCCTGATTAGCCATGCCTGACCCCGCTCCCACCCCGGCGCCCACGCCCGATCCCAAGAAGACGCCCAAACGCGGCGACATCAACCAAACCTGGCTTGATGAATTCACCGCGGCCGAGGCCATCCTGGCCGCCGCCAAACCCGCCGACCGCGCCACCAAGCTGGCCGAGGGGGACATTGATGCCGCCAAGATCACCGCCCTCACCCAGGCCGTCGTTGCCGCCCGCAAACTGGCCGGCAAAGCCGTGCAAGGCACCAGCGGCAAACGCATTATCACTGGCACCGAGGACGATTTGAAAAAGGAACTCCTCCGCCAAATTCAATACGTCCAGACCCGCGCCCGGCAGAAATACGACGCCAACGCACCCGGCCGGTTGAAGGATTACGCCATTGGCCAGCAGATTTCCAACAGCCGCAGTCTGCTCGAACAAGCCGCCGACAACATTTTGCTCAAGCTCAATGGCGATGACAAGACGCCCGCCGATGCCCTGCCCGGCGTGACGCCCGCGAAGATTGCCGCGCTGCAAACCGCGCTGGACGATTACAAGGATGTGCAAGGCGACCAGACCGGCGCCCAGACCGGGGCCACCACCGCCCGGAAGCAATTGGAAACCGCCGTAGCGGACATCGTTACCAAGCGGCGGGAAATCCAGTTTGCCGCCGGAGCTGAATGGCCGCACACCGACGCCGCCAACGCTGGCATCCGCAAGGAATTCCAACTCCCGCCCGACCGCGTGATGAAATGAAAATGATCGCCCGCAATTCCGCTGGCGAAAGCCCGGCGGGGAATGTGATGGAAATTGCCGGGCCGTGAGCAGGACCAAGCCAAACCAAATTTAGGTGCCAGCCTTGCAACTGCGCCGCCGCCTCGACTTCGCGGAGCACCCCGCGAATGTCAATTGTTTCGCCGTGGTAGCGACCGTGGTTCTTGCCGAGCTTTTGCACGCGGAGAATTTCACGCAAACGCCCGGAGCCGCAAAGGAAATTGTTCACTCGCGGCGCTTTCAAAACTCTGTAGGAGCCGAAATCCGTGGGATAAACGACAAAACCAAAAACCGGGCGGGCGGAC